>URGQ01000025.1 GCA_900547385.1 uncultured Oscillospiraceae bacterium | reverse complement strand
CCAGCCGCAGCTTAAGCGTTAGGGGGTCTTGGGGCACAGCCCCAAGTGTGTTTTGGTATGGGGTCCCCGGCGGGACGCAAGGCCCGCCGGGGAAAAGAGGAGCGGCGGAGCGTTGGAGGGTTGCCTATCCCATAGGGATAGCAACCCGACATGGAGCAAAGCCCGCGACGACGCACACGAGTAAAAGGAATGCCTCGGCGGCGAGCCGTACAGATTATGCCTCTGCAAAAGGCTTCGCGCCGCCGACAGGCGAGATGAAACTATTGCCATAGTTTGTGCCAGCAACCCCTCCGTCAGCCAGTCGGCTGACACCTCCCCTTACACAGGGGAGGCTTTGGGTTGGTGCGACGCCGAAGGTGAGGCGAAACTTTATACTGATAATCCCTCCGTCACGGCTGCGCCGTGCCACCTCCTTTTACACAAGGGAGGCTTTAGGGTGGTGCGATGCCGAAGGCGGGATGAACCCATCAAATCTGCTATTTATGGGGCTTGCACAATGCGAAATGCCGGTGTATAATATTACGGTTAAATTTAATGGTAGGGGCGGCCTGAGCTGCTGCCCGCACAGAAAGGACGACCAACCTTGGTTAGAGAAGATTTAAGAAACATAGCCATTATTGCCCATGTAGACCACGGCAAGACCACGCTGGTCAATGAAATGCTCAAGCAGGGCGGCACCTTCCGCGATAACCAGGTGGTGCAGGACCGCGTGATGGATTCCGGCGACCTGGAGCGGGAGCGCGGCATCACCATTTTGGCAAAGAACACCTCCACCACCTATAACGGCGTCAAGATCAATATAGTAGATACCCCCGGTCATGCCGACTTTGGCGGCGAGGTGGAGCGCGTGCTGAAGATGGTGGACGGCGTGCTGCTGCTGGTGGACGCGGCGGAGGGCCCCATGCCTCAGACCCGCTTTGTGCTGGAAAAGGCGCTGGCGCAGGACCTGACTGTTATCATTGTCATCAATAAAGTGGACCGGCCCGATGCCCGCCTGGACGAGGTAGTGGATGAGGTGCTGGAGCTGATGCTGGACCTGGGCGCCAGCGATGAGCAGCTGGATGCCCCGGTGGTGTTCTGCTCCGCGCGGCAGGGCGCAGCCTCCTTTAGTCCCCATCAGTTCGGCAGCGACCTAAAGCCGCTGTTTGATACCATCCTGGAGCACATTGCGCCGCCCGAGGGCGATGAGAACGCGCCGCTGGGCATGCTGGTCTCCAGTGTGGATTATTCCTCCTTTGTGGGACGCATCGGCGTAGGCAAGATCACCGCCGGTACCATTCGGCAGAACATGCAGGTGACGGTGTGCGACTACCATAACCCCGACCTCAAGACCAGCGGCAAGATCACTGCGCTGTACCAGTACGACGGTCTGAAGAAGAGCCCGGTGGATTCCGCCACGGTGGGCGATATCGTGGCCTTCTCCGGCATTGAGAGCATCACCATCGGCAATACCATCTGCGACCCCGCGGCCATTATTCCCATTCCGTTTGTCAAGATCAGCGAGCCGACCATCGAGATGACCTTCTCGGTGAATGATTCGCCCTTTGCCGGCAAGGAGGGCAAATTTGTTACCTCCCGGCAGATCCGTGACCGGCTGTACCGCGAGCTGCTGAAGGATGTTTCGCTGCATGTGAAGGATACCGATTCCACCGACAGCTTCCGGGTTTTGGGCCGCGGCGAGATGCACCTTTCCATCCTCATCGAGACGATGCGCCGTGAGGGGTATGAGTTCCAGGTGGGCGCCCCCAAGGTGCTGTACCAGGAGATAGGCGGCAAAAAGTGCGAGCCGATCGAGGAGCTGACCATTGATGTACCGGCCGACAGCGTGGGCACCGTGATGGAAAAGATGGGCCCCCGCAAGGGCGAGCTGCAGGAGATGCATCCCCAGGGCGAACGGATGCGACTGACCTTCCTGATCCCCGCGCGCGGGCTGTTTGGCTACCGCAGCGAGTTTTTGACCGATACTAAGGGCGAGGGCATCATGTCCTCGGTGTTCCACGGCTACGATACCTACAAGGGGGATATCCCCGGCCGCCATTCCGGCAGTTTGATCGCCTTTGAGACCGGCACCGCGGTGGCCTACGGCATCTTTAATGTGCAGGACCGCGGCACTATGTTCATCAACCCCGGCACCGAGGTATATGCCGGCATGGTGGTGGGCCAGAACCCAAAGGGCGAAGATATCTCGGTAAATGTATGCAAGACCAAGCACCTGACCAATACCCGTGCTTCCGGCAGTGATGACGCGCTGCGGCTGGTGCCGCCCCGCATCCTGAGCCTGGAGGAGGCGCTGGAATTCCTGGCGGAGGACGAGCTGCTGGAGGTCACGCCCAAGAGTATCCGGATCCGCAAGCGCCAGCTGGACCACAACCTGCGCATGCGCGAGTGGGCAAAGAAGAAAGCCGCGGCAGAGGCCGCCGCAAAATAACCGGTAAACAACCGGAAAAGAGAAAGGCGGAAAAAAGCCATGGCAGAACTGAAATATGAGATTGTACAGCATCTGGCGGTAATCGCCGAGGGCAGCAAAGGCTGGTGTAAGGAGCTGAATCTGGTCAGCTGGAACGACCGCGACCCGAAATTTGACCTGCGGGAGTGGAGCCCCGACCACACCAAGATGGGCAAGGGCATTACCCTGACCTATGAGGAGATGCAGGCGGTGTGCGACGCGTTTGCCGACTTTGCTGAGAACGAGGAGCTGCCGGAGGCGTAAACAAATGAGGAATTCCCCTGCCGGAAGGTGGGGGATTTTTTCACCTTCGGTGACTCCGCGAAGCCGAAGGCGGCTGCAAATTTGACCGGCAAAGTGCTTCTATATTATAATAGTATAGCCGTGCCTTTCCCCTATATGGTGGCTGGGGTGGGGCGTGCGGTACAAGATGTGGTGGGACAAGAAAAAAGTGAAAAAAGTCCGGAAAATCGGGCAAAAAAGCTTGCAAATGGGAGTGATGTATGGTACACTAATCCTTGCGTGACTGCGCTTTTGATATGCGATGATGCGGGAGGTGGCCGCCGAGCTGCTGTGACGACAGCGGCTCAGACGGGGAATTTCCGCGGAGTATGTCCGATTTGAAACCGGGCGGCTTTGAACTGCAACCGGCGCCGACCCCCACGGGAATGGCTGCGGCGAGTGCATTAAAAGGTCCCGGATGGCTCCGAATCCTTTTGCGAAAAGGGTTGGGAAGCGTCCGGATTTCTTTATGCGATGCCGCGGAACACCCGGCAGGGTTTGCAAAGAAAGCAGGGCAAAAACCGTCGCCTGAGTAAACTAAAAAACAGGAGGCGATGCAAAGTGGCAGTCAAGGAAAAAATCAGAATCAGACTGAGAGGCTATGATGCCCAGCTGGTGGATACCGCAGCAGAGAAGATCGTGGAGACCGCGAAGCGCACAGGCGCCCGCGTGTCCGGTCCGATCCCGCTGCCCACCGAAAAGGAGATCGTGACCATCCTGCGTGCCGTCCATAAGTACAAGGACAGCCGCGAGCAGTTTGAGATGAGAACCCACAAGCGGCTCATTGACATCCTCAGACCTTCCAACAAGACGGTGGAAGCGCTGACCGGTCTGGAGCTGCCCGCCGGCGTAGAGATCGAAATCAAGCTGTAAAAACGGCTTGGACCGATACCCGGCACCTGCCGCCGAAAGGCGGGTAAGGTCATGTCGGCCGACCCGAACATAATTTGGCCGACCAATAACCGAACAGGAGGAACACACAAATGCAAAAATGTATCATCGGCAAGAAGATCGGTATGACCCAGCTCTTTGACGAAAAGGGCAATGTAGTACCGGTAACGGTCGTAGAGGCCGGCCCCTGCGTGGTAGTGCAGAAGAAGACAATCGAAAACGACGGTTATGAGGCCGTGCAGATCGGTTTTGGCGCACTGAGCGACAAGAGAGCCACCAAAGCGATCAAGGGCCACTTTGCCAAGGCTGATGTAGCCCTGAAAAAGACCCTGAAAGAATTCCGTCTGGACGATATCGCCGCCCTGAATGTCGGCGACATCATCAAAGCAGATACCTTTGCCGCGGGCGACGCGGTGGATGTCTGCGGTACTTCCAAAGGTAAAGGCTATGCAGGCGTAATCAAGCGCTTCAATGCCCACTCCCTGAAGGATACCCACGGTACCGGCCCCGTTCATCGTCATGCCGGTTCCAACGGCGCCTGCTCCGACCCCAGCCGTGTAATGAAGGGCAAGAAGCTGCCCGGCCACCTGGGTGCTGAGCGCGTGACCGTACAGAATCTGGCTGTCGTGAAGATCGATGCCGAGAACAACCTCATCGCCATCAAGGGTGCTATCCCCGGCGCTAAGGGCGGCATTGTTACCATCACCGACTCCGTGAAGGCTTAACAGGAAGGAGGATACGAAGAATGGCTAAGGTTACAATTTACGATATGACCGGCAAGAGCGTCGGCGAGCGTGAGCTGAACGACGCGATCTTTGCGGTGACTCCTAACAAGGCAGTCCTGCACGAAGTGGTCAAGAATTATCTGGCGAACCAGCGTCAGGGCACACAGTCCACCCTGACCCGCACCGAGGTTTCCGGCGGCGGCAAAAAGCCCTGGCGTCAGAAGGGTACCGGTCATGCCCGTCAGGGTTCGACCCGTGCTCCCCAGTGGACTCACGGCGGCGTGGCGCTGGGCCCCAAGCCCCGTTCCTACCGCTACACCATCAACCGCAAGATGAAGGTCGTTGGCCTGAAGAGCGCTCTTTCCGCCAAGGTTGCCGAGAATGAGCTGATTCTGGTAGACGCCATCAAGGTAGATGAGTACAAGACCAAGACCGTAGTAAACATGCTGAAGGCGCTGGGCGCTGAGGGCAAGGCTCTCATCGTGACCGACACCGTGAACAAGACCCTGGTTGGTTCCGCCAATAACATCCCCGGCGTAAAGACCAGCATTGTGGGCGAGATGAACACCTATGATGTGCTCAACTCCCGCAAGATGATCCTGACCGTGGCTGCGGTAGATAAGCTGGAGGAGGTGTACGCGAAATGAAAATGATCCAGGATATTATCGTTGCCCCCATCGTGACCGAGAGCTCCATGGAAGCGATGCAGCACAAGAAGTACACCTTTAAGGTGATGAAGACCGCCAACAAGGTGGAGATCGCCAAGGCAGTGGAGACCATGTTCCCCGGCACCAAGGTAGCTGCCGTAAACACCATGAACTGCGACGGCAAGCTGAAGAGAATGGGCCGCTATCAGGGCTATACCGCCAGCTACAAGAAGGCGATCGTGACCCTGACCGAGGATTCCAAGACCATCGAGTTCTTTGAGAGCATGCGGTAATTTGGCTGCTCCCCGGGGTTTCAGTCCCCGCCGCGTAAGAACATCTTATTGTATGGAGCCTGCTCCGGCTCCGCTAAAATCTACAAAGGAGAGGAATTAAAATGGCTATTAAACGCTATAAGCCCACGACTCCCGGTCGCCGCGGCATGACCGTGACCGACTATTCCGGGCTTTCCAAGGTAGCCCCCGAGAAATCCCTGCTGGAACCGGTGAAGAAGCATTCCGGCCGCAACAATACCGGCCGCATCACCGTGCGTCACCAGGGCGGCGGCAACCGTCGCAAATACCGTGTGATCGACTTCAAGCGCGAGAAGCTGGATATGCCCGCTACCGTGCTGACGCTGGAGTACGATCCCAACCGTTCCGCTCATATCGCACTGGTGCAGTATGAGGACGGCGAGAAGCGCTACATCCTAGCCCCTGTTGGCCTGAAGGTTGGCGATACCGTTGTTTCCGGCCCCGCTGCCGATATCAAGCCCGGCAACGCGCTGCCCCTGGCGAACATCCCCGTAGGTACCGTCATCCACAATGTGGAGCTGTACCCCGGTAAGGGCGCCCAGCTGGCCCGCGCCGCTGGCAACATGGCCCAGCTGATGGCCAAGGAAGGCAAGTACGGCATGATCCGTCTGCCCAGCGGCGAGCTGCGCAATGTGCAGCTGAACTGCATGGCTACCATTGGCCAGGTAGGCAACATCGACCACGAGAATGTGAACATCGGTAAGGCCGGCCGCACCCGTCATATGGGTATCCGTCCCACCGTACGCGGTTCCGTAATGAACCCCTGCGACCATCCCCACGGTGGTGGTGAGGGCCGCGCGCCCATCGGCCGTCCCGGCCCTGTGACCCCCTGGGGCAAGCCCGCGCTGGGTTACAAGACCCGCGACAAGCACAAGGCCTCTGACAAGTTCATCGTCAAGCGCCGCAACGCGAAATAACCGCGAGGAAAGGAGGATATTGAACTATGAGCAGAAGTATCAAAAAAGGACCTTTTGTGCAGCCTAAGCTGCTGGCAAGAGTACAAGCCATGAACGAGGCGGGCGAAAAGCGCGTCCTCAAGACCTGGAGCCGTGCCTCCACAATATTCCCTGACTTCGTCGGTCACACCTTTGCTGTGCATGACGGACGCAAGCATGTACCGGTATATGTCACCGAGGATATGGTTGGCCACAAGTTGGGCGAATTTGCCCCCACCCGTACCTTCCGCGGCCACGCCGGCGCCAAGAAATCTTAAAATAGGACCGAAAGGAGGAAAAACACATGGAAGCTAAGGCTTATCTCAGACATGCGCGCATCTCGCCCCGCAAGGTACAGATCGTGCTGGATCTGATCCGCAACAAGCCTGTTGAAGAAGCGACCGCCATTCTGGCCCTGACCCCCAAGGCTGCCTGCGAGCCTCTCGCCAAGCTGCTGAAGAGCGCCATTGCCAACGCGGAGAACAACTTTAACATGGACAAGAAGAATCTTTATGTCGCAGAGTGTTTTGTCTGCCCCGGTCCTATGCTCAAGAGAATTCGTCCCAGAGCACAGGGCAGAGCATTCCGCGTGATGAAGAGAACCTCTCACGTGACTATGGTTCTGCGTGAAAAAGAATAAGCTGAAAGAAGGAGGTAAACTATGGGACAGAAAGTAAATCCCCACGGTCTTCGCGTGGGCGTAATCAAGGATTGGGATTCCCGCTGGTTTGCTCGTGATAACGCTTTCGGCGATATCTTGGTCGAGGACTATAACCTGCGTAAATTCCTGAAGAAAAAGCTGTATGATGCCGGCGTTCCCAAGATTGAGATCGAGAGAACCGCCGATAAGGTTCGCATCAACATCCACTGTGCCCGTCCCGGTATCGTTATCGGTAAGGGCGGCGCGGAGATCGAGAAGCTGCGCGCTGAGTGCGAGGCCCTGGTAAACAAGGGCAAGACCCAGAAGCTGACCGTACTGCCCCTGGGCGTGATCGAGGTAAAGAGCCCCGATAAGAACGCCCAGCTGGTTGCCGAGAACATTGCTGCCCAGCTGGAGGGTCGTGTATCCTTCCGTCGTGCCATGAAGCAGGCCATCGGCCGCGCCATGAAGCCCATGGGCCGCGAGCCCGGCGCCAAGGGCATCAAGACTCAGTGCTCCGGCCGTCTGGGCGGCGCTGAGATTGCCCGCGTAGAGCAGTACCATGAGGGTACTATCCCGCTGCAGACCCTGCGTGCCGACATTGACTACGGCTTTGCAGAGGCTGCCACCACCTACGGCCGCATCGGTGTAAAGGTTTGGATCTATGCCGGTGAGGTGCTGCAGGACCGTAAGCCCAAGAAGGAAGGAGGCCGCAAGTAATGCTGTTGCCCAAAAGAGTAAAATATCGTCGCGTTCAGCGCGGTCGTCTGACCGGTAAGGCACTGCGCGGCAACACCATCTCCAACGGTGAGTATGGTCTGCAGGCTCTGGAGCCCGCCTGGATCACTTCCAACCAGATCGAGGCCGCCCGTATCGCCATGACCCGTTACATCAAGCGTGGCGGTCAGGTATGGATCAAGATCTTCCCCGATAAGCCCGTAACCGCCAAGCCCGCTGAGACCCGAATGGGTTCCGGTAAGGGCAGCCCTGAGTACTGGGTAGCGGTCGTTAAGCCCGGCCGCATCCTGTTTGAGATGGGCGGCGTAGACGAGAGCATTGCCCGCGAGGCCATGCGTCTGGCTATGCACAAGCTGCCGATCAAGTGCAAATTTGTAAAGAAAGAAACCGAAGGGAGTGAAGAATAATGAAGGCTACCGAAATCAGAGCACTTTCTGCTCAGGATCTGAACAAAAAGCTTGCTGACCTGAAGACCGAGCTTTTCAATCTTCGCTTCCAGCACGCCGTAAACCAGCTGGATAACCCGCTGCGTCTTGTAGAGGTCAAGAAGGATATTGCCCGCGTAAAGACCGTGCTGAAGGAAAAAGAGCTGGAGACTAAGTAAGGAGAAAGGAGGATATCCTGATGAGCGAAAGAAACCTGAGAAAAACCAGAACGGGCATGGTCGTTTCCGATAAGATGGACAAGACCGTAGTGGTCGCCGTTATCGATAATGTTCGTCACCCGCTGTACAAGAAGATCGTAAAGCGCACTGTAAAATTTAAGGCGCACGATGAGCAGAACGCCTGCGGTATCGGCGATACCGTCATGATCATGGAGACCCGTCCTATCTCCAAGGATAAGAGATGGCGCGTGGTAGAGATCATCGAGAAGGCGAAATAAGCCTTTTGGGATCTGCTGCAAGCAAATTTGTATCAATCTATTTAACATGGATAGAACCGTGCAGAGAAGCTGCACGAGTCTTTGAAAGGAGGAACGCTCTGTGATTCAGATGCAGACCTATCTCAAGGTAGCTGATAACACCGGCGCGAAGGAGCTTATGTGTATCCGCGTGCTGGGCGGCTCCCGAAAGAGATATGCCAATATCGGCGATGTAGTCGTGGCTTCCGTCAAGAAGGCAGCCCCCGGCGGCACCGTCAAGAAGGGCGAAGTAGTCCGTGCCGTAATCGTACGCTCCGCGAAGGGGCTGCGCCGGGAAGACGGCACTTATATCCGCTTTGATGAAAACGCAGCCGTTATCATCAAGGAGGACAAAAATCCCCGTGGTACCCGTATCTTTGGGCCAGTAGCCAGAGAGCTGAGAGAAAAGGATTACACCAAGATCCTGTCCCTCGCTCCGGAAGTTCTGTAAGGAGGTGTCGCAAAGTATGAATCATATTCATGTAAAGACCGGCGACACTGTCGTCATGCTCTCCGGTAAGGATAAGGGCAAGCAGGGCAAAGTTCTGCAGGTAAGCCCCAAAGAGCAGAAGGTCATAGTAGAGGGCCTGAACATGGTAACCAAGCATGTGAAGCCCCGCAAGCAGGGTGATCCCGCTGGTATTATGAAGGCGGAATCCGCTGTATACGCCTGCAAAGTAATGGCTGTTTGCCCCAAGTGCGGCAAGGCGACCCGCCTGGCCCATAAGGTAGAGGGCGACACCAAGACCCGTGTGTGCAAGCACTGCGGCGCATCTTATTAAGAAGGAGGATAATCATGGCACGTTTGAAAGAATTCTACAAGAGTGATGTAGCCCCTGCAATGATGAGCAAGTTTGGCTACAAGAGTGTTATGCAGATCCCCAAGCTGGATAAGGTCGTCATCAATGTTGGCTGCGGTGAGTTGAAGGATAACCCCAAGATGCTGGATGCGATCATTGGCGACCTGGGCAAGATCACCGGCCAGAAGGCTATGCCCTGCAAAGCACACAAGTCCGTTGCAAACTTTAAGCTGCGTGAAGGCATGGTCATTGGCGCTAAGGTGACCCTGCGCGGCGAGAGAATGTACGAGTTCGTGGATAAGCTGTTCAACATTGCTCTGCCCCGTGTACGCGACTTCCGCGGCATTAACGGCAACAGCTTTGATGGCCGTGGCGACTATAACCTCGGTATCCGTGAGCAGCTGATCTTCCCCGAAATCGAGTACGATAAGATCGATAAGGTCCGCGGCATGGACATCACCTTTGTTACCACCGCCAAGACCGATGAAGAAGCCAAAGAGCTGCTGACCCTGATGGGCGCGCCCTTTGAGAAGTAAGGAGGTAGAGAAGAATGGCAAAACTGTCGATGAAACTCAAGCAGCAGGCTCCCGCTAAGTTCTCTACCAGAGCTTACAACCGCTGCAAGATCTGCGGCCGCCCCCACGCTTACCTGCGTAAGTACGGGATCTGCCGTATCTGTTTCCGCGAGCTGGCCTATAAGGGCCAGATCCCCGGCGTAAAGAAAGCAAGCTGGTAATAGAAAGAAGGAGGTTGACCTATGTATATCACTGATACGATTGCTGATATGCTGACTCGCATCCGCAATGCGAACAGCGCCAAGCACGACACTGTTGATATTCCTGCGTCAAAGATGAAGACTTCTATTGCTCAGATTCTTCTTGACGAGGGTTATATCAAGGCTTTCACCGTAGTAGACGATGGAAAGCAGGGCATTATCCGTATTACCCTGAAATACGGTGCCAACAAGACCCCGGTTATCCAGGGGCTGCGCAGAGTATCCAAGCCCGGCCTGCGTATTTATACAAGCTGTGAGGACTGCCCCAAGGTCATGAAGGGCCTGGGTGTCGCGATCCTCTCCACTTCCAAGGGCGTCATCACCGATAAAGAGGCTCGTAAGCTGAATGTCGGCGGCGAAGTCCTGGCGTTCATCTGGTAAGGAGGGAAAGTAGAATGAGCAGAATTGGTAATAAGCCCATCGAAATCCCCGCCGGCATTGATGTAAAGGTAGAGGGCAACACCGTTACCGTCAGCGGTAAGGGCATCACCCTGAGCCAGACCATCGACAGCTGCATCGGAGTAAAGATGGACGGCAATGTAATGCACATTACCCGTGCAAACGAAGAAAAAGAGACCAAGAGCATGCATGGCCTGTACCGCGCGCTGATCCACAATATGGTGGAGGGCATCGATAAGGGCTTCTCCAAGGAGCTGGAGATCAACGGCGTAGGCTACCGTGCTGCCAAGCAGGGCAACGAGCTGGTAATGAACCTGGGTTATTCTCATCAGGTAGTAGTACCGGAGATTCCCGGCATCACCATCGAAGTGCCCGCTCCCAACAAAGTAATCGTAAAAGGCGCTGACAAGCAGGCCGTAGGCCAGTTTGCCGCGGAGATCCGCGAGAAGCGTCCCCCCGAGCCTTATAAGGGCAAGGGCATCAAATATGTCGACGAGGTTATCATCCGCAAGGAAGGTAAAGCCGGCAAGGGTAAATAAGGAAGGAGGAGTATCTGAATGGTTACAAAAGTTGATAGCAAGAAGAACCGTCTTAAAAGACGCGCCAGAGTACGCGGCAAAGTGTACGGTACTGCCCAGCGTCCCAGACTGGCCGTTTTCCGCTCCGCCAACCACATTTATGCTCAGGTCATCAATGATGATCTTGGCGTAACTCTGGCTGCTGCTTCCAGCATGGATAAGGGCTTTGACGGCTACGGCGGCAACAAGGAAGGCGCCCGCAAGGTAGGTCTTGCGATAGCTGAAGCTGCCAAGAAGGCAAACATCGAAGAGGTCGTATTTGACCGCGGCGGCTTTGTATATCATGGCCGCGTGGCAGAGCTGGCCGAGGGCGCCCGTGAAGGCGGCCTGAAATTCTAAGAGAGGAGGGACACTTTTGGCTCGTATTGATGCATCTAAACTGGATCTGCAGGAGAAGGTCGTACACATCGGCCGCGTCTCCAAAACCGTCAAGGGCGGTCGTATCTACAAGTTCGCTGCACTGGTAGTCGTGGGTGACGGCAACGGTACCATTGGTTTTGGTATTGGTAAAGCCGGCGAAGTCCCGGACGCTATCCGCAAGGGCATTGAAGATGCGAAGAAGAACATGGTTAAAGTTTCCCTCAAGGGAACCACCATCCCGCACGAGATCATCGGCAAATTTGGTGCCGGTGAGGTACTGATGAAGCCCGCTCCCCAGGGTACCGGCGTAATTGCTGGCGGCGCTGTGCGTGCCGTACTGGAGGTTGCCGGTATCAGCGATATCCGTACCAAGTGCCTGCGTTCCAACAACCCCTGCAATGTTGTTACCGCTACCTTCGAGGGCCTGAAGGCCCTGCGCACCGTAGAGGAAGTTGCGGCGGTCCGTGGTAAGGACGCAAAAGAAATTCTGGGTTAAGGAGGTAAGCGAACATGGAAAAGACCCTGAAGATCAAGCTGGTAAAGAGCCTGAACGGCCGGCTGGAGAAGCAGATCACCACCGCTTACTCCCTGGGCCTCAAAAAGATCGGTCAGACCACTGAGCAGCCCGATAACGCTGCTACCCGTGGTAAGATCAAGACCATTATCCACCTCATTGAGGTAACTGAATAAGCGAGGAGGTGCAGCGAACATGAAACTGAATGAGCTTTCTCCGGCTGCCGGCAGCACCCATAAGGGCTACCGTGTAGGCCGTGGCGCTGGCTCCGGCAACGGCAAAACCGCCGGCAAGGGCCACAAGGGCCAGAACGCCCGCTCCGGCGGCGGTGTACGCCCCGGCTTTGAGGGCGGCCAGATGCCCCTGCAGAGACGAATCCCCAAGCGCGGATTCAAGAACATCTTTGCGACCAAGTACGCCAGCGTGAATGTAGAGGTCCTCTCCCGCTTTGAGGACGGCGCCGTGGTAGACACCAAGGCACTGCAGGATGCAGGCATCGTAAAAAAGACCTATGACGGTGTGAAATTCCTGGGCCGCGGTGAGGTGACCAAGAAGCTGACCGTTAAAGCAGCCGCTTTCTCCGAAGGTGCTAAGAGCAAGATTGAGGCAGCCGGCGGAAAGGCAGAGGTGGTATAATGTTCCAGACATTACGGAACGCATGGAAAATTGAGGATCTCCGCAAGAAGCTCCTGTTTACCCTGCTGATTCTAGTAATCGTACGGCTTGGCTGTGCCATTCCCGTGCCGTTTCTGGATCCCAGCCGACTGCAGGAGATGCTGGACAGCACCCAGGGCAACCTGCTGGGTTACCTGAACCTGCTGACCGGTGGCGCCTTTGCCGAGGCGACCCTCTTTGCTCTGGGCGTATCACCCTATATCACAGCGTCCATTGTCATTCAGTTGCTTACCGTTGCTATTCCCTCCCTGGAGCGGATGGCAAAGGAAGGCCCTGAAGGACAGAAGAAGATCAAGAAGATCACCCGCTATTCCACCATTGGTCTGGCTATTCTGCAGGCGTATGCGTACTACACCCTGCTGCGCAGCAGCCAGTTCAATGCCGTGAAATACACCACCGGCGCTGCCGCGTGGATCAGCGGTATTGCCATTGTGCTGGCCTTTAGTGCCGGTGCCATGCTGGTAGTATGGCTGGGCGAGCGCATCGATGAAAAGGGTATCGGCAACGGTATTTCCCTTATCCTGTTCGCGGGCATCGTGGCGCGTATCCCCACCCTCATCACCAGACTGATCACCTATATCCAGCTGGGCGAGTTCTATCCCCAGTACTATGTATGGGTGCCGCTGGTCGTTATCCTTTTCATTGCGATGATCGCATTCATCGTACTGATGAACGGCGCCGAGCGCCGTATCCCGGTACAGTATGCCAAGCGGATCGTGGGCCGGAAGCAGTACGGCGGCCAGAATACCTACATGCCCATTAAGGTAAACATGAGCGGTGTTCTGCCTATCATCTTTGCTTCCACCTTCCTGGCGATCCCCGGTACCATTGTTGGCTTTGTGGACCCCAATGCGGAGGGCGGCTTTGCGAAGTTTATCTCCAATGTGTTCTCCACCAACAGCATCTGGTACGCTCTGCTGTACTTTATCCTCATCATCCTGTTCAATTATTTCTATATTGCTATCCAGTACAACCCCATTGAGATGGCCAACAACATCCGCAAGAACAACGGCGCCATCCCCGGTATCCGTCCCGGAAAGCCTACCTCTGATTTCATCAGCCGTATCATTTCCAAGACGACCCTGACCGGCGCGCTGATGCTGGCTGTTATCGCTATCCTGCCCATTATCCTGGGTGCTGTGGCGAAGATGAATATCTCCATGGGCGGTACCTCTATCATCATCGTGGTAGGCGTAGCGCTGGATACGGCCCGCAGTCTGGAATCCCAGATGATGATGCGCCACTATAAGGGCTTCCTGGAATAAGCCCCGACAAGAGGAAACAGAATCATGATGAAATTGATTATGTTTGGCCCCCCCGGAGCCGGCAAGGGTACCCAGGCGGATATCCTGTGCCGCCGCTACGGGATCAAAAAGATCTCCACCGGAGATGCGCTGCGGGAAGTGATCCGCAGCGGCTCCGAGCTGGGAGAGCAGGTGAAAGACCTGATGGACCAGGGGAAATTCGTGCCGGATGAGATCGTGACCGAGATCATCCGTGACCGGGTCTCCTCCCCCGACTGTGCCAACGGATTCATCCTGGATGGGTTCCCCCGGAACCTGGCCCAGGCCGAGGCGCTGGTGGATATGGGCATCAAGGTGAATAAAGCCTTGCTGATCGATGTACCGGACGAGGTACTGGTAGACCGGGTGCAGGGGCGCGTGATGTGCGACAAGTGCGGCGCCAGCTATCACCTGAAGAACAACCCCCCCGCTGTGGAGGGTGTGTGCGACAAGTGCGGCGGCCACCTGGAGGCACGCAGTGACGACCGGCCCGAGACCGTTCGGGCCCGCCTGAAGGTTTACCATGAACTGACGGACCCTGTGGTGGATTTCTACCGCGGCCGCGGCGTTCTTTCGGAGATCGACGGAACGAAAAGCATTGAAAACGCGACGGCGGAGATCCTGAAGATACTGGAGGGATGAAGCTGTGATCGTACTGAAAAACTCCAAGGAGCTGGCTCTGATGAAACAGGCCGGTAAGATCACGGCGGAGGCCCTGTGGGCAGGAGTGCGGGCCTGCAAGCCCGGCACCACCACCTGGGAGATCAACCGTGTGGTACACGAAACGATTACTTCCCGCGGGGCGACCCCTTCCTTTTTGGGACTGTATGGCTTTCCGGCGGCGGCGTGCATCAGCGTCAATGAAGAGCTGATCCACGGCATTCCGGATAAGAAGCACCTCATCAAGGAAGGCGACATTGTAAGCATCGATGTGGGCGCCTGCATCGGCGGGTATCACGGGGATTCCGCGTATACCGTGGGTGTGGGTGAGATCGCTCCCGAAACAAAACAACTGCTGGAGGTCACCCAGGAGTGCCTGAACCGCGGCATCGCGGCGGCACTCAAGGGCAACCGCCTGGGCGATATCGGCTCGGCGGTGCAGACCTATGCCGAAAGCTATGGCTACGGCGTGGTGCGCGAATATGTGGGCCACGGCGTAGGGCGTAAGATGCACGAGGACCCCGAAGTGCCGAACTACGGCCACCCGGGGCGCGGCGTGCGGCTGATGCCCGGTATGACGATAGCCATAGAACCTATGATAAACCTGAAGGGCGAAGGGGTGTATACCCTGGATAACGACTGGACTGTTGTGACCGAAAGCGGCAGCCCCTGTGCCCACTTCGAGCATACCATTGCCATAACCGATAACGGCCCGGTGATACTGACCAAGCTGTAAACGGGAGGGCAACGGGAATGCCGGAGAAAGGAAGTGTGGTGCTGGCCACCGCGGGGCGGGATGCCGGGGAACTCTATGTAGTGCTGGAACGCACTGAAAAGGAGTGCCTGCTGGCAGACGGCAAAAAGCGGCGGCTGAGCCACCCAAAACGGAAGAACCTGCGCCATGTGCGGGCAACAGCCCAGCGGCTGGAACCGCAGCAATATGCGGCGGATAGAAGGCTGAGACGCGCATTGGCCCAGGCAGCACATAGGTACAACGACACAGATCCAGAATGAGGGAGGTAAACGCCAATATGTCCAAGCAAGATGTCATTGAGATCGAGGGCGAGGTAGTAGAAGCACTGCCCAATGCCCAGTTCCAGGTGCGGCTGCCCAGCGGGCATGTCATCCTGGCGCATATCTCCGGCAAGCTGCGCATGAACTACATCCGCATCCTGCCCGGCGATAAGGTAACGGTGGAAATTTCCCCCTACGATCTCACCAAGGGGCGCATCACCTGGCGCACCAAGTAAGTAAAAAGCAAGCGGCACGGCGATAAACCGTGCAGAACAAAAGGAGGTAAATATCATGAAAGTAAGACCTTCTGTAAAGCCGATGTGCGAAAAGTGCAAGATTATTAAGCGGAAAGGCCGCATCATGGTCATCTGCGATAATCCTAAGCATAAGCAGCGTCAGGGCTAAGAGTAACGAAACGGAGGTGTACTAAAGAATGGCAAGAATTGCTGGTGTAGACCTGCCCAGAGAAAAGCGGGTGGAAATCGCACTCACCTATATCTACGGCATCGGCCGTAAGACTGCCAACGACATTCTCGCCGCCACCGGCGTCAATCCTGATACCCGTGTAAAGGATATGACCGAGGAGGACGAGGCTAAGATCCGTGAGTATATCGACCATCACCTGATCGTGGAAGGCGACAAGCGCCGCGATGTGGCGCTGAACATCAAGCGTCTGGTGGAGATCGGCTGCTACCGCGGCGTCCGCCACAGAAAGGGCCTGCCTGTACGCGGCCAGCGCACCAAGACCAACGCGCGCACCCGTAAAGGCCCCGCCAAGACCATTGCGAATAAGAAGAAGTAAGGAGGGAAATCGAATATGGCTAAACAGGTAGCGAAAAAGGCTGTGATCCGTCGTCGCCGTGAGAAGAAGAACATCGAGCGCGGCGCCGCCCATATCCAGTCCAGCTTCAATAATACCATCGTCACTCTGACCGATACGCAGGGCAACGCACTGTCCTGGGCTTCTGCCGGCGGCCTCGGTTTCCGTGGCTCCCGTAAGTCCACTCCCTTTGCTGCCCAGACCGCCGCTGAGGTGGCTGCCAAGGCTGCTATGGAGCATGGCCTGAAGAGCGTAGAAGTTTATGTAAAGGGCCCCGGCCAAGGCCGTGAAGCTGCCATTCGTGCGCTGCAGGCTGCTGGTCTGGAGGTCACCATGATCAAGGATGTCACCCCCATTCCCCACAATGGCTGCCGTCCGCCCAAGAGAAGACGCGTATAATAGGAGGAAAAAAAGATGGCAAGATATACAGGTCCTGTATGCAGACTTTGCCGTCGTGAGGGCAAAAAGCTGTTCCTAAAGGGCGACAGATGCTACTCCGACAAGTGCGCTGTAGGCCGCAGACAGTCGGTTCCCGGCCAGCACGGCAAGTCCCGCAAGAAGGTTTCTGAGTATGGCACCCAGCTGCGTGCCAAGCAGACCGCCCGCCGCTACTATGGCGTAATGGAAAACCAGATGCTCAAGTATTTTGACATGGCAGAGCGCATGCCCGGCAAGACCGGTGAAAACCTGCTGAGCATCCTGGAGCGTAGACTGGATAATGTAATTTATCGTCTGGGCTTTGCCGCTTCCCGCAAGGAGGCTCGTCAGCTGGTCCGTCATGGTCACTATACCCTGAATGGCAAGAAGGCCAACATCCCCTCCATTCTGGTAAAGGCCGGCGATGTGGTTTCCGTTGCTGAAGGCAGCCGTAACTCCGATAAGATCAAGCTTGTTACCGAGGCTAACGCTTCCCGTCCTGTTCCCCAGTGGCTGGATGCTGACAAGAACCAGCTGACCGCTAAGGTTGTCCGCCTGCCCGCCCGCGAGGATGTGGATATGGACATCGAAGAGCAGCAGATCGTTGAGTTCTACAGCAAATAATGCTTGACCCGACGAATGTCAGTTTGGGAAGGTACAGTACGCTAAAAGCTGATTTAAGGAGGGAAATGAATGGTCAAAATTATCGAGCCTAAGATCGAAACAGCAGAGCTTCGTCCCGATGGCAGCTATGGCAAGTTTATTGCCGAGCCGCTGGACCGTGGCTTTGGCATTACCCTGGGCAACAGTCTGCGTAGGGTTCTGCTCTCCTCGCTTCCCGGCGTGGCCGTTTCTTCCATTAAGATCGACGGTGTCCAGCACGAATTTTCCACCATTCCCGGTGTAAAGGAAGATGTCGTTGAGATCATTCTGAACATCAAGGGACTCATTGCCAAACTGCATGGTGAGGAGCCTGTAACGGTACACATTGCCGCCGAAGGCGAGTGCGAAGTGACCGCAGGCTGCATTACCGGCAGCAGCGAAGTGGAGATCCTGGACCCGACAATGCACATTGCAACGCTGGCAGAAGGCGCCAAGCTGAACATGGAGATGGTTCTGCAAAAGGGCCAGGGCTATGTAAGCGCGGACCGCAACAAGCAGCTGAACAACGGTGCGGCCCCGGTGGGTACCATCTTCACCGATAGTATCTATACACCGGTTTTGAAAGTGAATTACTCGGTGGAAAACACCCGGGTAGAACAGATTACCGACTATGACAAGCTGACCCTGGAGATCTGGACCGATGGTACCATTTCTGCCAAAGAGGCCGTCAGCTTGGCTGCCAAGATCCTCAATAGACAACTCAATCACTTCGTGGAACTGAGTGACGAAGTGAATGCCACCGAGATCATGGAAAAGAAGGAAGAATCCGGTAAGGATAAGGTTCTTGAGATGACCATTGAAGAGCTTGACCTTTCTGTTCGCGCTTTCAATTGTCTGAAGCGTGCCGGCGTCAATTCGGTAGGCGATCTGATCAACAAATCGCCCGAAGAGATGATGAAGGTTCGCAATCTCGGCAAAAAGTCGCTGGAGGAAGTCATGAGCAAATTGGAGGCTCTGGGCTTTAACCTGCACAGCGACGACGAATAAAAGGTAAGGAGTGATATAAATGCCAGGTGCCAGAAAACTGGGTAGAACCACTGACCATAGAAAAGCGATGCTCCGTGCCATGGTTACCTTCCTGCTGGAGAACGGTAAGATCGAGACGACCGTGACCCGCGCCAAGGAAGTGCGTGCAATGGCGGAGAAGATGATCACCATTGCCAAGGCAAATGACCTTCACTCCAAGCGTCAGGTTTATTCCTACATCACCAAGGAAACCGTCGCGAAGAAGGTTATGGATGAGATCGCCCCCAAGTATGCCGACCGTAACGGCGGCTATACCCGCATCGTAAAGATTGGCCCCCGCCGCGGCGACGCTGCTGAGATGGCCATCATCGAGCTGATCTGATCTTAATGCAGGCAGACTAAAAACAAAGAAGGCCCCCGCTCCGAAAAGGAGCGGGGGCTTTTGGTATGATGATAGATAATAGATAGCCGTGCGCGATCAGTCGCTTTCCAGCGCCAGGCGGTAAAGCTCACCCTTACGGTAGCCGGTTTCCTTAGCTACCTGCTTGGCCGCGTCGCTCAAGGATTGTCCTTCCCCAGCCAGGCGGCGCACAAGCGCTGCGGCCTGTTCCAGCGTCATTTGGACAGTGTAGTCATTTTCTGCTGCCCCGGCCACGATAAGCACATATTCCCCGCGGGGTTCCCGCTCGGCGTATTCCGCCACGGCAGCCGCCAGGGTGGTGCGCTGCATTTCTTCGTGCAGCTTGGTCAGCTCCCGGCACAGGGTGATGGGCCGATCCCCCAGCCCCTCCAGCAGGGCGGCAAGGGTCTGGCGCAGGCGGTGGGGGGCTTCGTAGAAAATGAGGGTATGCGGCAGGCGGCTGACCGCTTGCAGGGCAGCGTCACGCTCCCCCTTTTTGATGGGCAGAAAGCCCTCAAAGAGGAACTTGCCGGTGGGCAGACCGCTGGCGGCCAGGGCGGTCATGGCGGCGGTGGGGCCGGGCACTGTGGCAATCTCCACCTCATTTTCATGGCAGAGAGCCACCAGTCCTTCGCCGGGGTCGCTGATGCAGGGCATCCCCGCATCGGTCACAATGGCTCCATTTTCGCCGTTCAGCAGGCGTTCTAACAGCTCCGGGCCGCGGGCAGCGGCATTGTGTTCGTGGTAGCTGATGAGAGTGTTCCGGATCTCAAAATGGTTGAGCAGCTTAAGGGTAACGCGGGTATCCTCAGCGGCGATGAAATCCACCGTTTTTAAGATCTCAATGGCGCGGGGGGAGAAGTCCCCCAAATTCCCGATGGGGGTGCCCACAATATATAAGGTTCCCATAGCACAAGTTCCTTTACAAATAGAATAATAATGTTAAATTATACAATGTGATATATCCTTTTCATCTCATCGGAGTAGCTGCCATCGGCGCTTTCCACAATGAGAGGCGGCTCCACGGTAAGACCCGGCCTAGCGCCCGCCTTTCCCTCCACCAAAAAGAGCCACGGGGCTTTTTCAGGGCGCTGCTGCACCCATCGCAGACGCTTGGGCTCCAGCCCGGCCTGCCGCATAGCAAGTAGTACATCGGTCAGGCGTTCCGGGCGCTGGCACAGGCAAAAGCGTCCCCCGTATTGCAGCAACCAGGCGGCTGCGTCACATACCTCCCCGATGGTGCAGCTTTCCTCCTGTTCGTGGCGGGCCCGGCGCCGGCTATCCTCCGGGCACAGATAGCCGCTCCCAGCGGGGAAATAGGGCGGATTGCAGGTGACCAGCCGGAAGCTGTGGGCGGGCAGCAATGTGCGAATCTCCCGGAGATCACCCCGCAAAGGGGCGAAATGCGTGAGCGAGGAGATTTCCGCTGTTTGGCGCATCAACTCCACGGCATCAGGGGCGATTTCCACCGCCGTTACAGACTGGGGTGGGCGTTCCCGGCGCAGCATCAGCAGCCCGATAATGCCGCACCCCGCGCATAAATCACACACTGAATCAATGCCGCGCACCGCCGCAAAATGCTCCAGCAGGAAGGCATCAGTGCCAAAGCGATGGGTATCATCAATGGCGATTTGTATTGTTTCAGATAGCTTTTCCCATTGCATGGCAGCACCCTCTCCCTTTGTGGATTCCCTATAAAGAGTATAGCACAGGATGCACAAAATCGGAAGAAATGTTTTGGCGGGAAAAAGAAAAGATTTTTCGAAAAAACCAGTAAAAAGTGCTTGACAAGCTGTTGTGATTATAATATAATAAACAAGCTGTCACCTACGGGGAGGCAGCGGAGCCGCACCTTGAAAATTGAACAGCATTCACTTGAAATTGACTGAAAGGTCAATGGAGAGTCCTTGTAAATTCTAAAGAGAATGTACTCTTTGAAACACAAGT
>URGQ01000024.1 GCA_900547385.1 uncultured Oscillospiraceae bacterium | reverse complement strand
AGGATCAAACTCTTAATAAATAGTATCTAAACTACCTATTAAGGTAATTATGATCTTTAATCTTTAATCCTTAACCCAAGCTCTCGCTTGCGTTATTACTTGTGTTTCAAAGAGTACATTCTCTTTAGAATTTACAAGGACTCTCCATTGACTTTTCAGTCAATTTCAAGTGAATGCTGTTCAATTTTCAAGGTGCGGCTTGCTGTCTTACCCGACAGCTTTTATATCATACCACAGCGAAAAGCCGGTGTCAATCACTTTTTTACGGTTTTCTTTTCTTTTTTTGCTATTGAAAAGCCCCCTTTATAATGGTATATTTGTGGTGGTTTTAACAATCTGTTTCTTTCATTAAAAAGGAGGAACCAATGATGTATGATGTTGCTGTCATCGGCTGCGGGATAGTGGGCGCCGCTGCTGCCTACGAGCTGAGCCGGTACAACTGCCGCGTGCTGGTGCTGGAGGCCAAAAACGATGTGGCCAATGTGACCACCAAAGCCAACAGCGCTATTCTGCACGCGGGATATGACCCCACCCCCGGCACCCTGATGGCTGAGACCAATGTGCGCGGCGTGGCGCTGGCCAAGGAGTTGTGTGAAAAGCTGGATGTGGAGCGGGAGGAGATCGGCTCGTTGGTACTGGCCTTTGGCGAAGAGGACGAGCGCCACCTGGAGAAGCTGTACCAGCAGGGCCTTGCCAATGGTGTGCCCGGCATTGAGCTGCTGACCGCTGATGAAGTGCACGCATTGGAGCCAAATGTGAGCGACAAAGTGACCGCCGCGCTGTACGCCCCCACCGCCGCCATCGTAAGCCCGTGGGAATACGCGCTGGCGCTGGCCGAGACCGCCGTGGTGAACGGCTGCGAGCTGCGGCTTTCCGCCCCCGTTACCGGCATAGACCGCGCCGGGGAGGGCTACCGCCTGCATACCCCCAAGGGGAATTTTGAGGCACGCTATATTATAAATGCCGCCGGGCTGCACTGCGATAAGGTGCACGAGATGGCGGGCGGCGCCGGCTTTACCGTGCAGGGCGTACGGGGCGAATATTATATAATGGATAAATCGCAGGGACATGTGGTGGAGCATGTCATTTTCCAATGTCCCAATGAAAGGGGCAAGGGCGTACTAGTCTCCCCCACCGTTCACGGGAATTTGATCGTTGGGCCCAGCGCCGATGCTGTGGAGGATGTGGAAAGCGTGGCCAATACCGCCTTTGGGCTGGAGGAGGTGCGCACCGCGGCTGCCCGCAGCGTGCCGGATCTCAATTACCGGGAGAGCATCCGCAATTTTTCCGGGGTACGCTGCTATACCCAGCAGGAGGATTTTATTATAGAGGAATCCAAACAGGCGCCTGGCTTTATCAATCTGGCCGGGATCCGTTCCCCGGGACTTTCCGCCGCGCCTGCCATAGCGGAAAAGGCGGTGGAGCTGCTGCGTGGCTGCGGCCTGGAAACCGTAGAAAAAGAGCACTTTACCGATACCCGCAAGCGCACAGTGTTCCGGCACCTTTCCCCCAAGGAAAAGGCTGCTCTCATTAAGGAAAATCCTCTGTACGGTCGGGTCATCTGCCGGTGTGAGACTGTTACCGAAGGGGAGATCGTGGAGGCGCTGCACCGGCCCATCATTCCCACCTCTATCGATGCCATCAAGCGCCGCTGCAATGCCGGCATGGGCCGCTGTCAGGGCGGCTTCTGCGGGCCGCGTGTGCACGAGATCATTGCCCGGGAGCTGGGCCTCCCCAAAGAGCAGGTGCTGATGGATGAGGAAGGCAGCTGGCTGCTGTGCGGCGAGACCAAGACCGGCTCCAAAGCCGAAAAAGGAGGCGACGCCCAATGAAAAAATACGATGTCATTGTCATCGGCGGCGGACCCGCCGGCTTGGCTGCCGCCTGCGCCGCCTGCGAAAAGGGCGCCAAGAAAGTCCTGGTCATCGAGCGGGACAAAGAGCTGGGCGGCATCCTCAATCAGTGTATCCACAATGGGTTTGGCCTGCACCGCTTTAAGGAGGAGCTGACCGGTCCCGAATACGCCGGGCGCTTTATTCAGCTGCTGCGGCAAACCAAGGCGGAAGTGATGCTGGATACCATGGTGGTGGAGATCACCGCCGACCGCCGGGTCTGCTGCATCAATACCGTGGATGGCTACCAGGAGCTGAAGTCCGGGGCTGTGGTGCTGGCCATGGGCTGCCGGGAGCGCACCCGCGGAGCCATTGCCATTCCGGGCGACCGGCCTGCCGGTATTTTTACCGCAGGCGCGGCACAGCGCTATGTCAATATGGAAGGCTACATGGTCGGCCGCCGGGTGGTCATTCTCGGCTCCGGCGATATCGGCCTTATTATGGCGCGCCGAATGACGCTGGAGGGCGCCAAGGTGCTGGCCTGCGTGGAGCTCTGTCCCTATTCCAACGGCCTGAACCGCAATATCGTCCAGTGCCTGAATGACTACAATATCCCCCTGTATCTTTCCCACACCATTACAGATATCAAGGGCCGGGAGCGTGTCGAGCAGGTGGTTATCAGCCAGGTAGATGAGGCCCGCCGGCCCATTCCCGGCACCGAGCAGACCTTTGACTGCGATACCGTGCTGCTTTCAGTCGGGCTTATCCCGGAAAACGAGCTGACCCGCGGCGCTGGCATCCCTATGGACCGCCGCACCAACGGCGCCGTCGTTTACGAGAACATGGAGACCATGGCGCCGGGTATCTTTGCCTGCGGCAACGTGGTGCATGTGCATGACCTGGTGGATTTCGTTTCGGCCGAAAGTGAAAAGGCCGGCGCCGCCGCTGCCCGCTATGCACTGGGCGAGGAGATCTCCGGCCGGTGCATCGAGCTGAAAAACGGCAACGCCGTCAACTACACCGTCCCCCAGCACATCCGGGTGGAGGGCGTGGAAAAGCTGTGCGAGGTCTTCTTCCGGGTCAATAATGTCTACCGGGATCGTGTCATCACCGTGACCGATGAGGCTGGCACACTGCTTTGCCGCTTCCCGCGGGAGCACATGGCCCCCGGCGAGATGGAGAAGATCGCGCTGCCCCGTCCCCTGCTGGAAAAGGCCGTGGGGAGCGTCACCATCTCTGTGATAGCAAAGGAGGAGGCTAACCGATGAAACAGGAGCTTATCTGCATCGTGTGCCCCAAGGGCTGCCACCTGACCGCCGAACAGACGGCCGAGGGCTGGCAGATCGCGGGCTATGGCTGCCCGCGTGGGCAGCAGTACGGCGTGGCGGAGATGACCAACCCCACCCGGGTGGTCACCTCCACGGTGAGGATCACCGGGGGCATTCACCCCCGCCTGCCGGTAAAAACCGACGGCGCCCTGCCCCGTTCTCTGGTGCGGGATGCCGTGCGGATGCTGGATACGGTGGAAGTGACCGCTCCGGTGGCCTGCGGACAGGTCATCCTAGCCGATATCGGCGGGACGGGCATCAACTTTGTGGCCAGCCGGGATATGTAAACAATTCACAAACGGGGAGGAACCGATCCTTCCCGTTTTTGTTATAATTTTGTCATGCGCACTAAGATTTCGTTAATATAAATAAAATAGTAGCCGCCGATTTGTCGCCGAAAAGTCTTATGATAATTTTGCTATGAATTTTTCCCTAAATTAAATAGATTAGGTATTGCACTTCCGATAGAAAATGTACTATAATACCAAGGTAAGCGTTAAATGGGAGCATAACGGATTGTGCTCGGCGTATTCCGTTTATCCCCGCCGCGTCATTCCTATTCTGTATTAAACTGATGCAGGAAATTAAAACCGCAGGAGGGATTGCCATGAAAAAAACCGTAAAGTTCACCGAGACTGTGCTGCGCGATGCCAACCAGTCCCTGATCGCGACCCGTATGGCGTTTGATGAGTTCGAGCCGATCCTGAGCGAGCTGGATAACGCAGGGTATTATTCGCTGGAGTGCTGGGGCGGCGCCACCTTTGATAGCTGCCTGCGCTACCTCAACGAAGATCCCTGGGAGCGGCTGCGCAAGATAAAGAAGGCCTGCCCCAAGACCCCGCTGCAGATGTTGCTGCGCGGCCAGAACCTACTGGGCTACAAGCACTACCCCGATGATGTGGTGCGCATGTTCGTCCGCAAATCGGTGGAAAACGGCATTGATATCATCCGCATCTTCGATGCGCTCAACGATATCCGCAATATTGAAGTGGCCGTGGATGAGACCTTGAAGTGTGGCGCGCATGCCTCCGGCTGCATCTGCTACACCATCAGCCCCATTCATAACCTGGAAAGCTATGTGAAGCTGGCCAAGGAGATCGAGGCGCTGGGCGTTCAATCCATCTGCGTCAAGGATATGGCCGGCATTATGAGCCCGAAGGAGGCCTATGACCTCGTGACCGCGCTCAAGAAAGAGATCAAGGTTCCCATCGTCATCCATACCCACAATACCACGGGTCTGGGCCCCATGACGCTGATGAAGGCTGTGGAAGCCGGCGCCGATGTGATCGATACCGCTGTTTCCTGCTTCTCCGGCGGCACCAGCCAGCCCCCCACGGAGACCCTTGTCTACGCCCTGCGTGAAATGGGCTACGAGATCTCGGTCAAGGATGATGTGGTAAAGAAGATCAATGACTTCTTTAAGCCCATCCGGGCCAAGTACCTGGCCAACGGCCTCTTGAACCCCGTGGTCATGGGCAATGCCACCGATGCCCTCATTTATCAGGTGCCGGGCGGCATGCTCTCCAACCTGGTGGCCCAGCTTACCGCGCAGAAGGCGCTGGACAAGCTGGATGCCGTTTTGCTGGAAGTACCGAAGGTACGCAAAGATCTTGGTTATCCTCCGCTCGTTACGCCCATGAGCCAGATGGTCGGTGTTCAGGCCACGGTAAATGTGCTGACCGGCGGACGCTATAAGAATGTTTCCAAAGAGATCAAAGCCTATGTCAAAGGCGAGTATGGCCGCGCTCCGGGCAAGATAGACCCCGAAGTACAGAAGCTGGTGCTGGGTGACGAAAAACCCATTACCCAGCGCTACGCCGACCTGCTGGAGCCCGGCTTTGAGAAAGCCAAGCGGGAGCTGGGAGAGCGTGCCCACAGCGATGAGGATGTTCTTTCCTACATTGCGTTCCCCGCGCAGGCGGAGGCTTACTTTGAGAAGCGTGACCGCAAAGAGGATGATAACGAAATTCACTTTTCTATCCGTGAGGTAAAATAACACAAGAAGGAGGTAAAGACTGATGTTAGTGCAAATGTTGACTGAGCGCGTAGCCAACGGCGGCAGCTACAACCTGACCTTTGGCGAGTCGCTCACTATGGCTGGTATCGGTATGCTGGTCGTATTCATGGAGCTGATCATCCTCGCCGTCATCATCATGCTGATGGGCAAGGTCGTGTCTTCCATTGCTGGAAAAAAAGGTAACGCGGCACCCGCTGCCAAAGCCGCTCCCGCTGCTGCGCCCGTAAAGGCTGCTGCACCGGCGGCTGCCGTGCGTACCCTCGTTGCCGGCTACAATGTTCTGAAGCCTGTTCTGGCCCTGTGCGGCGTGGATGAGCCCACCGCTGCCATGGTCATGGCGATCACCGCTGATAAGCTGGGAGCTCAGCCCTCTGAGCTGTCTTTCCGTGCGATCCGCGCCATCGAGCTGCCTGAGAATCTGGGCGGCCTGAAGCCCGAGGAGGCTGCTGAGCTGGTTTCCAAGTGCGCCACCGAAAACGGCTTTACGCTGGATACCGTCACCATCAAATCCATCAAAGCTTGCTAATTTTTAGAGGAGGAAAAACCAAATGGCCAAGTATGTTGTTACTCTCAACGGCAAGAACTATGAAGTAGAAGTTGAGAAGAATACTGCTAAGATCACCAATACCACCGCGGCTGCCGCTCCTGCTGCTGCCCCCGCTCCCAAGGCTGCTCCTGCTCCCGCACCTGTAGCCGCTCCCGCCCCCGCTGCTGCCCCCGCTCCCGTAGCGGCTGCTCCCGCCGGCGGCGCCAATGTAACCGCCCCCATGCCCGGCACTGTACTTAATGTGGTCGCTCCTGTTGGCACCGCTGTAAAGGCCGGCGATGTCATTCTGATTCTGGAGGCTATGAAGATGGAAAACGATATCGTTGCTCCCTGCGATGGTACCGTTGCTTCCGTCGCTGCCAAGGGCACTTCTGTTAACACCGATGATGTTCTTGCTACTCTTTCTTGATAGAGGGAGGATATACTAAATGGACTTTTTAGGAATTCTCAGCGAGACCTTTGCTCGCTCCGGCTTTGCTAATCTCAGCTGGCAGCAGGGCGTCATGCTGCTCATTTCCTTTGTGCTGCTGTACTGCGCCATTGTAAAGGGTTTTGAGCCGCTGCTGCTGCTGCCCATCGCTTTTGGTATGATGCTGGCCAACCTGCCTGATACCGGTATTATGACCGATGCCACCGAAGCCGCCACCCTTGCGGTAAAGAATGCTTCGGCCGCACTGGCCGCCGATCCTACCAACCCAACGCTTGTCTCGGAACTGGCTGCTGCCCAGTCCCAGCTGGCCAATGTTCACTGGTATGATTCCGGCGTTCTGCGTATCATCCACCGCGGCGTTAAGTCTTCCATCTTCCCCTGCCTCATCTTCATGGGCGTAGGCGCGATGACCGACTTTGGCCCGCTGCTGGCCAACCCCATCTCCCTGCTGCTCGGCGCTGCCGCTCAGCTGGGTATCTACATTGCCTTCATCTTCGCCAATGCCATCACCGTCGGCGGCGAGCACCTGTTCACGGCTGCTCAGGCTGCTTCCATCGGTATCATCGGCGGCGCGGATGGTCCTACCGCTATCTTTGTTACCAATAAGCTGGCTCCCGAGCTGCTCTCTGCCATCGCAGTAGCTGCCTACTCCTACATGGCTCTGATCCCGCTCATCCAGCCCCCCATCATGAAGGCTCTTACCACCAAGAAAGAGCGCGTCATCAAGATGGGCCAGCTGCGCAAGGTTTCCAAGGCGGAGAAGGTCATCTTCCCCATTGTTGTTTCCTGCGTTGTTATCATGCTCATCCCCGATACCGCTTCTCTGATCGGCTGCCTGATGCTGGGTAACCTGTTCCGTGAGGCCGGCTGCGTCGAGCGTCTTTCCGACACCGCGCAGAACGCTCTCTGCAACATTGTTACCATCATGCTGGGTACTACCGTTGGCGCTACCGCCGATGGTCAGACCTTCCTTTCCCTGCAGACCATTGGTATCGTCGTAATGGGTCTGGCTGCCTTCTGCTTCTCCACCGCTGGTGGTGTACTGCTGGGCAAGCTGCTGTGCCTCGTTACCGGCGGCAAGATCAATCCTCTGATCGGTTCTGCCGGCGTTTCCGCCGTTCCTATGGCTGCCCGTGTATCTCAGGTCGAGGGTCGTAAGTACAACCCCACCAACTTCCTGCTGATGCACGCCATGGGCCCCAATGTAGCCGGTGTTATCGGTTCCGCTGTAGCCGCTGGCTTCCTGCTGCTCATGTTCAAGGCTTGATCCTTGCAATAAGCTAACTTAAAAAGCCGTCCCTGCAAAGGGGCGGCTTTTCCTTTATCCCATTTAGCCAGGCAGGCGCCCCTGCACTTCTCAGGGCTGCCCCTCCGCTTTGCTGTGGGCAGCCCTTGCCCGCTCCGGAGCGCCCGCCTTCTCACATCAGTAGTTTTCCGCCCGGCGCTGGAAGTACGCCTGCGGGTGGCTGCACACCGGGCAAACCTGCGGCGCTGTCTTTCCCACAGCGATATGCCCACAGTTGCGGCAGATCCAAACGGTGGTCTCCTCCCCGCTTTGGAATACTCCCCCCTCCCGGACGGAGCGCTCCAGCGTTAGGAATCGCTGCTCATGGCTCTTTTCTATGGCCGCCACCCCGCTAAATAGCCTCGCGATGTTTGCAAAGCCCTCCTCTTCGGCCGTTTTGGCAAAATCGGCATACATTTCCGCCCACTCAAAGTGCTCTCCTTCCGCGGCGTTTTTCAAGTTCTCCTCTGTGGAGCCTATTCCGTCATTCAGTAGCTTGAACCAGATCTTCGCGTGTTGTTCCTCATTAAGCGCCGTAATGCGGAAGATCTCCGCGATTTGGTTCATGCCGTCCTCCTCGGCCTTTTTGGCGTAGTAGGTGTACTTGTTCCTTGCCTGTGATTCTCCCGCAAAGGCTGTCCTGAGATTTTCCTCGGTGCGGGTGCCGCACAGCTTTTCCATCATGCTTTCCATTATAAAAACCTCCTGCCGTAAGATACTCACATCTTTGGCAGGAGGCTTCCTTTTATTCAGCTTTTCAAAATAGCGGCACGCTTACCGGGCATCGCGGTTCTGCTCTCCTCGGGGCTCCCTCCGGTCGCCCCTCGCACGCGCCGCCGCGCCGCCCGCCTTTTTTGCGGACTTTTTCTTAGTATTCCCGCAGCAGTGCTACCACCTTGCCCAGGATCAGCACCGAATCCACAATAATGGGCTCCATGGTGCTGTTTTCCGGCTGCAGGCGGTAATGCCCGTTTTCCTTGTAGAAGCGCTTGACGGTGGCTTCATCATCCACCAGCGCCACCACGATCTCCCCATTCTGGGCCGCGGGCGTGCGGTGCACGATAATAATATCCCCACTGAGGATCCCCGCCTCGATCATGGACTCACCGCGGACCCGCAGCGCAAACAGCTCATTGGCGGGGTAACGGCCGCCCTGGTAGGGCACATAACCCTCAATGTCCTCCACCGCCAGAATAGGCTGGCCGGCGGTGACCACGCCCAGTAGCGGCACCTTGGCGCTCTGCTGCTGCGGCAGGGATATAGCACGGTTCATCTTATCGCCCTTTTCGATGTACCCGGCGGCGGCAAGCTCCGTCAGATACTTGTGGACGGTCGAGGTGGATTTGATCTGCAAAGCAGCACCGATCTCCCGCACCGTGGGCGGAATGCTGCTCTCTCTCTGGGTCAGATACTCCAGCACCTGGCGGGCTTTTTGGCTGATTTCCTGCATAGCACGGCCTCCCTTATCTGTTTCTAAAAGTAGTATAGCACATATGTTCTTAAATTGCAAACATTTGTTTTATCAAAATAAGAAGAAATTTTTTCCTCCCTGCGGATAAGAAAAAACGGCAGCTCTCACTGCCATTTTCTCATAATATCCCGCAGGAAGGGGATCATCAGCACGGCATCCGCCGCCATCCAGGCCGCTGGGTCCGCCGCGCATAGCGCGTAGAAGGAAATCGCCGGGGCCGCCGCTGTTACCTCCCCGCCCGCAAAGGCCGCCGGCAGCAGCAGGCACACCGCCACCCGGGCCAGAAGCTCCGCGGTACCTGCCCCCAGGATAAACCGCGAAAGCCCGATGCCCTGCACACAGTTGCGCACCACAAAGATGAACCCCAAAAAGAGATACATCGCCAGATCCACATATAGATAGGTATTGCCATAGCGCATCGTTTCGGCCGTCACCTTATCGACGCTTAGGAAGATGCGCAGGTAGCTGCCGCCAAAGGAAAGCCCCAGCCCAATCGCAATGGAGATGCCCGCCAGGATGGATACCATCGCCAGCGCCTGCAGCGTTCCCTTTTTGATGCGCTCCGGCTGCCCGGCGCCCATGTTCTGGGCCGTATAGCTGGTCATGGCCGTGCCCAGGCCGTTCATCGGGGTCATCAGCAGATTGTTAAGCTTATTCGCCGCGCCAAAGCCATTCTGCGCCGCGTTGGAGATCATCTCCCCCTCCAGGATATCGAACTTCACCACCACGCTCTGCATCACGATGATGCCTACAGCCAGCACCGAAAACTGCAGTCCCAGCGGGATACCCTGCCCCAGGTGCCACCGCATATCTCCCAGCGTCACCTGCCAGTCCTCCCTGTGGAGCCGCAGCTTGGGGTACTTTATAAACGCGTAAAGAAAGCACCCCACCGTACTGATAAGCTGTGCCGCCACCGTGGCAATGGCCGCCCCGGCAACACCCCAATGGAAGGACACAATGAACAAAAGGTCCAGCCCGATATTGAGGATGGTGGAAAACAGCAGGAACAAAAGCGGCGTTACCGAATCCCCCATGCTGCGTAAAAAAGAGCAGATAAAATTATAGAAAAGCTGCGCCCCGATGCCCGCAAAGATGATAGCGCAGTAGGTATGGGCCGCGCGGTACACCTCCGGGCTTTCCGGCGTCACATTGATCCACGCCAGCATCGGCTTCAAAAGCAGCAGTGCCAGCCCGGTCAGCAGCACCGTCAGCGCCGCCGAAAGCAGGATCTGCGCCGCCAGCGAGCGCCGTACCCCGGCTTCATGGTGGGCGCCCACCTCCGCGGCCGTCACCACGCAAAAACCCGCGCTGACGCCAAACGCGAACTGCAAAAAGATAAAGATAATGGAGGTGGTATCATTCACCCCGGCCACCTCACCGGCGGTCAGCGTCTGCCCCACTATGGCCGCATCGCTGATGGTATACACCTGCTGCAGCAGGTAACTGATGATAATGGGCAGCGCAAAGGCCAGGATCGTCTTCCAGGGGGTGCCCTCTGTCAGGTCCCGCGGCTGAAAAAGCCCCCGCAGGGAAAATCGGGCTGTTTTCTCATTCATATTCTTCACTCCACAGGCCGTTCCCCGGCCTTTCGCATTTTTATTCCTCTAACAAATTAGTCATTATAATCACGCCGCGGCCCGCTGTCAATCCTTGTTTTTCATATATTTTGCTGCAAAATGCTTGTTATGTTTTAGCCAAAACGCCATTTTCCTTTGTGAAATCTCTCCGAATAGCCTTGTTCACGATTTTGTGTTAAATTTCCCAAAAAAGTTTCATTTATTGTTCATAAACGCTTTACAACTTTTCCTTTGCGATGCTCTATAATAAAATCACAGCAAGGGAACAAAAACCCTTAGCTGACCTCCTCAAAAACCCTCAGATTACAGTCAACACATTAACCTCTCTCTTACCTCTATCACACAATTGTCACAAGCACAGAAAAACCGCCGCAGTAATGCGGCGGTTTTTCTGCTTCTTTTATTTCTTTTACCGGAACCAGATAAGATACACGGCCAGCGCCGCCTGTACCGCCATAATGGCCGGCACGCCCCAGCGGAACAGCTTGTGCAGCGTCTTGTGGTGGAATACCCGCATCCCGCAGAACACTCCCACCGAGCCGCCCAAAGCGGCCGTCAGCATCAGCGTCCGCTCCCGGATGCGCCAACGCTCATGCTTCGCTTTATATTTATCGATTCCCATCATAGCAAAGCCCGCCAAATTGGCGATAATAAGATAGCACACCAGCCAGCATACCGGCTCCTTTATCCATTCGCTCCACGGCATATTCCCGCCTCCCTTGCGTTTCTTTGCCCATTATACACCCTTTTCCTTTGGCACACCAGCCCCTCTCTGTGGTTTGACAAGCTCCCTCTAATTGATGTAAAATAGATATAGCATATTATAACACTTGTAATATAGTCATTCGGCATTTTTCGGGAAAGGCGGTGCGGCATGAAAAAAATATTGCGCTTCCTCATCAGCAGGGTGTTCTGGTTCTCTCTGCTCATCGTGGTCCAAATCGGCATCTTCGCCGTTATCCTGTTCAATATCAGCAGCTACTCCACCTATCTTTACGCCGCCTTTGTGCTGTTCAGCCTTATCATTGTCATCTGGCTGGTCGCCAAGGATGATAACCCCTCCTACAAGATCACCTGGATCATCCTCATCATGACGCTGCCGGTGGTGGGCTGGTTCTTCTACCTCAAGTTCGGCAATAAAACACTGCCCCACCGCTACTGGGAGAAGATCGCCGCCAATGAAGCGGCCCACCCGGCGCTCTTTACCGCTGAGGAAGGCGACACCGCCGCCCTGCTGGAGCAATACCACCACCACCGCGTCCTCACCGATTATATCCGCAATATCTCCGGCTTCCCGGCCTATGGCGGCACCCAGGTGGAATACGCCCCTCTGGGCGAGGATTTCTTCCGCCAGCTGATGCGGGAGCTGCCCAAGGCCAAGAAATTCATCTTCCTCGAGTATTTCATCCTCGAAAAAGGCCTGATGTGGGATTCCATCCTGGAAATTCTGCGGGAGCGGGCCGCCGCCGGGGTGGAGGTCTGCGTCATCTACGATGACTTCGGCTGCATCCAGCGGCTTTCCGCCAGCTATCCCCGGGAGCTGGCCGGCTTTAATATCAAGGCTGTTCCGTATAACCCCATGCGCCCCAACATGGATCCCAGCCTTAATTACCGCGACCACCGCAAGATCTGTGTCATCGATGGCCAGGTAGGCTTCACCGGCGGCATCAACCTGGCCGATGAATACATCAATAAGGTGGAGCGTTTCGGCCACTGGAAGGATACCTCCGTGCTGTTGCGTGGCGCCGCGGTGCGCAGCCTTACCCGTATGTTCCTCCAGCAGTGGACCTTGAACGCCGGCAGCGATACCCTCGATCGTCCCGAGGAGGAATACCTCACCGCGCGGGCGCTCCCGGCGCAGGGCTATGTGCAGCCCTACCCCGATTCCCCCCTGGATCACTTTAATGTGGCGGAGAATGCCTATCTGCACCTCATCCAGCGGGCGGACCACTATGTATATATCACCACACCCTACCTCATCCTGGATAATGAATTTGTCACCACCCTGAAAACCGCGGCGGAAAGCGGCGTGGATGTCCGTATCATCACCCCCTCCCACCCGGATAAATGGTATGTCCACATGGTCAGCCGCTCCTATTACCAGACCCTCATCCAAAGCGGCGTCAAGATCTATGAGTATCAGCCTGGCTTCATCCACGCCAAAATGTGCCTGTGCGATGACGAGGCAGCCATGGTAGGCACCGCCAACCTGGATTACCGCAGCCTGTACCTCCACTACGAAAACGCCGTGCTGCTGTACCATACCCCCGTCCTTGCCGAGATCAAAAAGGACATCGACGAGACCCTGGAAAAAAGCCGCCTCATCACCATTGAGGAGCTCCGCAGCAAACTGCGCGGCACCAGTGCCCTGTGCGCCCTGCTTAAGCTACTGGCCCCCCTCATGTAATCCCAGGCGGCACGGCTGCGCTGTCTCTCGGGCCGCCGCCCCTGCGGGGCGGGACGGCCCTCCCCCGCTTCGCCGCGCCGCCTGGCCCCATCCCCTTTTACAAACTGCAAAAAAGAGCCCCCTCGCAGGGGCTCTTGCTTTTGCCGTCTATTCGGTTTACAGCTCCGCTATGCCGCCGTTATCCTCCTCCGGGGCCTCCTCCGGCGCGGTGAACGGCTCCTCGGCAGGGGCCGGAGCCTCCATTCCCTGCTCCTCACGGGCCTTGTGGTAATCCTCCGGCGCCACATCATCAATGATGAGCTGATCCGGGTCGGAAACATCCAGCTTCTTCTGCCCCAGCAGATAGTCCTCAAAAAGATACCGGGCCATCATGGTGCCGGCCACCGCCACATAGGGGATGACATACAGAAGCGGGAGCACCAGGCAGCACAGCAGGTACCACGGCAGGAAGGAAAGGTAAAATCCTACGATCTGCCAGCGGCGGCCGCGGGTCAGCGCTACCGAAAGCCTTGTCGCCTCTTTTACGGTGTAGTAGTACCGGTCGCACAGCAGCAGGTTGGCCGCCATGTACCGCGCGCCAAACCACCAGGTAAAGGGCAGCGCCACCAGCATCAGCACACTGCCGATGACCACCAGCGGCACCCCCAGGGAGCGGTTCTCCCACAGGTTGGCCGCGCCTATCGCCATCATCGCCGTCGGGATCGCCTCCACCGCGATAGCGAACAGCCCCGTCTTTACCGCCACGGTAATGCTCATCCATACGCTGCGGTACCACGCCGCGTTATCAAAGGCCCAGAACAGCTCCCCAATGGAATTGCTACGCCCATCGGAAAGCTCCAGCGCCCAGTTGGCGGCGCCCAATGTCAGCGGTGCCATAATGCTCAGCTGCACCAGCGAAAGCAGGATGCTCAGCGCCACCTCATACCAGGTCACATCGGCGCCCTCCGCCAGCCACCATTCCATATAGCCGCCCCGCAGCAGATCTATGCTGATCTCCACCCGGTGAAAGCCAAGGGCGGAAAAAATCGCATTATCCAAGGCGCCCAGCACCGCGCTCACCGCCGCTATTATCACAAAGATCAGAATGGCCCGGCCCCAGTTATTCCTCAGGCACTTTTTCGCGTTAAATTTTATGGCCTTATTCAGCGTCATTGTTCCTCATCCTTTCTTTTCGGTCCCATTATCGCAGGCGGTCGCCGCCCCGTGCGGCAGAATGCCCGCCACCTCCATCAGGTGGTCGTTCTGCCAGATCTGCGGGTGCACAAAGCAGGTAAAGCCCCGCCCGCCGCTGGTTTTCCAGAACTGCAGCGGCTGCCGCGGCAGCCCCAGGGTGGACATCAGCGTAGCAATGACACCGCCATGGGTCACCACCGCCGCCTCAAAGATCTCATTTTGCGCCATATAATCTATCATTGCGGCCACCGCCGCCTGGATCCTTATCAAGAACTCCTCGCCGCTTTCCCCCTCCGGGGGCTTCTGGTGGTGAGAATCCGCCAGCCACCGGCCAAATTCCGGGTCGTCCTTCAGCTCTTCCAGGCTCTTGCCCTCGTAGCTGCCGAAGTCCATCTCCGCCAGCTCGTCCACCACCATCAGCCGGCTCTCCGGGTAGAGAAAATCCGCCGTCTGTAAACAGTGCGGCAGCGGGCTGCTGAATACCACCTCCGCCGAGGGGTAGTCATATTCCCGCCGCAGCGCCAGCAGCTCCCCTATCCCTTCAGCCGAAAGCTCGGAGCCGGTGCGCCGTCCCATATAGACGCCCTGGCGCTGGTGTTCGGTGCGGCCGTGCCGTATAAAGTGCAGCACATAGTTCTTCATGCCTGCTCTCCTTCCTGCATTCTTTCCTTTTTCCGGATAATATTATAGCACAGTTTTGGTGCGAAAGGAACTCCTCATTATTTAATATCACAAAATTTCGGGGCATTTCTGATGGGATTTTACAAACTTTAAGGAAACTTTCATTTCTTCGACATTTTTGGTTTACAAATGTCCCTTTCCCCATTATAATGATTTATACTATCTGTAATAATGTTAGATTTGAGGTGTACGCCGTGGCCGCGGAATTTTCCCGTTTGCTTACTCTCCTAAGAAAAGAAAAGGGCATCAGCCAAAAGAGTGCCGCACAGCAGCTTGGGGTCTCCCAGGCTTTGCTTTCCCATTACGAAAACGGCATCCGGGAATGCGGTCTTGATTTTCTGGTGCGCGCCGCCGATTTCTACGGGGTCTCCTGCGATTACATTCTGGGTCGTACCCCGGACCGCAACGGCCTCACCCTCACCATCGAGGAACTGCCGGAAAGTGATGCCGCGGGCAAGGAGAACAGCTTCCGCAATGGCGTGCAGTGCACCCTTAATAAAAAGCTTATCACCAATTCCCTTAATATCATCTTTGATCTCCTGAACCGCAGCGGCAGCCGCGCCCTCGTCACCGAGGTCAGCGATTTCCTGATGCTCGCGGTCTACCGGGCATTCCGCGTCCTGCATGGCGCCAATGAGAAGAACCAGCCCGCCATGTTCAAGCTGAACCGCCTGATCGCCCATCCCTATTCCGCCGCTATGATGCAGGTCTGCCAGGCCAATGCCGAGCAGATCGCCGCCGGTAAACCTGCCGATGGCATGGACCCCATCACCCACCCGGATGCCCTGGCTCTCTCCACCGAATCCCTCAGCCGGGATTACCCGCTGTTCGCCACCTCCCTGCTCAATCTTGTCACCAATGCCGAAAAGCGGGTGCTGGCCGCCAATGCCCCCACCGACCGCAAATAATGATCCAACTCTTCCCTCCCCCGCCACCCAGCGGGGGAGTTCTTTTTGCTCCACCGCTTTCCGCAGTCGGCCGGCCACGGCCTTGTCCCTCTGTGGGCTCCCTTCGGTCGCCCACCTTGCGGTCCCCGAAAAGAACTTCGCGCCGCTCGCTCGCTCGTTCTTTCCGACCACTACGGGTGCTCCCCATTTTCCCATTTTTAGGATAACCCCTCCCGTGCGCGCATACACGCGCCCGCCTGCGCGCGCACGCGCGATACGCAATTTCCCCCGGAAATTCCTGCTTCTTTTTCGTAGAAAATTTTCCTTTTTCGGCCCGCCGAATTTACACCCCGTTCATTGACAGGCTGCTGGAAAAAGACTACAATGAAGGATGGTAGATTGGGTGTTTGTACCCAAATGACCGGAAAGGAGGGACCGCCATGAAAAAGCTCATCCGCACCCTGGCCCTGGGGGCCGGTCTGCTGCTGGGCCTTTCCGGCTGCGATCTCTACCAGCCCGATGTCGATTCCCTCCTCACACCTCCCGTCCTTTCCGAGCTGCAAACCGAGGTGGATGAAGCCCTGCGGGATGTGGTCGGCCAGGAGCTGCGACTGTGCTACCCCGCCGGCGGCAGCTACCGCTCCCCCTACATTTTCACCGATCTGGACGGCGATGAGGAGCAGGAAGCCGTTGTCTTTTACACCGTGGAGGATGAGCCACTGGTCTACCTGCAAATTCTGGATAAATCCGACGGCCGCTGGCGGGCCCGCAATGCCCTGCCCGGCACTGAGGGCGAGGTCCTTTTCGTGGATTTCAGGCACCTTTCCGGCGATGGCGCCACCGACCTTTTGGTGGGCTGGCGTGAGCCCGACCGGGAATTTGATACCCTGTACCTGTACCGCTACCGGGATGCTGCCCTCTCGGAGGAATTTCACATCAGCTGCGATGGCATGGCCATTGCCGATTTTGACGGCGACGGCTATGAAGAACTCATAGCGGCCACCGTGGATGGCGGCGTCACCCTGCAGTACATCGGCTGGAGCGGCGCCGGCATCTCGGTGCTGGATTCCGCTTACAGCTCCCTGCGCCTGCAGAACATCCTGGAATCGGTCACCGGCCTCATCGCGCAGGAGCTGCCCGGCACCGTTTTCTCTGGCCGCGTCAATGCCGATATGACTGCCTCCCTTCTTGTGGGCGTGCAGAACGGCCGGCTGGTCCTCCCGCAGGAGGAAGCCCCCGCCGGCTATGCCGATGGTTACTGCTACTCCGGGGCCTCCCCGGCCGATATCAACGGCGACGGCATAGTGGAGCTGCCCTGGAGCGCCGTTGTGCCCGGCTCCGCCGGCAGCAGCCGGGAAGAGACCCGCTATTTTACCGAGTACCGGACCCTGCAGTACGGCAGCTATTCCACCGTGGCCGCCTGCTACCAGAATACCACCGATGGCTGGCGCTTTATCCTGCCGCCCGCCCTGTACGACCAGTACTGGATGGATGCCCTGACCCTTTCCCGCCGGGCCGAGACCAGGGAGGTCATTTTCCGGCGGTACACCGGCAGCCTGAATGAAACCGGCGAGGAATACCTGCGGCTGCGGGTGGTTTCCGCCGCCGAGGGCACCGAGCCGGAGGGCTACACCCTGCTGGCCACCCGCGGTCAATTTGCCTACTACGCTTTCCTGCCGGCCGGCAGCCCCATCAGCATGACACAGGTGGAAGAAGGCTTCTCCCTGCTGGGATAACTGCTGTCCCAGCCCTGCACCGGGAAACCGGCAAAGCGCCAGCCGATCCCCTATTGGGCTTAAAATTCAAGCAGAGGGAAAACGGCTCGCTAAAAACCAACCGGCAGCCCGTCGGCCGCGGCCAGGGGAAAAACAGCGTTCTCCCTACTGGGATCGCCGCCCTGCGTCGGGAGATGGCCAATCCCCTCCCCCAGTAAAACCAGAAGCCGGAAAAAATATCGCAATTCTCCCCCATGGGGTTCCCGAAAAACCAACACACAGGAGGTAAAACTTATGGCAGCACCCCGAAAAATTCTCATCTGTGAGGACGAGGACGCCATCCGTGAATTTGAGGTCATCAATCTGCAGCGCAGCGGCTACGAGGTCGTGGATGTCAGCTGCGGCGAGGATGCCATCCGTGTCTTTGATGAGCAGGGCGACAGCTTTTCGGTCGCCATTCTGGATATCATGATGCCCGGCATCGACGGCTTTGCCGTCTGCAAGCATATCCGGGAGAAAAACAACACCCTGGGCATCATCATGCTTTCCGCCAAAAGCCAGGAGATGGACAAGGTGAACGGCCTGATGCTGGGCGCCGATGACTACATCACCAAGCCCTTTAGCCCCAGCGAGCTGGTGGCCCGGGTGGATGCCGTTTACCGCCGGGTAAGCATGAGCAGCGCCAAGCAGGAGCCGGAGACAGAACTGCGCTCCGGCCCGTTCCAGCTCAATATCCGCAGCCGCAGCCTGACCCGCGACGGCCAGAAGATCGACCTGACTCAGGTGGAATTTCAGCTGATGGAGCATTTTATGCGCAACCCCAATGTAGCCCTGGACCGCAGCGCTCTGTTGACCACTGTATGGGGCGACAGCTACTTTGGCGATGACAAGATAGTGGATGTGAATGTGCGCCGGCTGCGGATGAAGATAGAGCCGGAGCCCAGCAACCCCAAATACCTCACCACGGTGTGGGGCTTTGGCTACAAGTGGGTGGAATAAGCCGCGGCCGGCCGAAAAGCGGAGGATGGCAAGAAAGAGGGCCGCAGGCAGGCTCTTGTCCGGTGAAGGCGGACTGATGCCTGTCAAGGCTCTCTGACGCCGCCAGCGCCGGTTTTCGCCGGACGGAGCGTCCCAAAAAACGAAGCAGAAGAAAGGAGGCGGAAAGCCGATGGCACCACGCAGCAGCATCACCAAGCGATGGTTACTGAATAGCTTTGGCATTATCGTGGTCATCATGGTGGCAATGGTCATCGGTGTTTCCGCCGCCATGCATTCTTTCTACTACAATAGCGCCTCCCAGTACATCCGCACGCGGGCGGCCGCGGTAAGCGCCCGCCTGGAAAGCGCCGCGGCCGATGCGGGCAGCGACTTTAATGCCCGGCTGTATGAGCTGGTACAGGATTTTGAGTACAGGGACCGCATAGAGCTGATGGCCATAGACAGCGAAGGGACGGTGTTCCTCACCTCCAGCGGGTTTTTGCCGCAGGATACCACCATGCCGGACCTGGCCATGGCAAGGGAAAACGGCGAAAGCGGCTCCTTTACCGGGCGGTGGGACGGCCAGAAAATTATGGCTGTGACCGTGCTTTCCTCTCTTTCGGGAGAGGACCTGCTGGGGCTGCGGTATGTGGTCTCCATGCAGGCCATCGACCGGCAGCTGACCCTGATCACCGTTTTTGCGGCGCTGGTGGCGCTGGCCATCCTGCTGTTTGTGCTGTATACCAGTAGCTACTTCATGAATTCCATCATCGTGCCGGTGGGCGAGGTGAGCCGGACCGCCCGGCAGATCGCCCAGGGCGACTTTGATGTGCGGCTGGATACCCACAATGACGATGAGATCGGCCAGCTGTGCGCCTCCATCAACAATATGGCGGAGGAGCTGAGTAACGCCGAGCAGGTGAAAAATGACTTCATCTCTTCGGTTTCCCACGAGCTGCGCACCCCGCTGACCGCCATAAGGGGCTGGGGCGAAACGCTGCTGAGCGACGACGACCTGGACCCCGAAACAAGGCGGAAGGGCATGCAGGTCATCATGGGGGAGACGGAGCGGCTTTCTCAGATGGTGGAGGAGCTTTTGGACTTTTCCCGCATCCAGGGCGGGCGGATGGTGCTTACCCGCGAGAATGTGGACCTGGCGGCGGAGCTGAGCGATGTGGTGCTGATGTACACTGAGCGGGCCCGACGGGAAAACAAGACCCTGCTGTACGAGGAGCCGGAGGGCGTCATCATCGTTTATGCAGACCGCAACCGACTGCGGCAGGTGTTTATCAATATCCTGGATAACGCCATCAAGTACTCCGATGGCGGGGACACCGTGGCGGTGACGCTGACCACCATAAGCGGCAGCGCCGTTATCTCGGTGGCGGATACCGGCATCGGCATCGCGCCGGAGGAGCTGCCGAGGGTGAAGGACCGTTTTTACAAAGGAAAATCCTCCCGCCGCGGTTCCGGCATCGGGCTGGCGGTGGCGGATGAGATCATCAATATGCACGGCGGCAGCCTGAAGCTTACTTCCCGCAAGGGAGAGGGCACCACCGTGACCATTACCCTGCCGCTGGCAAGGGGCTGAGAAAGGAAATAAACATACCCATATGGCAAACGAAAAGAAGAAAACTTCCATAGGCGGACAGGCCCTGATTGAGGGCATTATGATGCGGGGACCGTTCCTGACGAGTATGGCCACCCGGCTGCCGGACGGCAGCATAGATGTGGAGACCTGGAACACCCACAAGGGGGGTCAAAAGGCGCACTGGACCCGCCGGGTGCCCTTTCTGCGGGGCATCTTCAATATGGTGGATTCGATGGTGGTGGGCTACAGCTGCCTGATGAAGAGCGCCGAAAAAGCCGGCGTGGAGGAGGAACCGACCAAATTTGACCGGTGGCTGGAGGAAAAGCTGGGCGACAACCTGATGAAGGTACTGGGCGGTGTGGCCGTGGTGCTGGGGGTGGCCCTGGCGGCGGTGCTGTTTATCTTTATCCCCACCGGGCTTTCTTCCCTGCTGAAGCCGCTGCTGGGCGCCGGCATTGGGCTTTCGCTCATTGAGGGTCTCATCAAGGTCATCATCCTGGTGGGATACATGTGGCTGTGCAGCCGCATGAAGGAGATCCACCGGGTCTTTGAGTACCACGGGGCGGAGCATAAATCCATCGCCTGCTATGAGGCCGGGCTGCCGCTGACGGTAGAAAATATCCGGCCGCAGCGGCGGTTCCACCCCAGATGCGGCACCAGCTTTTTGTTCCTGGTGGTGTTTATCTCCATCATTGTGGGCTCCTTTATCAGCTGGGATAACCCGGCCATCCGGATGCTGCTGAAGCTGGCCCTCATCCCGGTGGTGGTGGGCATCAGCTATGAGCTGATCAAGCTGGCGGGCCGCTCCGACGGCATTCTGACCCGCATCATCTCGGCACCCGGCATGTGGCTGCAGCGCATTACCACCTGCGAACCGGACGACAGCCAGATAGAGTGCGCCATTGCCGCCCTGGAGGCGGTGATACCGGAGGACGAAAATGCCGACCGCTGGTAAAGGCACCTACCGGGAGCTGCTGCGGCAGGGGGAGCATCTGCTGCGGCGGCGGGTACACCCCGCCCCCTGCGACGATGCCGCGACGGACGCATTCCTGCTGCTGGAAAAGGTGAGCGGGCTGAACCGCACCAACTACCCCCTGAAGAAGGATGCGCGCTATCCGCAGGCCGAACGGGAGGAATACCTTGCGCTGCTGCGGCGGCGGGCCGCCGGGGAGCCGGTACAGTATATCCTGGGCGAATGGGACTTTATGGGGCGGGACTTTACGGTAGGCCCCGGAGTGCTGATTCCCCGGCCGGAAACCGAACAGCTAACGGAGGCGGCCATAGACTACCTGCGAAAGCGGCCAAAATGCCGCGTGCTGGAGCTCTGCGGCGGCAGCGGGTGTATTGCCATTACGGTGGCGAAAACGCTGCCAGCGGCCAATGTGACGGTGCTGGAGCTATCCCCGGAGGCGATGGCGTACCTGCGGGCCAATATGGCCCGGCATAAGGCGGACAATGTGACCGCCGTGCAGGGCGACGCCCTCTGCCCTCCCCCGACGATCCAAGGGCCGTATGACGCTATCCTGAGCAACCCGCCCTATATTGCCAGCGGCGAGCTGCCCACCCTGCAAAGGGAGGTGCGGCAGGAGCCGGCTATGGCGCTGGACGGCGGGACCGACGGGCTGGACTTCTACCGGGGGTTTAATGACATTTACCCGCGGATGCTGGCCCCCGGCGGGCTGCTGCTGTATGAGATAGGCGAGGAGCAGGGCGAGGCGGTGGCCGCGCTGCTGCGAAACGCCGGACTGGAGCGGGTGGCTATCCTGCGGGATGTGTACGGCCAGCCCCGGAATGTGCTGGGCTATGCCCCCGATGAAAACTGAAAAAGGGTAAAAAATAATCCCCCTGTATGCAGCCATTTCCCTGCATTTGGGGGTTTGCCGTTTTTATATCCATTTGCGCCCGGGGTTACGAGGCGAGATCCAGCATCTTCTCCTTTACATCGGTATAATTGACATGGCTGTAAACATCCAGGGTGACGCCGGCCGAGGCGTGGCCCATGAGGTACTGCACGCTTTTGACATCCAGCCCGCGGCGGACCAGGCCGGTGCAGAAGGTGTGGCGCAGGATGTGCGGGGTGAGGGCGGCGATGGGGATGCCGCCGCTTTGGGCGTAGCGCCGATGGACATTGCGAAAGATGCGGTCGAAATCGACGCCATGCAAGGGGCGGGAGCCATTGAGGCAGGGAAATAAAAAATGCCGCCGCTGACCGATGACCTGACACCGGCCGAACTGACGGGCCACGAGGATGCGCCGCTGGAGCGCTTCTGCCGCGGGGGCGGTGAGGGGGATCTTGCGGCAGCTTTTTTCGGTTTTTGGGGGCGCCCACACCATACCTCCCTGCTCCGGGGAGTAGTAGACCTGGTGATCGACCTGGAGATAGCCGCTGTGCAGGTGGATATCCTCGACCGTGAGCCCGGCGCACTCCCCTGCCCTGAGACCGGTATGCAGGAGGATCAAAAACAGGTCGCGGTAGCGGCGGCAGTAGGTATCCTGCTCCATGAATTCCAAGAGGGCGGCCTGCTGCTGCGGGGTGAGGGCTTCCCGCTCCTTTTTGGGCTCCCGCTGGAGGAAGCCCAGCCGGAAGGAGAAGGGGTTCCAGCCGGCGGTGCCTTCTTCCACGGCGTTTTTGAACACCGAGGAGAGGAAGGAATGGTCGTTGCGGATGGATTCGTAGGAGAGACCACCCTGCTGCAGGCGGGTGAAATAGAGCTTGCAATCCCCCACCGTGACATCCTTGGCCTTGCGGCTCCAGAGGTCATCCGGCTGCAGGTGGGCGATGGTATTGCGGTAGCTGCGGCGGGTACGCTCCCGCAGGTTGGGGCGCAGCAGCATGTGGCGTTCCACCAGCTGGCCCACGGTGGCGCTGCCCCCGGTGGAAAGGCGGCCCAGCAGCCGCTGGCGGGCGATCTCGTCCTCCTTTTGCCGGAGGGCCTCCAATGTGGGGGCATAGCGGGTGCGGCGCTCGCCGCCCTCACTCCAGCGGAACTGGTAGCTGCCATCGGGGCGCTGGCTTTCTCCGGTGCGCAGCACGCGGCCGCGGGTGTCCTTGCGTTTTTCGGTTTTTTGTACTTCTTGCATACACATTAACTCCTTTCTCGGCGACAAAATTCGCCGGTATTCCCCATTCTACACTATTGGGACATATTTTTGGAAGAGTTTTTGCGCTTACACCACCGGATGGTGTAATTTTTTCCGCGATTTATGTAAATTAGTGTAAATATTACAATTTGGCAACACCAGCATTTACCATATTATATAATAGTTG
>URGQ01000023.1 GCA_900547385.1 uncultured Oscillospiraceae bacterium | reverse complement strand
CATCGTCCGTACGGCGCCGCAGATACGCTCTCAAGGTGCCTGCGGCGCATTTTATTTTGGGGATACAGCAGAGACCGAATTAAAATAAACACCTTATAAGCGTCGTCTAGCCCTAGATCCGGGAGGCTGTAGGCCTTCCGGTCGGGGCGTACCGACGCGTTGGGTCTTTAGGGCGGAGCCCTAAATGACTTTTGGTTACTTTTCTTCATAGAAAAGTAACCCCCCGCCGGGCAGGCGTACAAACAAAAACCTTTTATAAAACTATGCGACGCCGATAGGCGAGATATAACTATTTCCATAGTATCTCCCGTCAACCCCTCAGTCAGCCTTACGGCTGCCAGCTCCCCTTGCACAGGGGAGACTATGGGTTGGGGCGAGATGGGTTTGGCCGGGAAAAGAAAAAACTCCCCGTATGGGGAGCTTTTTCTATGTACGCTTATTCTTCCTGCGGTTCCCCCTTGGGGTGGTTCACCAGGTAGGAGAGAGTCAGCAGGCTATCGCCCAGGTGGACATTGACCGAAGGATATTCCTCATACTTCAGCTTAAAATCGTAGCTGGAGAAATTCCAGAACGACCGGATACCGGATTCCACCAGTGTTTCCGCCATCTGTTCGGCGGCATCCCGGGGAATACACACCACCGCCATGTGCGGGCCGCGCTGACGGCAAAATTCCGGCAGGGTGGCAATATCCTGCACTGTCAGGCCATTGGGAAGCACCTGACCGATCTTCTCCGGGGATTTATCGAAGGCCCCGATCAGCTCAAAGCCGCGGTCCCGGAACAGGTCGTCCTCCCGGATGAGGCTTTGGCCGCGGGTTCCGCAGCCGATGAGAATGGCCGGGATCTTTTTTTCGACGCCCAGGATAGCGCCGATCTCTTTATACAATAGCTCCACATTGTAGCCATAGCCCTGCTGGCCAAAGCCACCGAAGCAGTTTAGGTCCTGACGGATCTGACTGGCGGTGACCTTCATCTGCGCGGCCAGCTCCTTGGAGGAGATACGGGTCACGCCGCTGTGCAGCAGCATCCCCAAATAGCGGTAGTACCGCGGCAGGCGCCGGATCACCGAAATGGAAACCGTTTTTTCGTTCATGCTCGCTCACCTCGTATTATCCTGCGGCACGGTGGGGCATACGCGGGGTGCCGCTTTACCTATATGATACCGCTTTTTCGGCCGTTCGTCAACTTTTTATCTAATTTTGGGGAGGCACCTGCTTATGCACAATTGCAAACATTTCGTGAAAATTTCTCACTTTCGTTTCTTTTTGCGGTGGGATTTGTTATAATGAAAATAGAAGTACCCGCTCCAGGGCGGAGCGCTATGCAAAAATAACATAAAGGAGCGTTGACCCAGTTGGTGACTACCCGCAAGCCACAAAAACTGCATCCTACCGTGCTGGTATTGGTGACCGACCAGCTTAGCTGCGACCGTTTGATCCTGGCCGGGAGAGCCCTAGCCGATGAACACCAGTGCGTACTGGAGGTACAGAATATCGCGCGGTTTGGCAATGTGCCGGACCCCGCCGCTATAGAGCACCTGTACCGCACCAGCCTGAATGCCGGCGCCCGCATGACCGTGCATTACAGTGAAGACCCTGAACGCAGCCTGGTGCAGCTGCTGGCGGAGAGTCTGCCCCACTATGTGGTGACCGGTATGCCCGGCGGCGGCAGCGACCTGCTGCCCCGGCTGTGGACTCGCTTTGAGTACCTGACCTTTTACACCGTGGACCCTGCCGGCGATGCGCAGGAGGTGACCGCGGTGGACCGCGCGCTGGTGTAAGCGCAATAAAACCGAGGAGGACAAAAGAGGTATGGAAAAACGGACCTTTACCCTGGATTCCAGCGATGGCAAAAGCAAGCTTTCGGGCTTTTTGTTTTTGCCGGAAGGACAGCCCCGCGCCGTAGTGCAGATCTGCCACGGCATGTGCGAGTACATCCTGCGGTACGAGGAGCTGGCCCAGCACCTGACCGACGCCGGTTATGCCGTTTGCGGTATTGATCACCTGGGGCACGGCTCCACCGCCCGTCTGAACAATGAAATGCTGGGCTACTTTGGCAAAAAAGGCGCCTGGAACAACCTGGTGGAGGATCAGGAGATCGAGCGGAAGGCCATAAGCGCCCACTTTGCCGGGCTGCCCTACTTCCTGCTGGGACACAGCATGGGCTCCTTTGTGGCGCGGCTGTACGCCGCCCGCTACGGCAAAAACCTCCAGGCACTGCTCATCAGCGGCACCGCCGGGAAGAACCCCGCCGCCGGTCCCGGCAAGGCGCTGGTTGCCTTGGTTTCGCTGTTCGGCGGCAAGAAGGGGACCTCCAAGCTGCTGTATATGCTGACCACCGGCAACAACAATAAACAGACCGAGCAAAAGACCTTGGTGGACTGGATCTGCCACGACGAGGAGGTCTGCCGCAAGTATATCAAGGATCCCTGGTGCAGCTTTATCTTTACCAATAGCGGCTACGGCGAGCTGCTGGAACTGGTGGACCGCTGCAACCGTCCCGAATGGTATGCCGCCATGCCGAAGGACCTGCCCGTGTGGCTGTACGCCGGGGATGAGGACGCCGTAGGCAATAACGGCAAGGGCGTCACCGAGGTGTACGAGGGCCTGAAGGCCCAGGGACTAAAGGAGGTCACCATCACCCTGTACCACGGTGCCCGCCATGAGGTGCACAATGAGGCACTGAAAGAGGAGCTGTTCCGGGATATCATTGATTACCTGGACAGCCACATGCCCAAGGCCGAATGACCCACCGAAAAGTACAAATCCCCGTCTTTTGGCGGGGATTTTTGTTTCATGAAACATTTTGCCTTCACTTGACAAGAGCTCATATGCTTTTGGGAGCACACAAAAGGCGGCACAGCCACCAGTACTGCGCCGCCTTTTGCGGGATGATCTATCGGAAAAGTGTGTGGTATGTATGGGTTACGCCTCTACCTTGTTTTTCTCCGCATGCATGATGGGCAGCCACTCGGTAAACGCAATGATAAGCGAAACAAAGATACAGATAGGGCTGAGCACGATGCAGTTGATAAATTCCTTACGAGCCTCGATGTACGCCTGGGTATGCATAATGATATCCTCCTCATAAACCTCTCGGGGTTTTGGTTTGGTACCATTATACGGCTGTCCAACGCTAATTTTTCGGAAAAAAACTCTCCCACATAAATCTTAGCGAATAATTTATCTTTCTGTCCCGGCACAGCATGGTATAATGGGTTGGAACATTATAAATGGATAGGAGGTGAACGGCATGATCCCCAAAAAAGAATGGGCGCGGGACACCCTGCGGATGCTGCTTCTATTGGGGGCAGCGGTGGCCGTATGCAGCGTGCTTTCCCGCGTGCACGATGACAACAACCCCTTTGCCGTTCTCATCTTTGTGCTGGCTGTCGCCATAGTGGCACTGGTCACCAACGGCTATGTGTGGGGTGTTCTGGCCTCGGTCATCGGGGTGTTCTGCGTCAATTACATGTTCACCTACCCCTTTTGGAGCTTTGATATGAGCATCACGGGTTACCCGCTCACCTTCGTGGTCATGCTGGTGGTCTCGGTGGTCATCAGCACCCTTACCACTCGGGTAAAGCAAACCGAACGCCTGCGGTATGAGATCGAAAGCGAAAAGCTTCGGGCAGACCTTTTGCGGGCTCTCTCCCATGATCTGCGCACACCGCTCGCCTCCATTGAGGGTGCCGACAGCCTGCTGCTGGAGCAGCCCGACCTGAGCGAAGCGGAGCGCCGTACCCTGCTGGAGCAGATCCGTCAGGAGACCCGGTGGCTGACCCGCATCACCGAAAATATGCTCTCGGTCACCCGTATGGCCGGGGAACAGGTAAGCCTGCACCGCACCGATGAGGTGGTGGAGGAGATTGTGGACAGCGCCGTGATGAAGCTGCGGCGCAGCCGCAATACCCTGCCGGTCACGGTCATCCGCCCGCAGGAGATCCTGACCGCCCCGATGGATGCCACCTTGATGGAGCAGGTCATTCTGAACCTTTTGGAAAACGCGGTGAACCACGCCGAGGGCGCTACCCGCATCCGGGTGGAGATCGCCGGGCAGGGGGATACCGTGATGATCGCTGTGGAGGATGACGGCGCGGGCTTCCCTCCAGAGCTGCTCCCCCAGCTTTTTGACCGCAAGCTGCTGCCGCAGCCGCGCTCCTGCGCTGATGGCCGCCGGGGACTGGGACTGGGGCTCACGCTATGCAGCGCCATCATAAAAGCACACGGCGGCCGCATGACCGCCGAAAACCGCCCCGAGGGTGGAGCGCGGGTATGCCTGTGGCTGCCTGCCGGAACCGAAGATGAGGAGGAAACCGAAGGATGAAACACTGTGATAAGATCATGATCGTAGAGGATGACGCCGGCATCCGGCACTACCTGCAAAGCACCTTGAGCAACGCGGGCTATGATACCGTCGCCGTGGGGGATGGCCGCTCGGCGCTGGCGTTGGCGGCCTCCCACTGTCCCGATTGCGTCCTGCTGGACCTGGGCCTGCCCGATATGGATGGCATTGGCATCATTCAAAGCATCCGCAAATGGAGCAGTGTTCCCATCATTGTCATTTCTGCCCGCATGACCGAGGACGACAAGGCCGGCGCACTGGATCTTGGTGCGGATGATTACCTCACCAAGCCCTTTGGCACCGTGGAGCTGCTGGCGCGCATCCGCACGGCGCTGCGCCACACCCGCAAGGCCTGCGGCGGCGAGGAGCTGCGGGAGGGCCAGTACATCGTGGGGGATCTTGTCATTGACTACAATAAGCACCGGGCCTACCTGGGCGGCGAGGACGCCGGCCTGACCCCCAGTGAGTTTAAGATCCTGGCGCTGCTGGGCCGCTATGCCGGGCGGGTGCTTACCTACCAGCAGATGCTGCGGGAGCTGTGGGGCCCCGCGGCCAACCCCCGGGATAACAAGCTGCTGCGGGTCCATATGGCCAACCTCCGCCGCAAGCTGGAGAAAAATCCCGAAGAACCCCGGTACCTTTTTACCGAGGTGGGCGTGGGCTACCGGCTGGCGGAAGGGGAAGGCACCGAACCGCTGGAGTCAGATTCCACCGAGGAAACCGAAGAATAAAAAAATTCCCCTGTCCACCCGCGTGGGTCTGGACAGGGGATTTTACCTTTGCTTGACAAGGACACACACGCTTTTCGGAGTTTTTGCGCGGGAGAAATGGCGTCCGAGGAAGCGCGGAGCGGCAGGCAGGCTGGCGCCTGTCAACGCGGCGCACAAAGTTGGACGGTATTTATATCCGCAAAAGCCGTATTGCTCTTGCCAAGCGAAGGTATATTCATCACAGGGGCGGGAAGAATTCGTTCTCCCGCCGTTTTGCGTAGGTCTGCTCCAGCATGGCACGGTGGGAGCAAAACGCCGCGTCGGCGAAATATTTGGCCCCGGTGGGGCATCCCTTTACACAGGCCTGGCACTTGATGCAGATGCCGCCGCATTCCTCCGGGGTCTCTCTTGGGATGGACCCCATCGGGCATCGGGCGGCGCAAAGCCCGCAGCGAGTGCAGCTTGCAGGGTCAGTCACAGGCTTCGCCTTCAAAAAGCGCGCTGGTTCCCCATTCAGTCCCAGCGGGGTGTAGTAGGGCCCAATCGGCTCCCGGCCGGGCACCGCTGCCGGAATGGGCCGTTCCCGTTCCCGCAGCGTATGCGCCGCGTTCCGGGCAAAGGCCTCCGCCGCGGCAATATCCTCGGCATCCGGCCGGCCATGGGCCAGCGCCGGCGCAAAGGCATGCTCGCCCACCATTGCCGCCGCAGCCGCCGGGCAAAAGCCGTTCCCGGAAAGCACCTCGCACAGCTCCTTCAGGGCGTCATCATAGCCGCGGTTGCCGTACAGCACCACCGCCACGGCCGCCGCGCTCCCGCCGGTAAAGTGCCCCCGCAAAAAGGGCAGCAGCACATTGGGCAGCCGCCCCGCGTAGGTCGGGCTCCCCCAGAATATCAGATCTCCTTCGCCAAAGGCATAGTTTTGTTCCCGTGCCGGGGGCAGGGTGTAGTCCAGCTCCCGCACCGGCAGGGCCAGCGCTTCCCCAGCCGCTTCGGCCATCCGCCGCAGCACCCGCCGGGTACTGCCGCAGGCACTAAAGTACGCCGCCCACACGCTTTCAAAACGCATAAATTTCCCTCACTCGGTAAAAAGCGCCGCGTCCATCTCCCGCAGGTCGGGGGCGATCAGCGGGGTAAATTCCATCTTCTCCAGAATATCCCGCCGCAGGTCCACCCCAGGGGCGATCTCGCACAGCAGCAGGCCCTCCGGTGTCAGGCGGAACACCGCGCGCTCGGTGATATACAGCACCTGCTGGGTCCCCTTTTGGTTGGAGTACTCCCCGGAAAAGGTGATATGCCCCACCGCCTGCCGGAACTTGCGGATATTGCCGTCCTTTATGATGCGCAGCCGGCCGCCTTCCAGCCGGATCTCGCTTTTCCCGGCGGTAAAGCTGCCCATAAAGCACACCTTCTTCGCTCCCTGCGAGATATTGATGAACCCGCCGGGCCCGGGGATCTTCTCCCCAAAGCGGCTCACATTCACATTGCCCTCCCGGTCAAATTCAGCCCCGCCCAGGCACGCCACATCAATGCCGCCGCCATCATACAGGTCAAAGATATCCGGCTGCTTTATCATGGAATCGGCATTGTAGGCGGCGCCGGTCAGCAGGCCGCCCTGCGGCGCCCCGCCGATCGTCCCGGATTCGATGCTGAGCGTCACCCGCTCCAGCCGTTTTTCCTCGGTCAGTACATTGGTGATGAGGGTAGGCACCCCGATCCCGAAATTAACAAAGTCACCGTCCTTTATTTCCGCGGCGGCCCGGCGGGCCATCACCTTTTTGATGTCCGGCGGCACCGGCGGCAGCCCCTCCAGCGGGATGCGCACCCGCCCGGTAAAGGCCTCCACCCAGCGCTCCTCGGTGACAAACTGCTGCCGGGAGTTCTCCTCCCGCCCCACCACGATGTAATCCACCAGGCAGCCAGGCACCACCACATCCTTGGCGTTCATGGTGTGGGCAGGAACCAGTTGATCCACCTGGGCCAGCACCAGTCCGCCGCTGTTGTGGGCGGCAGCGGCCATCTCGTACTGCTCCAGCAGAAAGGCCTCCTTTTCCATGCTGATGTTCCCATCGGCATCGGCGGTGCTGCCCTTGATGATGCAGGCATCCAGCGGGAACGCCGGGAAAAAGAGCTGCTCCTGCCCGGCCAGCTCCACCAGCTGCACCACTTCCTCGCCGCTTTCCCAGGTCTTTTGGTTCATACGGCAGCCATCCCGCCGCGGGTCCACAAAGGTCCGCAGGCCCACGGAGGTCAGCACCCCCGGCTTTTTGCCGGCGATGGCCCGCATCATGTGGGACATGACCCCCTGCGGAGCCATAAACAGCGCAAAATCCCCTGCGCTGATGTGGGGGTAAATGGCATTGGCCAGGCTGAGATTGCTGCACAAAAGCCGGGAGAGCATCCCCCGGTGCGCAAAATGATTGATGCCCCGGCGGCGGCCATCGCCGCCCAGACCGGCCACATTCACCAGCCGCAGGTCACGGGGGTGGCCCTCCCGCAGGAAGCGCTCCTCCATCTCACACAGGATATCCTCCGCCAGTGAAAAGCCGATAAAGCCATCCACCGCCACCGTCATGCCGTCCCCAATCAAGGCGGCGGCCTCGGCGGCCGAGATCACCTTTGCCATGCTCTCTCCTCTCTCATTCCCCGGTAAATATCCGGGGCCGTTTTTCCAGGAAGGCCGTCATGCCCTCTTTGCGGTCCCGGCTTTCGCCGCATTCGCCAAAGAGGCTCCGTTCCCATTCCAGCGCTTCCTCCAGCAGCATTTCCCGTCCGCCGTTCACGCTCCGCTTGGCGCGGGTCACAGCGTAGGGGCTGTTCCGGGCGATCTCCTCCGCCAGGTTCAGTGTTTCCTCCAGCAGGCTGCCGGCAGTAAAGACCCCATTTACCAGACCCCATTCCCGGGCCGTTTCGGCGGTAATTTCCCGCCCGGTAAAGATCATCTCCTTGGCCCGCGTTTCACCGATGAGCCGGGGCAGCCGCTGGGTGCCGCCCGCCCCGCATATGGTGCCCAGGGTCACCTCCGGCACTGCAAAGCTCGCCGCCATGGAGGCCAGCCGCAGGTCACACGCCAGCGCCAGCTCACAGCCGCCGCCCAGCGCCATGCCGTTCACCGCGGCCAGCACCGGCATCGGCAGCTCCTCCAGGTTGGTGTTTAGGCGGCTGCCCAGCAGCGCCCAGTCATACAGCTCCCGGCCATCCATGGCCGCCATCTCCCGTATATCCGCCCCGGCGCAGAAGAACCTCCCCTCCCCGGTGAGTACCAGGGCCCGGGGGGCGCGGCGGCGCACCTCATCCAGCAGGGCTTCCAGCTCCGCCATGGTGCGGCGGTTCAGCACAAAGGGCTTACCCTCCCCCGTCATCGTCAGCAGGGCCAGCTCGGGGCTGGGCATGGTCAGTATCGTTTTCATGGGTTTTCTCCTTCTTCTATCAGCCCAGCCAGATACAGATGGGCAGCGCGATGAGGAAGGTACACAGCACCGGGATCACCGCGCAGGTCACAAAGTTATACTTATAGCTGGCCTTGTGGGTGGTGTGGCAGATGCCGAACACCGAAACAATGGAGCCGTTCCACGGCATGGAATCCAGCCCCCCGGAGCCAAGCGAGCACAGACGGTGGATAAACTCCAGGCTGTACCCCTGCCCCGCGTAGGAAAGGAAGATATCCTTCAGCGAGGTATACATCAGCGTCAGCCCGCCGGAGGAGGAGCCGAGGATGCAGGCGAAAATATTGCTGCCCACGGCGGCCACCACATAGGGGTTCGCGGTGGAAGCCTCCAGCAGCTCCACCGCCCAGGCATAGAAAGGGGTGATCTTCGCCACCGCACCAAAGCCCACAATGGTAGCCGTGTTGATGATGACCGTCACGGAGCTGCCCGCCGCCTGGTTCATGGTGGAGAGCATCTCTCCCCACGGAATGCTGCGCCAGAAAAGCCCCAGCGACAGCACAATGCCGATGAGCAGGCAGGCCACAATGCCGATCTCCGTCACATTAAAAAGCACGATAACAGCCGTCAGCGGGATAAAGCTGACCACGGTGCCGGGAGTGGGCCCCTCATGCTGGCGCACACCGCCCTCCGGTGGGGTAAAGTGCTCACCCCGTCCCTTTGCCTTCTTTGCCTGGCGGTTCATGTACCACACAATCAGCACCGCCATGACGACCGAAGCTGCCAAGCCGGGGATCAGCCCGGCGTAGGAAGGGGTCCCCAGGCTCTGCATCGAAACGATGTTGCAGATCTGCGGTGAAAAGGGCCCGGTCATCGCAAAGGTCCACATGCCGCCGCACACAATACCCGGCAGCAGGTAGGTGGGCAGGTCCGCCTCCTCAAAGAGCTTGAGCGCGATGGGATAGATGGCGAAGATGATGACAAAGCTGTTGATGCCGCCGTAGCTCAGCAGCGCCGCCGAAATCAAGCACGCCACCATGCAGTTTTTGGCGCCGAACCACCGCACCACCGTTTCGCCGATCTTCGCCGCCGCCCCGCTGATCTGGTACAGGCTGCCCAGGATGTTCCCCAGCAGGAAGATCATAAAGTAGGAAACAAAGAAGGAGCCAACGCCCTGTACATAGGTGCCGGTCACCGAATCCAGCACCGGCAGCCCGCTCATCACTGTTACCAGCAGCGCCGCCAGCGGCCCCACTATAATGGGCGAGACCCGCCGGAAGATGAGTACGGTCATGCCGCACAGTGCCAGCAGGATGCCCAGTCCGCTTAATATCACTTCATTCATGGAGGTGTACTCCTCTCTTTTCGGTCATTTTTTCCGCTTCTCTATGTGCAGAAAAGGAGGACAATGGGGCTGGCATTGTCCTCCTCTCCGCGAAGGGGAACATGAAAATGAAGAGAAAACCAATCAGAACTTCGCGTGGAAGCGCTCCTCGTATACCTTGATGAGCCCCTCCCGGAAATCGGGATGCGCGATCTTGATGAGCTCTCTGGCTCGCTCACGCAGGGTCTTGCCCTTCAGCTGGGCAATGCCGTACTCGGTCACCACATAGTTCACATCGTAGCGGCTGGTGGTCACGGCCGCGCCCTCATCGATGAGGGGAACGATCTTGGAGATGGTGCCCTTGGCGGCGGTGCTGGGCATGGCCATAATGGTACGGCCGCCCCGGCTCATATTGGCGCCGCGGACAAAGTCCACCTGGCCGCCCACGCCGCTGATCTGCCGCAGACCCACGCAGGTGGAAACCACCTGGCCCATCAGGTCCACCTGCACGCAGGAATTGATGGAAACAAGGTTATCGTTCTGGCAGATGACACGGGGATCATTGACATAGTCCACCGGCATCATGGCCACCTCGGGGTTGTTATCCACATAGTCATACAGGCGGCGGGTGCCCATCAGGAAGGTCGCCACGCTCTTGCCCTTGTGAATGTTCTTCTTCGCATTGGTGATGACACCGGCCTCTACCAGCTCTACCACGCCGTCGCTGAACATCTCGGAATGGATACCCAGGTCCTTCTTGTCCTTTAGGAACAGGAGCACCGCGTCGGGAATGGCGCCGATGCCCAGCTGCAGGCAGTCGCCGTCCTTCACCAGGGAGGCGATATTCTCGCCGATGGCGCGCTCCACATCGCCAATATGGGGCGGGGCCAGCTCGATGAGGTCAGTCTCCTGCTCCACAATGTAATCCAGCTTGCTGACATGGATGAAGCTGTCACCCATGGTGCGGGGCATCTTGGGGTTGATCTGCGCGATCAGCAGGTCGGCACACTCGGCGGCGGGCTTGGTGTAGTCGCAGGAAACGCCAAAGCTGCAGTAGCCGTGCTCATCGGGGGTGCTCAGGTGCAGCAGCACTACATTGGGGTGCAGCGTGGTGCGGAACAGCCCGGGGATCTCGCTGAAGAACACAGGGGTAAAGTCGCCCCGGCCCTCCTCTATGGCCTTACGGGTGCTGCCGCCCAGGAACAGGCTGTTGTGGCGGAAGTGCTTGGAATTTTCGGGCAGGCAGTATTCGGCCTTGCCCATGGCCACCATGTGCACCACTTCCACATTCTCGTACTGCTCGGCGTTCGCAACCATGGCGTCGGTCAGCAGGATGGGTTCGCCGGTGGCGTGGGTCACTACCACCCGGTCGCCGGATTTAATATGCTTTACCGCTTCCTCGGCTGTGGTCAGCTTCTGTTGATACAGAGTTCTCCAGTCCTCCATTGTTACACCTCGTTTTCTTTTATTATCGCTTCGCAGGCAGCCGCAAGCTGCTCCCTGCTGTTAATGACAAATTTGTGTTTGGTGGCCTCCAGCTGGGTATGGCCCGCGCACACGGCGGTACAGCCGCACACCACCAGGATGTACTCCTGCCCGCCCTCTCCGGCGGGCTCTATCTTCCATTCGGGGTGCCGCTGTTGCAGCTCCTTTACCGCGGCCACCCGGTCATAGCGTGGGTTGCAGCCCCCACAGTACTTTATGCCTATTCTCACGCTTCACCGGCGTGACGCCGCCGCAGCAGCTCCATGGCGTCCTGCCACAGCTCATCGCTTACGGTGGTATCCAGCACCACCTGCCGCAGCTCCGGTATCGCCTCCAGAATAGGCGGCGCCACCAGTTCTTCGGCCGTTACCACCGCGGAGGGACAGTTGCTGCATTGCCCCAGCATACGGAAGTACAAAACGCCGTCCTCCACCCGCACCACCTTTATGTCGCCATCGTGGGTGCGCAGGGCGGGGCGTACTTTTTCATCCAGAACCTGTTCGATCCGTTCCAGCATGGTTGCATCTCTCCTTGGGTCTTTGGTTTTCCCCCGCAAAGGGGGCGGGGCAGAGCCGGGGCACAGCGCCCTGTGCCCTGCCCCGCGGGGAGATAAGGGGTATTGTAATTGTGGAGGTTATTCTTCAATATGGGCGATGGCCTTGGCCAGCTCCTTCTTGGCGTTCAGGTTGCCCTGGCGGCTTATCATGATGCGCTGAGCCTGGGGAGAACCGGCGCCGTGCATGGATTCGGTGCGGTAGCCAACGGCCGCGGTGCCCAGGGCCAGGTTTTCGATGAGACGCAGGATCTTCATGCGGTTTTCGGTGGTGACGGTAGCCACGCCGCGCAGGTACTTATCGATGTACGGCCCGATCTTCTCATCGCGCAGGTCCTTCTCGGAGGGAGCGGTGACCATCAGACCGCCGGCGATATCCTCGGCCAGGCGGACGATCTCATAGGGGAAGCGGGTCACATTCTGCTTGCAGACATTGGCCAGCAGCAGGTCAATGATGTAGTTGCCGCTCTCGGTCTTGTGGCCCTCGGCGGAGCAGGCGATACCGCAGCAGTACAGGGTCTCATTCAGGTGGGTCATCTCGATGAGCTTATCCTTGATGTGGCTGGCCTTGGCAGCGCCGTTGTAGTCAGCGGCAACAGCAGCAGCACCAATCAGAACATCGCCTACGCCGACCTTGCAGCCGCCGTAGCTCTGGCGGTGGTAACCGGCAAAGCGCTCCACCAGCATCCCGGCAAATTCATGCTCGCCGCACAGGAAGATACGGTCATTGGGAACAAATACATCGTCAAAGATGGTCAGGGCCTCTACGCCGCCGAACTCGGAGTTACCAACATCCAGGGTGGAGCCCTCCAGCTTACGGGTGTCGCAGCTCTGGCGGCCGATGATCATGAACAGACCGGGGGTATCCAGCGGTACGGCGAAGGAAACCGCATAGTCCTTATCATCGGGACCCATGGACTGGGTGGGCATTACGATGACCTCGTGGGAGTTGCAGATACCGGTCTGGTGGGCCTTGGCGCCGCGGACTACGATACCGTCGGGGCGGCGCTCCACAATACGCAGGAACATATCAGGATCGGCCTGGGCGTGAGGTGCCAGGGAACGGTCTCCCTTGGGGTCGGTCATGGCGCCGTCAACGGTCAGGTCGGCCTCGGCGGCATACTTCATGAACTTCACAAAGTTCTCGTGATAGTTGGTGCCGTGGGCCTTGTCGCACTCATAGGTGGTGGAGAACAGGGCGTTGAAAGCATCCATACCCACGCAGCGCTGGAAGCAGGCGGCGGTCTTCTGGCCGCACAGGCGCTGCATCTTTACCTTCTTGATGAGGTCCTCGGTGCTCTGGTGGATGTGGGTAAAGCGGTTCACACGGGTGCCGGTGTAGGGGGAAACCACGGTCATCAGGTCCTCATACTCGGGCATCTGGGCCAGGTCGTAGGTCATACGCACGGAGTTGAGAGAAGGACGCAGAATGGGGCTCTCGGTGGGGTTGTTGTATCTCTCACCGAACATATAGATCTCCATTTTGATCTTCTTAATGCTTTCGATATACTGTTCGCCTGTCATCAGTGCCATTTTCGTTACTTCCTTTCTTTCTTTGGATTCATCGTTAGTCGGCTCTGTTTATGTGCAATTAGTACAGCTCGGTATAGATCTTGATCAAACGGTCACGATCCAGTTCCACAAAGTTATTGGCCATCAGGCGGCCCTGGTTCGCTATTACGCTGTCCGCAAATTCCTCGATCTGCTCACGGCTCATGCCGTACTCGTGCAGGGCCTTCTTCTGGATGAGGTTATTGAGCAGCTTCTCCAGCTCCTCATAAACATTCTCCACCTTGCAGCCCAGGATATCGGCGATGAACTGATTGAGCCTCTCGATCTCGCCATCCTGGCGGATCTCCATGTAATTCTTCATTACGCCGGTAAACATGGCATAGTTGCTTTCGCCGTGCGCCACATGGAAGGTCGCACCCAGGGGATAGCTCATGGCATGAACGGCGGCGCAGCCCGCATTGCCAAAGGCGATGCCCGCGTACAGAGAGGCCATTAGGAAGTCCTCCAGCAGCGGCATCCGGGCCTCAGGGCCGTCCGCAGCGATCTTCTTGTAGCCGTGCAGAATCATATCAATGGCCTTGTAGCCAAACATCCGGGTCATCTCGTTGCCCTTGGGGGAAAGGCTGGATTCCACCGCATGGATCAGGGCGTCGATGGAGCTGGTGGCGAAGAAGCGGAAGGGCAGGCCGTTCAGCAGCTCAGGCACCAGCACGGCGCTGTCGGCATACATCTCATCCACCGCCAGGCCCTTCTTGGTGCCGCGGCTGTTCAGCGCCAGAATGGCAATATTGGTCACCTCGCTGCCAGTGCCGCAGGTGGTGGGCACCAGTACCAGCTCCTTATCCTTCACGATCTCGGTCTTGCCATCGTAGAGATCCAGGATGGGGGAAACAGTTTTCAGTGCAAAAAGCTTGGAAATATCAATGACGGTACCGCCGCCGATGGCGATAACACGCTTATGGTCGCCTTTAATGTCCTTATACATGGCCTCTGCCATGTCATCGGAGGGCTCGCCAGCGCCGTATTTCTCCTGATACAGCACATCGCAGCCGAGGTTCAGCTTGCCAAAGAAGGGCTGGTAGATATATTCGTTGGTGATTACCAGGTCACCTGCGCCGATTTTGAATTCCTTAGCGAATTCCTCGGCGGTCTTGTATTTATAGATGGTCGGTTTGATGGAAAGCATTTTCATGGCGGTTTACCTCCCTTTTTCTTTTCTCATTTCGGCCGGCGCGCTTTCGCGGGAAAAGATGGAACTGACCTTGGGAATGTCAGCTCCATCTTTCCCTTGCCCGCCGGGAGATGAGCGCGCACCGCGGTGTTGACTCATCTCCCGTGGGTGGGGCTTTCCCTAATCAACAGGGGTAATCTGATTGTTTAATTAGCAGCAGCCTTTTTTGTCTTCAGCCTTGAAAACCAGTTCCTCGGGAGTGGGCTCACCGGGGGTCTTCTTGCGGTTCTTCAAGTTGATAATCGCCTCGGAGCCGTCAACGACAACCCAGACGATGATGCCGACGAGCAGAGCCCAGCCGGGGGTGAAGTAGGTCAGAGCGCCGGCGATAACGCAGGCAACGCCGCGGTCATTGGCGGTGGTGCACATACGGATACCGATGTTGCCGCAGGCGAAGGCCTGAACGCCCATGGTGATGCCGAAGAAGATGGCAAACGCAGGCTTAATGAGGGTAACCAGCGGCAGGATGAGAACAGCGATTACGGTAGCTGCACGGAAGGTACATACACCATCCCAGTAGGTGTGCATGGTCTTGTAGCCTCTCTTGTAGCGCTCGGTGATGGTCAAAAGGCCGGAAGCCCACAGCGGGCCGCACATGGGGACCCAGGGAGCAAAGAGGGACATGATGGCGTTACGCAGGAAGCTAACCAGGTTGGAACGGCTGGCATCGAAGATAACCTTCTCATCAGGACGGTAAGAGGTAGCCTCGGCAACAACTTCCTTCGCCAGTACAAAGTCGGAGAAGGCGATGATGTAGGTCGCCAGCGCGGAGGGGATCGCCGCCAGGAAGAAGCTCCAGGCCGGGAAGCCCAGACCAAAGATGGTGAAGTGCTCCAGAACATAGCCGAAGCTCAGGGGGGTAAAGCCCCACTGGATCTGAGGCAGCGGGATCTCGTGCAGCAGCACGGGAGCCAGAATGATGGCGAACAGCTGGGCAGGTACTACGCCCTGGTTACGCACTACATTCCAGAAGCGGCTCTTGGTCGCCTTGCGGGCAAAGGTGGGGTTAAACAGGAAGAAGTAGGACATCAGGACAGCGATGGCAACGGTCCAGGGGGCCTTGGGCATACGGGCGGAGAATACATTTACCGCGGCCGTTACGCCGGCGCCCAATACAATACCGGCCTTGATGCCCATGGGTACGGCATCTACCAGCTTACGGCCGATACCCGTAGCACCCATGATGAGGAAGCTGAGAGCAACCAGCATCTGCAGGGCTATCATCGCGTAAATACGGTCTACTTGCCCGGTGGCGTAGTTGGGCAGGTCCCACTGCTGCAGGAATTTCAGGGTCAAAGGCAGCGCGGGGGTGATCCAGCCGGGTACTACGGGGTCGCCCAGCAGAGAGGGCAGGTAGTAGCAGATCGCGTTCAGAACACCGAAGGTCAAGGCCATTAGGAATACGCCGTTCTCATCAAAGCCGAGGGCAGCGATATTCGCGGGGTCATCCAGACCAAAGGTGGTCATGGTGGTGGTAACACCAGCGCCCAGACAGGCAACGCCCAAGAACATGGCGGCGGCCATCTCGGTCCAGGACCACTCGTGGTGGATCAGGGGGAGACGGATCTTGAAGGGGCCTACTTTGATACCGGGCTGCTCTTCACCGTAAGCGCGCTTTTTCAGCGGGAACTTACCGGTCATAAAGCCTTCCGGTACCTCCACTTTTTTGGTTTCGGTCATTTCGGTCATGTTGAAGTTTCCTCCTCGTCACAGTTTTTTGTGGTAACTCCTCTGCCGGCGGGCTGCTCCCCTGTCCCAATCAGGCGGCGGCCAACCGGCATTTTTACAGCAAAGCGGGACCTTTCTCCAGGGGCACGGCACAGTGTCCGCCCGCTTTCATTTTCGATTATATCCAGCCAATTTCGGCTTGTAAACCGCCCCGGAGCAAGTTTGGCAGGGGTGTATTTTTGAGGAGAATTCCTTTGTTCACTTTTATTTTTGGCATATTTGCGGTTTTGGGTGTTTTTGCTACATTTTTTGCTTTTTTTGCGGAAAAATCGGGAGTTCGTGTTGCGAATCTGCAACAGTCACTCCCGTTTTTCAAAAAATTTTGTTCCGTTTTTCCACTTGATTCCTTGCTTTTCTGACTATTCGTTAAAAATTTTTGAACAAATCAAGAGGTGTTGCATTTTTGCGCATCATTGCGTTTTTGCAACTATTCCCTCCCCTGCTCTATCTTTTTGCGCTTGCGCACAAAGGTGGAAGCATCCATGCCCAGGCTGCGGGCGGCGTCCCTTACATTGCCGTAGCGGCTGTACGCCCGCCGGATGTAGCTGATCTCCAGCTGCTCCACCAGCTTGTGCAGGTTCACCTGCTCAAAGTACTCCTCGCTATCCTTCTGGCTGATGGTGATGTTATCGGTAATGGGCAGCTCCTCCGGCTGGATGACATTGTTCTTGGAAATAATCATCATGCGCTCCACCACATTGTGCAGCTCCCGTATATTGCCGGGCCAGTTGTAGCTCTGCATGCAGATGATGGTCTCCGGGGCAAAGCGCTTTTTTTGGTGATATTTCTTGTTCATTTCGGCGGCATAGGCCGTCACGATATAGGGGATATCCTCCCGGCGCTCCCGCAGCGGCGGCACATTGATGGGCAGCACGCTCAGGGCATAGTACAGGTCCTCCCGGAACTTCTTTTCCCGCACCAGGGCCAGCAGGTCCGCGCTGGTGGAAGCGATAATTCTCAGGTCACAGGGCTTATCGGCGCCGTAGCCCAGCGGCTTTACCTGCCGCCGCTTGATGACCGAAAGCAGCCGGGTCTGGCACTCGTGGTTCAGCTGCTCCACCTCATCCAGAAAGACCACCCCGCGGTTGGCCTGCTCCAGCAGCCCCACCTTGCCCTGTGGGTATTCCGGTGAGACCCCCGGTCCCAGCCCGAACAACTCGGCCACCATGGTGTCATCCGGCAGGGAGGCACAGGGTATGGTGATAAAGTGTTCCTTGCGGCGCTTGCTTTTGCTGTAGATGTACTCCGAAAGGGCGCCCTTGCCCACGCCCACCTCGCCCTGCAGCAGCACCGGCACCTCCATCTGGGCGGCGCGGTTCAGCAGGCTAATGACATTCTGCATGCTCTTATCGTGGAAAATAAGGCTGGATGGATTGCGGTCCTGGCGGCTGCGGGCAGCCTCCAGCTCGGCGGAATAGAGCCGGTTGCGCTCCTCGCTCTGCTCCAGCTGCTCCTTCAGGGAGTACAGCTCGGTCACATCCCGGACATTAGTAACCACCATGACGATGTTGCTTTCGGAATCGAAAACCGGGGTGCTGGTGATGATGGCCCGCTTGCCGGTTTTGAACTGCTGCTCCATCGTCACCGATTCCCGGCGTTCCAGCGCCAGCAATGTGCCGGAACCCGAAATGACCCGGCTGGCCACCAGCTCCGCCATGCTGCGGCCCACCATCTCCTCCTTGCGCAGGCCGCTGATGGTCTCGTAGCTTTTATTCAGGGTCAAGGTGATGGCGTTGCCATCGGTGATGTAAAAGCCATCGTAGGAAGATTCAAAAATAACCTCGAACCAATTGCCCTGCTGCCCAAAAAAGGGATCCCCTGCCCCGTTTTCCGGTACGCGCAGTACTGTTGGCTGCCGTTTGGCCATGCCGTTCCCTCCTATCTGTTTTTCCGTCATCTGGCGGAACCTCCTGTATTCGCTGTTTTTCTGGTATCTGCTGTATTTCCCCCGCCCGGTACCCACGCCTCCGCAGGCCGGGCAGGAAGGCGGGCGCGCCCTCCGCTTTTGTCGTGCTGACCCTGACGGGCAGCCTTCCCCGCTGCGGCGCGCCCTCCGCAAATCCCCCATTTCCGCCGGGCCATTGCGCCTTCGGAGCCGGCCCCGCACCCCAATGGGTCTTGCGGTTTCCCCTTCGGGGCCGCTTTACCGGGCGAGGAATTTTGCGGGCGTTATTTGTTGCGGTTGATCTCGCGCTGGGCGGCCTTTTCCTGCTTTTTGCGGGCAGCGGTCTCCCGCTCGTTTTTGCGGCGGTTTTTCTTGGCCTCCAGCTCCATCTTCTCCACGGTAGCCAGGTCGTAGTCCATGTTCAGCTCCAGGAACGGCTCAGCGTTTTCTCCGGCGATGCGCTTGAGCAGCGCGGCCCGGTGCTTGAGCTGGTCGGTGTAGAAGCTCTCGAAGGCATTGACGCGGTTCTGGTCGCTGACCGTTTTGAGGTCGGCGCAGCCCTCCAGAAACACATCGGTCACATAGCATATCTGCCGGATGGGATCGGCGAAAAGCTCCCGGTTGCGGCGGTGGCGGCGGCAGCGGTACACCAGCTCGGCGCTGGCCTCCTCCATTTGGCCGTACAGCTCCGCCAGGTGACGGGCGGTTCCCCGCTTCATCAGCTTTTGCAGCTCCTCCGGCTGCTCGGCGGCCGGCAGGGCCTGCATCACCCCGTCCTTTTTGCGGGCGGCAAGTGTGGCCGCAGGCGCTTTGCCGCCCGGCAGCACATAGTTGGAAAGCTTGCAGAACGCCTGGGCGAAGCGGTCAACCATATGACGCATTTCCTTTTCGCCGCGCTTGCTGAAGATGAAGCACATGATGATGGCGAAAACCATCACCGCATAGCCGATTTTGATAGCCCAATCCATGGTGGGTCCTCCTTTTTTGGCGGGCGGGACAGGATGCCGCCGCCCAGTTTCTATTTGCTGCCGGAGGGCCCGCGCCCTGCCGGCGAATCGCCGGATTTGATGAAAAAACTTGCCAAGGGAAAAAACATATGCTACACTGTGGCTGAAATCACAGTGGATGAAACCAAGGTCGAAAAACTCCCCCCACTAATACGGCAAAATCGACCCCTTTTTGCATCTGAGAGGTTAATATTTCACAATTTTTAACAAAAAATTTACAATTTCGGCCGTTTTGGGGCCGTTTATTCTGCGAAAGAGGTGACAACGATGGAAAAAAGTACTGCTCCCCGCGCCCGGTTTATTGCGGCCATCCTGCTGTTTGCGGCGGTGGTCATCGGAGATCTCATCCTGAGCCGGGGATACCTGGCCCAGGGGCCTGCCACCTGGCCCGTCTTCCTGCTGCTGGAGCTGGTGATGCTGGCGCTGCTGGTCATCGGCGGCATTCTGTTCTGCAACCGCCGGGGGCTGGATACCAACAAAAAGCTCATTCTGGGGTTCGGGTTTTTCCTGGTGTGGTGCATCCTTACCGTCATTTTCTTTGCCGACTATAAGGCGCTGTACCTTTCCACCCTGCACACCGAATATCCCAGCTACGGGGCGGCCATCACCTGCCTGAAGCTGGTGCTGGTGCTTTGCGGTTTGACGGCTTTGATCCCGGTTGCGCCCGCGCCCACGGGACGCGCGTACGCGGATGGTTTAGCGCGCGCGTACCAAAAGCAGAACATAGAGCAGGCCAAAACCGCGGCTGCCGAGGCCCAGAAGGACCTGGAGCGGCGGGTGGAGCAGCTGCGCAGCTCCATGAGCCCGGAGGAGCTGGAGGCACTGACGCGAAAGCTGAAGCAGGAGAGCGCACCCGCGGCGGTCGAAGAATCCCACGAAAAGACGGAGGAAAAATGATATGTTCCTGATCCGCACGCTGCTTTCTCAAGGGACGATCCTGTGCATCGTTCTGCTGCTGGTAACGCTGGATGTGGGCTTTTCCACCGCCAAGGCCACGACCAAGCCGGGGAAGCTCCTGCTGGTGCTGGCGGGGTGCCTTGTCCTCTTTGGCGGGATGGAGCTGCTGAGCCGCGGAAACGACCCCGCCGGAGAGATCTCGGCGGCCATGTTCCTGGGGTGGCTGGGACTGCTAGGGAGCCTGGGCACGCTGGCCTCGCTTCTTTCCCGCGCCATAAAGGTGCGGTACCTGAAAAGCCAGGAGCAGGAGGAAAAGATCCAGCTGTGAGCCTGTAAAACAAACGACCCGAAGGTTCTGCCGGTGGCGGAGCTGACGGGTCGATTTTTTATCCGTCAGTCCGGGGGAGATAAAAGCCTTGCGGAGGGCTTGGGAAGCGCCGCTCGCCGCGGGGGGTGGTGGCCGCCTTCGGCGGGGGCTACTTTTCTGTGATGAAAAGTGGGTAAAAGAATTTTGGGGCCGGATTAGTGGTCGCCTGGCGGCGGGGCGTTGATTTTGCAGGGTGCAAAGCCGGTACGCCTGCCCGGCGGGGATAGATTGTAGTCGCCTAAAGGCGTCACGAAGTCACCGAAGGGTGAAGGCCTGTACGGCTCGCCGCCGGGGCGTTTGATGACATTGTTTCATCTCGCCTGACGGCGTCGCATAGTTTTCTGAAAAGTTTTAATTTGTACGCCTGCCCGGTGGGGGCCTACTTTTGTATGTGCGCGTCGTCGCGGGCTGCGCTCCATGTCGGGTCACCCCGCTTACGCTTGGGGCTGTGCCCCAAGACCCCCTAACGCTCAAGCTGCGGCTGGATATGGATTGGACTTTTCAGCTACCGCTGAAAAGTCGATCCGTACAGCACCGCAGATACGCTCTCAAGGTGCCTGCGGCGCATTTTATTTTTGGCGCAGCAAGGACCAAATTAAAAATCAACCTTATAAGCGTCGTCTAGCCCCAGATCCGGGAGGTCGCAGACCTTCCGGTCGGGGCGTACCGACGCGTCGAGGGTCTCGGGGTCCTCCCCGAGTGACTTTTGGTTACTTTTCTTCACAGAAAAGTAACCCCCCGCCGGGTAGGCGTGCTCACCAAGCCTTGCAAAAGGCCCCGCCCCGCCGTCAGGCGACCACAAACTGGCTCCGAAAGAGAGATAAAACTAAGTCATAATATCTGCCAACAATCCCTCCATCACGGCACGGCTTTAATATGCCGCTGGCAGATCATTCACTACCGTGCCGCCACTTCGTTACCCATTACACGGAGAGACTAATAATAACTAAGAAAGCGTGACCATATGGAAACCATCACCATCCAAACTGAATTCATCAAGCTGGATAGCTTCCTTAAATTCTGCGGCGCTGTGGGCACCGGCGGCGAAGCCAAGATCGCCATTGCCGAAGGAGAAGTGCAGGTGAATGGGGAAGTGTGCACCATGCGCGGCAAAAAGCTCCATCCCGGCGATACCGTCACCCTGGACGGCGAAAGCTGGCAGGTGGCCGCCCCGTGAGGCTCACCCGGCTGAAAACTGAAAATTTCCGCAACCTGGCGGCGGTGGATGTAACCCCGGCTCCCGGTGTCAATGTCATTTACGGCGAAAACGCCCAGGGTAAGACCAATCTCATCGAGGCCATTTATCTGCTTACCGGGCAGAAGAGCTTCCGCGCGGCCAAGGAAAGCGACTATCTGCGCTTTGGGCAGGAGGTCGCCCGCATTGAGGCGGAATTTACCTGCCAGAATCGGGAGAAAACCGCGGCATTGGCCTATGGCAGCAAAAAACTGGCCTGGCTGAATGGTGTGGAGTGTGCTCCCAGCGAGCTGACCGGCGAATTTTTGGCGGTGGTGTTCTCTCCGGGAGAGCTGGCTCTCATCCAGGAGGGACCCTCGGAGCGCCGCGCGTTTTTGGATGGCGCCATCAGCCAGGTGATGCCCCGCTATATGACCACCCTGGCCGCGATGAGCCGCATCCTGCTGCAAAGGAATACCCTCATCACCGATATGCAGAAAAGCGGCAACGCCGCCATGATGGAGCCCCTGCTGGAAACCTGGGACCGCAGCCTGGCCAAGGTAGCCTTCTCCGTCTGCCATGCCCGGGCAAGGTTTATCCGGCGGCTGGCCCTGCCCGCGGCGGAAATTTACATGGATATCTGCAAGCGGGCCGATCAGCCCTTTTCCCTCAGCTATCAGCCCAGCATCCCCGCCCCGCAGGGCGCCGATTGGGCCGATATTTCCCCTGCCGAGGGTGAGACACATATCCGAGCGGCGCTGGCTGCGGCCCGCAGTGAGGATTACAAAAACTACTGCACCACCCTGGGCCCCCACCGGGATAACATGGAAGTGACCATCGCCGGCATCTCCGCGCGGAGCTTTGGCAGCCAGGGGCAGCAGCGCAGCTGTGCCCTGGCCCTAAAGCTGGCCCAGTGCCGGGTAATGGAAGAAACATTGGGCGAAGCGCCCATCATTCTGCTGGATGATGTGCTGAGCGAGCTGGATAAGACCCGCCGGGATTACTTCCTGCACGGGAAGCATCCGGGGCAGGTGTTCATCACCTGCTGTGATAGAAATGCGGCCCGCACATTAGGCGAGGGCGCCGCCTTCCGCATGAAGGAAGGGCAGCTTTATCTGCCCGCCAAACGAGCCAAAAAACGAAAGGAGCCGTAAAAATATGTATCTGCACCTGGGACAGGAAACAGTGGTGCGGGAACGGGATATCATCGGCATTTTCGATTTGGATAACACGACGGTGAGCCGCCATACCCGCAAGACCCTGAACAAAGCCGAAAAGGCCGGCCGGGTCATCAATGTGACCGATGACCTGCCCAAGACCTTCGTCATCACCACCCCGCCCGGCAAAAAAACCGGCGAGGATATGGTGTATCTGTGCCAGCTTTCTACCGGGACACTGAAAAAGCGGAGCAAGAAATAGTTTTTTTGAAAACAGGGGGACTAATTTGTAGTCGCCTGGCGGCGGGGCGGGCCTTTTGCAAAGGCATAGTCTGCACGCCTGCCCGGCGGGGGAAAGCTTGTAGTCGCCTAACGGCGGGGCAAAGTCACCGCAGGGTGACGGCTGGCACGCCTGCCCGGCGGGGGGTTACTTTTCTATGAAGAAAAGTAACCAAAAGTCACTCGGGGAGGACCCCGAGACCCCCACGCGTCGGTACACCCCGCCCGGAAACACTTCGTATTCCCGGAGCGGGATTAGACGACGCTTATAAGGTGTTTATTTTAATTCGGTTCCTGCAAGGTCCAAAATAAAATGCGCCGCAGGCACCTTGAGAGCGTATCTGCGGCGCCGTAC
>URGQ01000022.1 GCA_900547385.1 uncultured Oscillospiraceae bacterium | reverse complement strand
CCCCGGCGAAGCCGGGGCGCCTGCGGCCCGTGGCCCGGTTGATGCTGAAATGTGCCGAGGGGCAGGGAATTGTTACCGGAAAGTAAATTCGGTGCCGGGACGGTTCCCAGGCGGGGAAAGGTGTGGTATAATGGGGTCGAAAAATGCGGGGGAGCCGATGCTGCCGCTCGTTTTGGAGCCAAAGCGGAAAGCATTCCGCAAAGGCCTGGATCTTTTGCCTAGGCCCGATGCGGGCAGGAGAAAAATGGAATATAAAAAGGGAGGAAACAGCCTATGAGGAGCAAATTCTTTGACAGGGAGATAGACCCGGCCTGCCGGTACTGTGCCATTGGAACGCCCAATGTGGACCAGGACTTTGTGCTGTGCCCCAAGCGGGGGGTCATGGCGGCGGAGGATCACTGCTCCGCTTTTCGGTACGATCCGCTGCGGCGGGAGATCCGCCGGGCCCCGAAAATTGCCGCCGGAGATTACCGGCCGGAGGACTTTGAGCTGTAAGTGACGCCCAAGGGAGGAAACCAAAATGAAACAGAAAACCGGAAAACTGACGGTAATCACCGTGCTGCTGCTCACCGTGTGCATCGCGGCCGGAGCCATGGGCCTGCCCCGGCTGCTGGGGGAGAGCATTTCCATCCCGGAGGCGGCGGAGCCGGCGCTTTCCGGCACCGCGCTGTGGGTCGGCATGGACGAGCTGCCATTGGTAATTTCCAAAGAGAAAGCCAGTACAGATGCGGTAAATCCCCCACAGCTTTCGGAGCGGGAACGGGAGAAAGCCGAAAAAGAGGCGCTGCGGCAGCTGCTGATCTTCGCGCGGGAGAACCGCATAGAGACGCTGTACTGGCAGGTGGCGGACGAGGAGGATTACTCCCGGCTGGAGCTGTTGTGCAAGGCCGCCGATGGTAGCCCGGCTATCTGGGCGGCGGTAAAGGGGGACTATGCCCCCGCCAAAAAGCTGAAATACGAACCGGCGGGTCTGGCCCTATGGGGGGACGGTCTGACGGCGGAGAAACTGCGGAATAAGCTTTCCGGGCTGGGAGAGAGCGGCCTGCCGCTGGCCCTGCGCTGGGATGCCGAGCTGGCCGGGGAAGAGCTGACTGAGCTGGTACAGAAAAATAACTTGACCCGCCTGCTGCCGGTGCTGCCGGAGGTGGCCGGCCGGGAGTACATTGCTCGGAGTGAGAGCTGGCAGAACACCGGCGCCGAGGTGACCCCGGTGGTAACGGCGCTGCAGGGCGGTGTGACCGGCAGCCAGCTGTTCTACAATGCGAGGAACGGCAAGGCCGCTGGCTTTGTGCTGGCAAACTACGGCGAAATAAGCGATAATACCGCGGCCCGGGGCCTGCTGCTGAGCTACGCCGATGCGGCTCAGACCCGGCCGCTGACCGCTGTTTCTCTGGAATACGCGAAAGAGCTGCACATAGGCTACCCGGCCAATAACGCGCTGGTTTATACGGCGCAGGTCTTTATCATGGGGACCAGCGACCCCACAAAGCCGCTGACAATGGACGGCAAAGAGGTGGAGCGCACCGGGGAGGGCGGCTGCTTTGGTGTTTCGGTGAGCCTGGCCTATGGGAAAAACTACTTTACCTTCCGCAATGGGGAGGACAGCCTGACCCTGACCATCCGCCGCGGCAGCGGCACCGGGGACGGCACCACCTCCACCCTGACCTCCCGGTTCCCGACCAGCGACGCCGCCGTCTGGGCCGGTCAGGAGCTGACCTTCCGGTGCGTGGCCCCCAGCGGCAGCAAGGTGACCGCGGTCATTCACGGACAGACGGTGACGATGAAGCAGACGGCGGCGACCGCCAAAAACGGCATTGCCGCTACCTACAAGGGGACCTACCAGGTGCCGGCCGATCTGCCTGAAGGGGAGCTGCAGGACTGGGGCCCCGTAAAATACACCATGGTGTGGGGCGGCAAGACCACGAGCTATGAATCGGCCGGGCGGCTGTACGCCGCAGGGAAGAACACCACCCCGGCGGTGCTGGCCAATACCGAGAATGTGAGCCTTTTGACCGACTATACCGATGACAGCACCTTTATTGCGACCTACCACCGCGGGGCGAAGATCCCGATGGTGGGCTGCTTCCAGTATAACGGCACCATCTTCTACGAGGTGGCGGGGGGCTATATCAGCAGCGACCGGGCCACGGTGGCCCCGACCCCGGCGGCGGAGACGACGATCGCTGAGGTCTTATCGGTGACGGAGGGGCGGCTGACGACCATTACGCTGCCCTGCGGCAGCTACCCGGCGGCCTCCGCGAAGCGGGAGGGAGCGCTGCTGACCATTTACCTGGAGAACACCGCCCTGCCGGAAAGCACCGAAGGCATAGCGGCACCGATGATAAAGGAGGCCCGCTGGGAGGAAACCGAAGGCGGGGTGAACCTGCTGCTGACGCTGAACGAGGAAAGCTACTGGGGGTATGACCTCCAGTACACCGAGGAGGGCGACCTGCTGCTGAGCCTGAAAGAGCCGCCGAAGCTGAGTGCCACTCCCGGCAAGCCGCTGGAGGGCATCACGGTGATGGTGGACCCCGGCCATGGCAACAAGGACTGCGGCGCCTACGGCGCGGCGGGGCTTTACGGGCCGGCGGAGGCGGAGCTGAACCTGGCGGTGAGCCTGGCGGTGCGCGACCGGCTGGAGCAGATGGGCGCGACGGTCATCATGACGAGAGAGACCGATGACCGGGAGACCCCGAAGATCGTGCTGGATGAGCGGGTGCGCATGGCGGTGGACGCGAAGCCGGATTTCTTCCTTTCCATCCACCACAACAGCACCGGGCTGACCAGGTATGTTTCCGCCGACTGGACGGTGAGCTATTACTGCGAGGACGACAGCGAGACCTACGCGGCCAACCTGGCGGCGGCGGTGACCGGTGCGACCGACCGTGACACCAAGGGGGAGGAATGGGGCTACTATTATGTGACCCGGCTGGGCTTCTGCCCGGCGGTGCTGTTCGAGGTGGGGTTCATCCCCAACCCGGAGCAGTATGAGGCCTGCGCCGACTGGGAGACCATCTGCGAGACGGCCAGTGGTCTGGCGGAGGGGCTGCTGCGAAGCGTGCCGCGGTAAGCCAAAGGAAAAATGGGCGGCGCACCCGGCGAGGGTGCGCCGCTTTGGGATAAGGAAAGAGCTGGTGGGAGGGGCGGGCCGCAGGCCCGGCGGCGGAGCCGCCGAAACGGGCGGATGCCCGTTTGCCCGCCCGGAGGGCGGGCGGCCTGCGGCCCGATGCCCGGATTCTGCAGGGAGTGGACGAGGACGGAAAGGGGGATGTGCCGTGCGCAGAGAGCTGTGGGTGGATGGTACCGACCTGAGCTATGAGTGGCAGAAAAAGCGGGTGAAGAACCTGAACCTGCGGGTGCGGCCGGATGGGAGCATCCATGTTTCGACGGCGGGGTGGGTGCCCGTGGCAGCGGTGGATGAATTTGTGAGGAGCCATGCCGGGATGATAGAAAAGGCCCGGCAACGCTGGCAAAACGAGCGTCTGCAGGAGGCCCTGACGGTAGAGAATGGAGCGAAGCTGCCCTGCTTGGGCAGGGAGATGGAGCTGGTGCTGCGGAAGGGAAGCCCCAAAGGCGCTGAGCTGCGGGGAAACCAATTGGTGCTGACGCTGCCCGACCTGGCCGACCGAAAGGCGGCGGAACGGCTCTTGACGAGGTGGTGGAAGAAAATCTGCGGGGAGCTTTTTGCGGCGGTGCTGGAGCAGTGGTACCCCCGGTTTGCCCGGTGGAACATCCCCAGGCCGATGCTGCGCACCCGGCGGATGACCAGCCGGTGGGGGAGCTGTCAGCCGGCCACGGCGGTCATCACGATGAATGAGCGGCTGTTGCACGCCCCCATGGAATGCACCGAGTACATCATGGTGCATGAGCTGGCGCACTTGGTGCGGGCGGATCATTCCCCGGCGTTCCACGCGGTGGTGACCGAGGTGATGCCGGACTGGAAGGAACGCAAAAAGCGGCTGCGGGAGGCGAAGATCCCGCTATAAGCCGGATAAAACAATGAAATTATACAGTATGTATTACAGGAGGGGAAATGGCGAGGCATGAATTTGGCGTGATGCCGCAGGCGCCGGAGGCGGGGCAGCGGTTTGAGAAATATGAGCCGGGGAAATACCGTTGCATCCCGGTGGAGGATGACGAGATAGAGCGGCTGCTGCCCGAAACGCTGGGGCTGCCGATGTACTGGCACACGGTGGACCGCCCGGGCAGGGGACTATGCTATACCGGTATCACACTGATACCGCCGGAGACGCTGCCGGGGCTGCGGGAAGCGGTGACCCGGCGGGGCGGCATGGCGGAGCTGGCGGCCCTGCTGCGGCGGGCCGAGCGGGAAAACAGGTGGGTGATCCACTATGGGATATAGGCAGATAGGCGGCACGAAAGAAGCACCCGGAGGGGTGCTTTTTTGGTGGGGGAGCAGGGCGAAGTAAAGTGGGCTTTTGACCACAAGTGAAAATTTGCACAAAATTAGCTTTCTTTTGGGTTTAGGATATGATATAAGAAGAAGTATAAAGCATCTACTGATCAAGTTTCCATGATGGGCGATCTTGCTGACTATATGGGTAAATACTCTGATATGATGGCAAAGCTCGATGCCATCGATAGTAAGAGTTTGTCTGATGCGGATGCCGCCTACTATGCTGAAGTTTCCGCAAGAGTGATGAAGAAGCTTGCTGAAGTAGCCTGATCTTAAATTACATTTTCATAAAAAGCTGAGGACGAAATGAGCCGCCCCTGTATGCCGCCGGGCAGATGGGGTGCGGCTTTATCATTGACACCGGTGGGGAAAGGTGCTATAAATAAGGGGATTTTGTGGAAAGTGAGCAGGGAGAGAAGGGCGGAATACCATGGAAAAATGGAAAAAGATCGCGGCGCACATAGGGGCATACCCGGCTGCGCTGGCCAAGTGGCTGGCGGTGGGGGCGCTGATCGGAGGGATCGGCGGGGTGATCGGATCGCTGTTCCACATTGGTGTCAACTATGCCACCCAAATGAGGGCAGCGCATCCATGGATCCTGTACCTGCTGCCGGCGCTGGGGCTTATTATTGTGGGGCTGTACCGCGTGACCAAGGTGGAGGGCAAGGATACCAACGCTGTCATAGAATCGGTGCACTTTGGCAAGAATGTGCCGGTGCTGCTGGTGCCGGTCATCTTTATTTCCACGGTGCTGACCCACCTGGGCGGCGGCAGTGCCGGACGCGAGGGCGCGGCACTGCAGATCGGCGGCGGGATCGGCTTTGAGGCCGGGCGTCTGCTGCGGCTGGGGGAAAAGGACCTGCCGCTGGCCACCCTGTGCGGGATGAGCGCGGTATTTTCGGCGCTATTCGGGACGCCGCTGACGGCGGCCATCTTCGCGATGGAGGTCATCAGCGTGGGGGTGTTCTATTATGCGGGGTTGATCCCATGCCTGACGGCCGCGCTGGTGGGCTATCTGGTAAGCCTGCTGATGGGGGTGCCGCCGACCCGCTTTGCGGTGGCGGATCCGGGGCTGGACCCCTGGACCATGCTGCTGGTGATCCTGCTGGCCATAGGCTGCGCGGTGGTGAGTATTTTATTCTGCCGCGGGCTGCAAAAGACCGGGAAACTGGCGGCGCGGCTGCTGCCGAACCCATACGGACGGGTGCTGGTGGGCGGTGCGCTGGTGATCGTACTGACGCTGCTGGTGGGCAACACCAATTACAACGGTGCCGGGATGGAGATGGTGGAGCGTGCCATGAGCGGCGAAGCAGAGCCGTGGGCGTGGCTTTGGAAGCTGCTGTTTACCGCGGTGACCATCGGGTTTGGCTATAAGGGCGGCGAGGTGGTGCCTTCCTTCTTCGTGGGAGCGTGCTTTGGCTGCGTGCTGGGCGGTGCCATGGGGCTGCCGGCGGGCTTTGGCGCGGCCATTGGCCTGGTGGCGGTATTCTGCGGGGCGGTGAACTGTCCCATTGCCTCAGTATTTTTGAGCATTGAGCTATTTAGCACCGGTGATGTGCTGTACTTTGCGATGGCGTGCGCCATCAGCTATCTGCTTTCCGGCTACTGCGGACTTTACAGCAGTCAGACCATCCTCTATTCCAAGATGCGGGCAGAGTTTATCAACATCCACACCAACGAAAACGAGGAACATCACGGGTAAAAAGATAATCTCCTCTGCCCTGCGGGACGCGCGGCAGGGGAGATTTTTTATGGGGGAGGGGGTGGCCCGCAGGGCCGCCCGGCGAAGCCGGGCGCAGGCGGCCGCAGGCCGCCGACCCCATCCGGAGGAGGGGGTGCCCTGCGGGCCGTATTTTGCGGTGGGCAGGGGGTGGAAAAGGAGCGGGATGCGGGCTGGGAGGAGATCATTGCTTGCGGTGGGGCAGGGGGTATGGTATCATTAGGCGGTAGAAACAAAAACCACCGGGAGGGCAGAAAAATGCCGAAAGAGATGACCGCGGGAGAGCTGGCGGAGCGCAGCTTGATAACAAAATATCGCAAAACCATATGGAACCGGTTTATCGGCGGCTGCAAGGACTATGAGCTGATACAGCCCGGCGACCGCATTGCGGTGTGCATCAGCGGAGGAAAGGACAGCATGATGCTGGCCAAATGCATGCAGCATCTGCAGAAGTACAGCGATTTTCCCTTTGAGGTGGAGTACCTGGTGATGGACCCCGGGTACAGCCCGCCCAACCGGGAGCTCATCGAGCGGAATGCCCGCACGCTGGAGCTGCCCATCCGTATTTTTGAAAGCCCGATCTTCGGGGTGGTGGATGAGGTGGAGGGCGGTTCGCCCTGCTACCTGTGCGCGCGGATGCGCCGGGGCTACCTGTATAAGGAGGCACAGGCGCTGGGCTGCAATAAAATAGCGCTGGGGCACCACTTTAACGATGTGATAGAAACGACGCTGATGAGTATGCTGTACGGGGCGGAGATCAAAACGATGCTGCCGAAGCTGCACAGCACCAACTTTGCGGGGATGGAGCTCATCCGGCCGCTGTACCTGGTGCGGGAAGAAGATATTATCAGCTGGGGAAAATATAATAACCTGCACTTTTTGCAGTGCGCCTGCCGCTTTACCGAGCGGACCGAGCACCACGAGGAGGACAGCGCCCGCCGGGAGATGAAACGGCTGATCGCCGAGATGAAGCAGCACAATAAAAATGTGGATATCAATATCTTCCGCAGTATGCACAATGTGAACCTGGCCACAGCGGTGGGCTACCGGATGGGCGATGACGATGAGCTGCACAGCTTCCTGGAGAAATACGACGAAAAAGAGGAAATGTAAACTCTTGTTGCGGGAATGGGAAGCGGACGCGGTGGATTTGCCGGGTGAGCTTTGGTAGGATGGAGGCACCAATCAAACGGAGGTACCTTGCAATGAAATTATCGGAGAAGATCATCAGGCTGCGGAAAGGGCGGGGGCTATCGCAGGAGGAGCTGGCGGAGCGGCTGGGGGTATCCCGGCAGGCGGTTTCCCGCTGGGAAAGCGGAACGGCACTGCCCGATGCCGGAAATCTGCGGCAAATCAGCCGGCTGTTTGAGGTATCGGCGGACTACCTGCTGGATGAGGAACGGGAAAGCCAGGAGGGGCCGGCCGCTGCCGTAGCGCAGAAGCCGCACCGGACGAACGGAAAGGTGATCGCCGGGGGCTGCATGGCGATGCTGGGCTTTTGGGGGAATGTGATCATTTATATCGCTTCCCGGTTTGTGGAGGTGATGATCCCCCGCAAGGTGTGGAGCACCGACCGCAGCACTTGGCAATACTGGTGGAACAGCAATGTGACCGGCCACAGCTGGAAGTACTTTGTGCAGAAGTATGACCTGGAATGGTTGGTAGCGGCGCTGACCGTGCTGCTGATCGTAGGAGTGGTGCTGCTGGTACGGGAGCGGAAAAAGAAGCTGCGGTAAAAACGGTAGGAGCCATGAGAGACAGCCATCGCCCGCGGCACCGCGGGGCGGAGCCCCGCGCGGCGGCCGTAGGCCGCCGCAGTCCGCGAAGCGGTCGGTGCCGCGGGCGATCCCGGCTTTTGCAGGGGGCTGCCCAGGCCTGGAACTGGATTTTTAGCGGATGAAAAAACAGGGGCAAAACCATGGGATAGTACAAAGCATGAGTGGGACGCAAAAAGGAGGAGAACCATGACCTATACGGAATTTAAGAGAATGCATATTGACCTGGGGGCGCTGGGCGCGGAGGGCGGCCGCAATGCGGTGCGCTATACCTGCACGCCGAAGGGGGCTAAGATCTTCGGCTGGGCCGGGGTGGATGGCATCCATTTCTGCACCATAAAGGGCTTTGGGGAGACCATCTTTTCGGTAAGCCCCATGAACCCGGGGCAGGACTGTGTGCAGCCATTGGCACGGGATATGGGGGACTTCCTGCGGCTGCTGCTGGCCTGTGGAGATACCGCCGCGCTGGAGCAGGCGTGGATGTGGACTGAAGCGCAGTTTGAGGAGTACCTGCGGGAATATCCGCCGACCGAGGACCAGCGGGCGGTGATGCGGGAGATTGAAGAGAAGTGCGGCCTGGCCCCGATGGAGGAACCGTGGCGATATCTCAAGAAAGTGCGGGCGGAAACAGACTGCTCCGGTCTGCGGTTTGAGAAGGAATATGAAGAACTGCTGCATCCGGCAGAGCAAAAGTCGCAGGAATGGACGGTTTATTTTGAGAATGGCTTTGGCGGCAAAAAGCCTCGTCATCGTCCCGGAAAGGAAACCCGGCTGGATAAGGCGTTTTGCTGGGCTGGAGAGGAGTGGCTGGCCCCTGCGGTGTACAGTTGTAGCGAGGGCTTGGTGGTTGATTTGCTGAAAAAGGTGCCGGAGGAACGGCTGCGCCGCTTTAGAGAAAAGTGGGGGATGGACGAAAACAGCGAGCTGTGCCGCGAACTGCCCCCGGCGGAGCAGGACGCGATGGAGGCGGAAAACCCGATGGAGGAGCGCTTCCGGGCGGAGGTGACGGTGAACGGACGGCGGCTGCAGCAAAGCACCGGCTACGGGGTATGTTGGGTGCCCGGCCTGCCCGAGAGCGCCCGCTGGGATGGGGAGACCGAACAGGTGGTGGCCCATTACGGGCTGGAACGGGACTGCGGCTGGGTCATCTGGCGGGTGTGCTGCCCGTGGAATGGCGGAAAATTGAAACCGGAAACGGTGGAATTGACCATGACGGCCGAGAAAGAGGCAGTGGACGGGGGCACATTTACGGCGGAGCCGGGCAAAACAGTGCCGCTGACCGACCCCCGCACAGGGCTGACCCATACGCTGCGGGTGCTCTCTTTGACGCCGGAAACGATGGACCGCAGCCTGCTGCCCCCGGTGGGGATGGAATTCCCGACGGAATATGTAGAGATGCAGTACACGCTGGAGCCGCCGCTGCCGGTGGGGGACTTTGTGCTGGTAGATGCGGCGCCTGGCGATGAGGCCCGTGCCTGCAGGGTGGAGAATGGCATTATGGCGCAGGAGAGCGCCTGCTGCATCGGGATCATCGGTGGGGCGGATGGGCCGACGGCAGTTTTTGTTTCGGGCAAAGGGGATGAAGCCGGGGAGGATGTGCGCGCGGCGTACTCCTCGCTGCACTACAAGCCGGTGGAAACCGTGACCTGGCGGGCACGCTTTATGGCGCGGCCCAAGGAAGCGGTGACGGTGACGCTGATGTAAACGGAAGGCCCGGTGGGAATCAGGGGGATTCCTGCCGGGCTTTTGTTGCTTGCGCCGCTGTGGGGGAAAAGAGCGGCGGAGGGGGACGGCCCGCAGGGCCGCCCGCCGCAGGCGGGCGTAGGCGGCCTTTGGCCGCCCAGTTCCGGCAAAGCCGGAACGCCCTGCGGGCCGAACGCCGGATCTTGCAGGAAATAGGGAGGGGATATTGCGCGGAATGAAGTAACGGAAAACCGCAACATGCAAAAATGTTCGTCATATTAGCTAAAAAAGCGTAAAATAGGGAGCATATCGCCTGTACGGCGCATAAAAATGAATTTAGACGAAATAAAAACTTGCAAAAAGTATTTACAAATGAAAAATAAGTGCTATACTGTGAAGCATATTAAATCTATGTGATACGAGGTGTAAACATTATGTCAACCGGTAAAAAGAAGCTGTCGCTGGCATTCTGGATCTTTTTAGCGCTCATCTTCGGCGCAGGCATCGGCTGGGGGCTGGTATATCTACCCGGCGGCGCGGCCTTTGCTACCAAGTTCATCAAGCCCATCGGGACGATTTTTGTAAATCTGCTGAAATTCATCGTGGTTCCCATCGTGCTGTTCTCGATGGTCTGCGGCATGATCAGCATGAAGGATATCAAAAAGGTCGGCTCCATCGGCTGGAAAACGCTGGTCTATTACATCTGCACCACCATTGTGGCGCTCATTATCGGCCTGGTGCTGGCCAATATCTTTAAGGGAGGATTCCCGCAGCTTTCAACAGAAGGCCTGGGGACCTGGGATAAACCTGTCAGCGCTGACTTTATGACCACGCTGGTGGATATCTTCCCCAGTAATATCGTGGCACCCTTCGCCAACGCCTCGATGCTGCAGATCATTGTCATTGCGCTGCTCATCGGCGCCGGGATCATCCTTACCGGAGAAAAAGGCCGGGCAACGGCCGAGCTGTTCGAGAGCCTGAACGAAGTGTTCATGAAGGTGATGATGTTCATCATCAAGATCTCTCCCATCGGCGTATTCTGCATGATGACCTGGGTCGTTTCCAACCAGGGCCCGGAAATTCTGGGCGATCTGGCAAAGGTACTGGGCGTTGCGTATCTGGGATACATCCTGCACGCCGTTATCACCTATTCCATCACCGTTAAGACGATGGGCGGCATGAGTCCCTTCAAGTTCTTCAAGGGCATGATCCCCGCGATGGTCTTTGCGTTTTCCTCCACCTCCAGTGTGGCTACCCTGCCCATCAATAAGGAATGTGCCGTGAACCTGGGCGCCAGTGAGGAGGTTTCCTCCTTTGTGCTGCCGCTGGGCGCAACCATCAATATGGATGGTACCGCGGTTTACATGGCTGTTAATACCATCTTCCTGGCCTGCTGCTACGGTATGAATCTGACTGTTGGCCAATTGGTCATGGTAGTAGTAACCGCGACCTTGGCTTCCATCGGCACAGCAGGCGTTAGCGGCGCCGGTGTGGTAATGTTGGCGATGGTGCTCACCAGCGTAGGAATCCCCGTGGAGGGCATCCTGCTCATCTATGGTATCGACCGTCTGTTTGATATGGGTCGTACCACCATCAATATCGTAGGCGATGCGGCCTGTGCCGTCATTGTAAGCCGGCTGGAGGCCAAGAAAGAGGCCAAAAAGGCTGCGATGGCCAAGTAATTAAGATATCTTCCTACATCTTTTTCATAATCTCTTTCTGAACAAAGCCGCGCGGGTCGTAATGATCCGCGCGGCTTGCTGTTTGGAAAGTATAATTGATATGTATACCTTCGTTTAACAAGAGCACATACGGTTTTTGCGGGCATAAATACCGCCCGACATTGCGCGTCGCGTTGACAGGCGCCAGCCTGCCTACCGCTCCGCGCTTCCTCTGGCGCCATTTCTCCCGCGCAAAAACTCCGCAGGACTTTTCGGCGAGAGAAAACCGGATGATGACAAGGAAGAGGACGCCGGCATACTGGCGTATGCTGCTGCGGGGTCCCCGCAAGGTCGTAAGACCTCGTGGGGAGAGGCGGAGCGACGAAGCGTTGGAGGGGTGCCTATTCCGTAGGAATAGCGCCCCGACATGAAGCGCAGTCCGCGACGACGAGATGACGCTGTCAGCGCCGATTTTCGCTGCTGAAAAGCGTGTGTGTCCTTGTTAAACGAGGGTAAGTACTCCATATACAAAGCGCAGAAGAACCTCCTTGGAGATAAGTATGCGGCATCCAGCACATATAGCCGCTGTGTGGAAGCAGAGGCATACGCTAAGGGCGGTAACCCGGTGTATAAATACTTCATCAAGGCCTAAACGCAGCAATACCCCCTCCATCACCGGAGGGGGCATTTTTCGATATTTTCCTGTGCTTTTTCTGTGCCCTTGAAACGCAAAAAAACGCAAAAAATAAGCAATAAGCGCAAAGTGCAAAAAGCCTAAAAACCCGCATAAACAAAGGAAAAACCCGCATTTCTGCGGGTTTTTCCTTGGCGGAGATGGAGAGATTCGAACTCTCGAACCGCTTTTGACGGTTACACGATTTCCAGTCGTGCGCCCTCGACCAACTAGGCGACATCTCCATGTCGTTATCAGGATGGGTCAAGTAAAAGTCCTGACGAGAATTTATTATACCGTATTACCGGCATAAAAGCAACCCCCTTTTTGCAAAAAAGTTGCCCTAAAAGACATTTTTTCGCATTACGGGCAAAGAAAGGATTGCGCCCGGCCCTTTGGCGTACTATAATATTATAAATCACTTTCGGAAAAAAGGAAGGATAAGACCCATGAAACGAGTAGAGATCAAAGCACTGTTTGCGGAGCCGGAGCGCTACACCGCGGAGCCGGTCACTATCTGCGGCTGGGTGCGCACCCTGCGCTCCAGCAAGGCCCTTGGCTTCATCGAGCTGAACGATGGCAGCTACTTCAGCAATCTGCAGGTGGTGTTTGAGGAAAATAAACTGGCCAATTACGATGAGATCTCCCGCCAGAATGTCGGCGCGGCGCTTATTGTCACCGGCCGTCTGCTGCTGACCCCCGAGGCCAAGCAGTCCTTTGAAATCCATGCGGAGAAGATCACCGTGGAGGGCGCCTCCACCCCCGATTATCCCCTGCAGAAAAAGCGCCACAGCATGGAGTTTCTGCGCACCATCCAGCACCTGCGCCCCCGCACCAATACCTTTAGCGCGGCGTTTAGAGTGCGTTCTGTTGCGGCCCAGGGCATCCATAGGTTCTTTACCGAGCGCGGCTTTGTGTACGCGCACACCCCGCTCATCACCGGCAGCGACTGCGAGGGTGCCGGCGAGATGTTCCGCGTCACCACCATCGATCCCGCTGATCCCCCTCTGACCGAGGACGGCAAGATCGATTACAGCCAGGATTTCTTCGGCAAAGCCACCAACCTCACCGTCAGCGGTCAGCTGGAGGGCGAGTGTATGGCTATGGCCTTTGGCAAGATCTACACCTTCGGCCCCACCTTCCGCGCGGAAAAATCCTACACCGGCCGCCATGCCGCCGAGTTCTGGATGATCGAACCGGAGATCGCCTTTGCCGACCTGGAGGACAATATGGTGCTGGCGGAGGACATGATAAAATATGTGCTGCGCTATGTGATGGAGCAGTGCCCCCGCGAGCTGGAATTCTTCAATAACTTTGTGGATAAGGGCCTGCTGGAACGCCTGAACCATGTGGTAAACAGCGACTTTGCCGTCTGCACCTATACCGAGGCCATCGACCGGCTGCAAAAGGCCGATGTGGAGTTTGAGTACCCCGTAAGCTGGGGCGTGGACCTGCAGACTGAGCATGAGCGCTACCTCACCGAAAAGATTTTCGGTAAGCCGGTCTTTGTTACCAATTATCCCAAGGAGATCAAGGCCTTCTATATGCGCCTGAACGATGACGGCAAGACCGTAGCGGCTGTAGACCTGCTGGTGCCCGGCATTGGCGAGATCATCGGCGGCAGCCAGCGTGAGGAGCGTCTGGACATCCTGCTGGACCGCATCCACGAGCTGGGGCTGAATGAGGAGGACTACTGGTGGTACCTCGACCTGCGGCGCTTCGGCGGCGCGCGCCACGCCGGTTTCGGCCTGGGCTTCGAGCGGCTCATCATGTATGTCACCGGCATCCCGAATATCCGTGATGTACTGCCCTTCCCCCGCACCACCGGCTTTGCGGAATTCTAAACCGAATATATATGCTGAAGTCCTCCGCGTGGGATCCCATGCGGAGGACTTCAGTTTGTTTATTTACGGAGGGCGATTTAATCCGCAGAGAAGGTTTGCCGGAAGAACCGCCGGACCATTTCAGCGGTGTCATCAGTGTGGTCCTCGGCGGTAATCAGATAGTATTCAGAGCCATACAGGGGATCCTTCAGTGGGACAGCCCGAATCTGGGAAGAGGGAAGCATCCAGTTCGGCTGGAAGGTGGGGTAGACCCAGTTGAAGTTTTCTACGCATACATTGCGCAGCTCGGAGATGTTCTTGGAGATGATCTCCAGCTTGGGCACAAATCCGGCTTGCTGGCAGTGACGGAGAAAACCGTCTGTTTGGATATCTCCGGTACGGATCCCTTCCCGGATGGGATCATAGTACAGGATAAAGCTCTGCTCCCGCAGGTCGCCCACATCTACTTCCGCTTGTCCAGCCAAGGGGTGGTCCGCCCGCATGACAATACATAGCGGCTGATTGTGCAGCAGGGTACAGCGGGTACCCGGTATGGTGCAGAAGGCAGGCGTTTTATTACGGTCCTCCTGCCAAAAGACACGAGTGACCAGCAGCGCGTCAAATTCCCGACTGCGCAGGCAGGCTTCGACCTCCGAGGATTGGTAAAATAGAAACTGAATATTGTGCCCGGGGGCATACAGATAGAATTTTTCCATCAGCAGGCACTCGGTTTTTATGCTGATGCGCCCCAGAGGAAGACCGATGGTATAGGGCTTCTCATCCTGGCCCTTCAGCCGGCTGATGTGAAACTCCAGCGATTCATATTGTCCCACCACCTGTGCGATATAGGGAAGAACGCTGGTGCCCGGCCCTGTCAGCTTCAGGCGCTCGCCCCGGACGGGACGGTCAAATAAGGTGATGCCCAGGGCCTCCTCCACACACTTCACCTGCCGGGAGACCGAGGAGGGCGCACAGGGGATCTCCTCAGCGACCTTGCTGAAATTCAGGTGGGTGGCCACCAGCAGTACAGTCTTCAGGTATTGGATCTCCATAGTGCGCCCTCCTTTTGGTTATGGCAGCGGGTAGGCAATGCAGCGGGGCTTCCTCAGTGTCTCAGTGACGGTAGGAAAGGGAATCCGCCCGAACAACGGATGTGGCATCCGTCTTTTTGGGGTCCTTCTTTTCTCCGAGCTGGGGGCGGCGGTTCCGGCGCAGGGCTTCATCCATGTGGATCTTGACGCCGCGGCTGGCCAAAGTGTGCTGCAGGGCGGGCACATCCAGCGCCTGCAGGCTGATATTCTCCTTGGCAGCCATGGAAACAGCCAAGCCGGCAGCTTCACCGGTGAGAACACAGGCGGGAATAAACCGTGCGACTTCCCAGCCGCGGCCAGTGGCAGAAACGATCCTTCCGGCTGCGGCAATGTTGGTGATCTCGGTATCGATGAGGCCGCCGTATGGGAACTCGTATACTTCGGCAGGGATTTCCAGCGAGTGGATCATGCAGCCGATTGAGCTTTCCACATACCGGTCAGGCACTACCTCCAGCTGCTCCTTGCCAACCAGCCGGCGGGTCATACGGAACTGCGGCATAAGCGGCAGGGTCATCTGCGCGTAGGAGGGGCTCTGGTGCTGCTTTAAGTAGTCCAGCGCCAGCTTGCGGCTGGTACGGATATATCCGTTGACGCCCTCACTGGTGGTGCCATAGTACATGGGGATCTCCGCCTCTCTGTTATCGGCATCGGGGCGAAGCCCCAGCCAGCGCAGCGGCAGTGCCTGCAGGGCCTGCCCGGTCTCCAGGCCTTTTTTCATGGTATCCAGGTCTATTTCATGTGCCCAGTGGGAAACAATGCTCCGCTGTGTTTCGGTGGGAGCGCCGGCCCGGAACATCAGGTCCAGGTCGCCGCTGGCATCCACAAAGGCCTTGGCCAGGTAGGCGGTGCGTCCGGATTTGTTTTCGACAATGACGCCCTTGCAGGTTTTACCCTCCATGATGGGCGCGCAGAAGTTGGTATCAAAAACGACCTGAATACCTTCCTGTTCCATCAGCTCATCCAGTGCGCACACGGCAGCCGGGATATTAAAATTGGTGCGGTAGCGGCCGGTGGGGGTGTCCACGGTATCGGGCCCGTTCCGCCAGCAATCTGGCAGGTTATCGTAGCCGTAGCGGATGCAGACATGCAGCAGCTCCTCCGCCAGGCCGCCATATACCTTGTGCCCCAAACCGTCATCCAGAGGCAGATAGATGCAGACATGGCCCAGGGTAGCCAGACCGCCCAGGATGATGCTTTTCTCCAGCAGAATAACCCGGGAGCCATTGCGTGCGGCCGAAACCGCGGCGGCTACACCGGCTACGCCGCCGCCTACTACGATTACATCCGCTTCCCCCGCAACGGGGATGGAATGGGATTGCTCAGTGATTTGCTTTGGTTTTTCCATTGATGGTATGCCTCGTTTCTTAGTGTATTATAGCAGATGCGCGGGAAGAAGGGAACAGGCCATATCGTCCCGGAAAAGCCGGTTAGGGCAGAATGTAGCTGCAGCCAAGGGCAATCACATAAACCACAATGATATAAACAGGAATCACCTTGATGGCATCGTGCCAAATAAAGCGGTTGTCTATCTCATCACGGTCCAGCAGCAGCGCGGCGTAGATGGTACCTGCATAGGTCAAGAAGGCCATGTTGGCGCACAGGCTCAGCGTCGCGGCGGTAACAGATGCGCTGATCCCGGTGTCCAGCTGCATCTGGCATACAAAAGGCATGATGGCCGCGTTGCCCAACAGGGTAAGGGGGGTGCCGTTGCAGATGTTGGTGATGATGGTGATAACAATAGTAAGGAGAAGCAGCAGCAGCGGCAGCGGCATATTGCCGAATACGGGTTTAAGCAGGGAGATGATCCAGTCGCGAATGCCCAAATCAGCGGAAGCCATGGCATTGCCTAGGAAGGTGAAGCAGCCAACGATGCACACCACATTCCACAGGGTGCCTTCACTCAGCAGCTTCATGGGGTTGGCCAGCGGCTTTCCGTCTACTTTGATAAGCCCCAGAATGCCCAGCGCCAGCAGGAAAATGAGGGTAGTGCCGATAGGAGCCAGAACAGCGCTTCCGGGGAAGTCCTTCGGCAGCAGCGGGATCACGATGATATACAGGAAGGACAGGCAGAAGATGGTGAGAATGAGCTTCTGGCGCTTATTAAATTTCTTGGGAATGTTGCGCAGCGCCTCTACATTTTCAATATCCAGCTCCTTCAGCGGGGCAACATTGCACTTAAATACACCGGGGATCATAAAGGCCAGGATGCACAGCCATACCAGATTGACCAGGATGCACACGAACATATAGGTGAACATATTGATGCTCAGTCCAAAGCCCTGCATGCTGGTATTGATAAGGGTGTAAATGGTAAGGGCAATGCCCTTGAAGGGGAAGCAGAAATTACCCATGCAGCCCAGGTAGATGCCCAGCAGCATGAATTTGCAGAATCTGTCCTGCTTATCATAGCCGCACACATCCCGGATGGACTCATAAATGCCGAAGTACAGCAGCGCGGTGGGGATAAACCCGATGAACATGGAAACGATAAAGCTGGAGAAGAACAGCGAGAACAGCAGCGCGACCGGGCGTCCTCGAAGCGCCTTGATGCTAAGCAGCTTGCGCACCAGCACATCGATCACGCCGGCTTCCTTGAGCGCCACGCACAGCGCAGATACAAAGATCAGCTGGGGGACGGTAGAACCGCCCATCCAACTGGAAACAGCGGCGGAGGATGTCAAAAAGCCGCTGTATACCATGGCGATAATACCCAGGATAGCAGCTAGGGTGGACTGGGAAGTGAATACTGTAAGCAGAATAACGCCGATAAATACGCCCAGGGCATTGGAGCCGACCTGTGTAACCACGGAGAACGGGCCCAGAATCCGGCCGAAAAAGAACATAAAGAGGAACGCGATCAAAATGATCGGCCATTCACGCTTTTGGACAGCTGACTTTGTCATAGTAGTTCACATGCAAGGCTAAGCACGGAGCTTTGCATGCGATCCTCCCTTCTGTAATTTTTATTCTCAGGTGAACGGTGATCTGCCGCCTTCGGTCGCGATCCGAAAACGGATTCCATAATAAATTGTGCACAATCTACACTTTTTATTTTAGAAAGCCTTGTGTATAAAGTCAATTGCACAATCCGCACGCACTGTTGCAACTTTGGCATGGAATTCGCTTCCGTCCCTATATGGAAGGTCCTCCCGCCACCCCGCTGACCTGATTGGCGGCATGGCTCTCCCCTGTGGGAGTGCCTCATCCCCCGCAAAAAATGTATTTTCTCATACTTTGGGATGATTTACACCGGCGGCAATGGCTGATAAAATATCACTAAGGCAGGAAATTCCGCCGATGCATCATATTTATTATTTCCAAAAGGGGCGTGCCCCTTTTCTGCTCCCGCGGGGCCCCGCGGGAGCAGGCCGCTGCACAGGGAGGGACGGCATGGCAAAAAATGTGCTCATCCGGCCTTTGGCCCGGGAACAGTACGATAAATTCATGGCACGGGGCAGGGTGCTGTTTTTCAGTGCGCCCTGCGGCTGCGGAAAAAGCACCCTGGCCCGCGCGCTGCTTTCCGGCTGTCAGGTCCTTTCTCTCCATGCCGGAGAGCCCGGCTTTGCTCTGCCTGCCGATGACGAGGGCTGGGAGGTACTGCTGATAGACGACCTGCAGCAGATGACCGAAGAAGCGGACCGGCAGGCCTTGTGCCAGCTCATCCGGGAGTACAGCGACCGCCGGTTCGTCCTGCTTTCCCGCGGGGCGGTGCCGGGCTGGCTCATGGCCTTCCAGTATGCCGGCCTCATGGCGGTGCTGGATACCAATGCCCTGCTCTGGGATCGGGAGGATATCCGGACACTGTTTCATCGGCAGGGCACCCCGGTCGGGGAATCGGTGATCACCGAGATCCTGCGGGAGACCAGCGGCTACCCGCTGGGGGTGGCGGTAACAGCCCACTGCATGGCCGATGGCCGCCCCTACAGCCCGGAGCTGGTGGCCCAGTGCTACCACGAGGTCTTTTTCTACTTCGAAACCGCCGTTTATCGCCGGTTCGATCTGCCCATCCGCCGCTTTTTGCTGGAGCTGGCGCCTTTCGAGAGCTTCGATGTCGAGCTGGCCCGCATGGTAAGCGGAGACCCCCGTGCCGGGGAGCGGCTGGGCTGGCTGCAGCAGAATACCACCATGCTGCGCCCGGCCGGCGTCAATCAGTTCCGCTTCTGGGCACAGTTCCGCACTTTTTTGCTGTGGGAGATGGACCGGGAATACAGCGAGGAAAAGCGCCGCACCGTTCTGGGCCGCGGCGGCCTCTACTACGAGCTGAAAGAGGATTACAGCCATGCGCTGGAGTGCTACACCATGGCAGGGGATCATTCCAAGGTCTCCGAGCTTCTGGTGCGCAATGCCGAGCTTCATCCCGGCATGGGCCATTACAGCGAGATGGAAAAATACTACCGCAGCCTGCCGGAGCAGGAGATCGCCGCCTCCCCGGCGCTGATGCAGGGCATGAGTATGCTGTGCGCCCTGGCGGCCGATTATGAGGGCAGCGAGCGCTGGTACCGGGAGCTTTCTCAGTTTGCCCGCAGCCGCACCAAAAGCGACGCGGCCGGGCGGCAGGCCCGGGGCCGGCTGGCCTGGTTGGATATCTCCCTGCCGCAGCGCGGCGTCACCGATCTCACCGCCATCATCCCCGCGGCCTACCGCCTGCTGGTCAATAAGGAAGTGACCCTGCCGGCCTTTTCGGTCACCAGCGCCCTGCCCAGCATTATGAACGGCGGCAAGGACTTCAGCGAATGGAGCCGCCGGGATGATCTCCTTTACCAGACCATCCGCACCCCGGTGGAGGCCATTCTGGGCCGGGATGGCGTGGGCCTGCCGGATTGCGCCGTGGCCGAAAGCAAGTTTGAAAAAGGCGAAGATATCACCGCGCGCATGCTCTCCCTTATGTCCCGTCTGGGAGAGATCCAGCGGGACGGCACCCCGGATATTGAATTCGCCGCGGTGGGCCTGCTGGCCCGCAGCCAGTTGGCGGCCGGCCACTCCCAGGATGCCCGCAGGACGCTGGAAAGCCTGCGGCAGCGCTTCGCGGAAGGCGGCCAAAGCCGATTTTTGCCCAATATCGATGCCATGCTGTGCCGCGTTGACCTGCGGACTGGCGATACCGATGCCGTAGATAGCTGGTACCGGGAAAAGGCCCCGCGCGACCCCCTCAGCATCAATATCATGAAGCGCTACCAGTACTTTACTCAGGCCATGGCGGAGCTTGCTCAGGGCCGGCCGCAGGCCGCCCTGCTTACCCTGGCTCCGCTGGAGCCCTACTGCATCGCCTGCCAGCGGAAGATGGATCACACCACCCTGCTGCTATTGCGGGCCGTGGCCCAGTACCGGCTAAAGGACGAAGCCTGGCGGCAAAGCCTTACCGATGCCCTGCATATTGCCGCCGGGTTGGGGTTCATCCGCCCGGTAAGCTGCTGCGGCGCCGCCCTGCTGCCCCTGCTGCAGGCCCTGCCCGTCCCGGAGGAAGAGAGCTGGTACCGGCAGGTGGTGGCCTTTGCCCGGGTGCAGGCCGCCCGGTATCCCTACTTTTTGGAGCCGCCGCTGCCCCCCGGCGAGGAAATGACCGCCGCCGAGCTGCAGGTGCTGCGCCTGCTGTGCGCCGATAAAAGCAATGCCGAGATCGGCCGTATCCTGGATATCAAGCTGCCCACGGTAAAAACCCATGTCAGCCATATCCTCACCAAGTTGAATGTCAGCCGCCGCAGCGAGGCCAAAACCGCCGCCCGCCGCCTGTGGCTGGTAGAATAATAGAAAAAATGGAACTGTGGAAACAAAAAACTGTAATTCTGGAGGAACTTATGAAGAAAAGAGTATTCAGCATTCTGCTGGCCCTGGCGCTGTGCCTTACCCTGCTGCCCGCCGCCGCGTGGGCCGAGGAGACAGGTACAAACGGGGACGAAACCTGCACGCACGCAGACTGGAAGTATATAGATGACGAAGAGGGGCAAAGACATATCCAGCAATGCAAGAATTGCCCCCAAAAAATAACGCCTACCGATTGCATACACAGAGAGGGAACAACTAAAGGCAAGTGCGAGATCTGTGGATTAGACTTGGCGGTTTCGCTTAATGATTGGACGGGGGGAAGATGCGTCACTACATGGGAAAAAGCATTTAGCCATGTAGGCAGCTCAAAATATTATCCCATTACTGACATTACAGAAAATGTCACGCTAAATAATGCCAATGGTGAGCCTCTTAAAATTCATATGGCAGGCTACAAGGCTACTGGAAAAATTACCGTACAGTCCGGCACTTTGGAATTGTATCTTAATCCTGCAGAAGATAGAGATATGTTTGCATCAACTATCTCCGAGATCGAGGTCAACGGCGGCACCTTGAATGTCACTGGCAATGAACTGCTCACCATCGAAAAGCTCACCGTCAACGGCGGCACCGTACAGCTCTCCGGCGGCACCTATGGTACCATTACCCCGCCAGCGGGAAAGAGCGTAAATGACCTGTTGGCTCCGGGTTACTATGCCGTTCAGACTGCAAACGGAATATCCGTTCAGCAGGCCCCCATCAAGAGTGTCACGGCATCCGTAATGGCCCACCATAACAACGCCAAATATTGCTACACCGCCGAACAGGCTCCTGTTCTTACCGCGGCCATTACCCCGGACAATGTGACCGGTGTGACCTACCAGTGGTACAAGGTAAACGGCAGCAAGAAAACCGCGATTGATAATGCTACTGCCCAAACCTATACAGTGGAAACCGGCCTGAATGCGGGGAACTATGATTACTGCTGCACAGCCACCGTTGGCACCTACTCCCTCACCAGCGAGAAAGTCAAAGTGACCATTGCCAAGGCGGATGGCCCCCAACTGGGCACCATCAATGTAAACCAGGTCTACAATGACACCGCCAGCAAGACCATCAATATCTATGATTACATTGGCACAGATCTGAACAAACTGGCAAAGGATGCAGGAACGCTGCGTTTCCACACGGGAACTTATTCTCCCGAAGGCAGCCTGGCTACTGGCTGGAGCGTGTTTGAATCTAATGGCGCCATTACTTATCAATTGGCTGAAGGCTTGAGCGTAGGCAAAACCATTACAATAACCATAACAGTTGGATATAATGATCAGACCTATTCTAAGAACCACGAGGATGCCACCGTTACCGTAAACATCACCCTCACCAAAATTACCCCCACCGGCACTCCCAATTACACCCCCATCACCTCCAGCGGCAAGACCCTGGCCGATGCCCACCTCAATGCCGATAATAATGCATTCTCTGTGCCCGGCACTGTAATGTGGGTAGGGGAAACGGATGAACTTGACCCCAGCACTGTTCCCGTAGAAAAAGACAAGGCCTACACCTGGAAATTCACCCCGTGGCTTGATAACTACGAATCCATTACCGGCTCCATCATCCTGTGGACCGAAAGCGGCAGCGGTGTGGTGATCATCACTCCCTCCCAGTCCGGTGAAAGCACCCCCGCCAGCAACCCCAATACCGGCGCGGCCCATGTGGGCCAGCCGCTGCCCGGCTTGGCTCTGCTGGCGCTTGCGGCTCTGTGCCTGTATGCAGGCACCCGCCGCTTCTAAACAGCCATCCTCACTTACCTCTCCGGGGGCAGCAGTAGGTTCAAAACCTGCCGCTGCCCCCATTCTATCCCATGTGTGAGTTGAACCCCGGCCGAAGATGTGATATAATTTTCCCCAGCGCGGCATGGCCGCCAAAAACCGTGACCGGAGGGCCTTATGAATACCTTCTTGAAGCTGGCTTTTTTGTTCTATATCGGTTCTTCGCTGGGCTGGGTGCTGGAGCTTTTCTTCCGGCGCTTTATTTCCGGCAATAATCCCGAGCGCAAGTGGATCAATCCCGGCTTTATGGTGGGGCCGTATGTGCCGCTGTACGGCACCGGGCTTTGCATCCTGTACCTGGTTTCCCGCCTTTCGGAAAGCCGCCAGATCGCCAACCCTGTGTGGAACCACATTGCCATGCTGGTGCTGATGGCCGCCGCCATGACCGCCATCGAGTACATTGCCGGCATCCTGCTGCTGAAGGTGATGAATGCCCGTCTGTGGGATTACAGCCGCCGCTGGGGCAATGTGAATGGTCTTATTTGCCCCCTGTTTTCAGTCATTTGGGCAGTGATGGGCGCGGCCTATTATTTCTTTGTGGATCCTTACATTTTGCGGGCACTGGATTGGCTTTCCCGCAATTTGGCGTTTTCCTTTGTCATCGGCGTGTTTTTCGGCGTTTTCGCCATTGATTTCGTCTATTCCACCCACCTCATGGTCAAGATAAGGACCTTCGCCCGCGAGAAGAATGTGGTGGTCCGCTATGAGGAGCTGAAGGCCTACTTTAAGGCCGGCCGGGAAAACGGCCGCCGGCACTTTTTCCTGGCCCTGCATACCGAGATCCCGCTGCGGGAAAAGCTGCAGCAGTACTACGATTACCGCCGGGCCCGCCGGGAGGAGCTGGACCGCATCCTGCACGGAGAGGACGGCACCAGCAGCACCGCCAAAGCAGAATAAGCCTTTTTACCGGAGGGAAGTCGCGAGCTTCTCTCCGTTCTTTTTTGCGCAGATCAATATTCAATTTTCAAGGTACTGTTGGGAGGCAGGTTCCCTCTTAAAGCAGACCCCCAAATTGCCCGATGAAGTCTGCTGAGATGAGTGAGCTTTTCGAAAAGCAAAACCGGCGCCCCTGTTTGACC
>URGQ01000021.1 GCA_900547385.1 uncultured Oscillospiraceae bacterium | reverse complement strand
GCCCACCCGCCCTCCTCGCCGGTCATTTTCACTGTCCGCCCCGCTGCAGGGGGCAGGCCTTTCCCTCATGGGGGCTCCCTCCGGTCGCCCCTCCTTTTGTCCAATTCGCCCAAAATAATGAACATATGTTTGTTCAAACTGCCAATTCCCAAACCGGAATATCCGTGCTACAATGGAATTAGAACAAATGTTCTCAAACTTTACCCAAGCGCCCCTCCGGAAAGGAGGACCCCCACAGTGAAAGAGCGTACCTACCTCGCCATCGATCTCAAATCCTTCTTTGCCTCGGTGGAATGTGTCGAGCGCGGACTGGATCCCCTCACCACCAATCTCGTCGTTGCTGATGCCGCCCGAACCGAAAAAACCATCTGCTTGGCCGTTTCCCCCTCCCTCAAAGCCTACGGTATCCCTGGCCGTCCCCGCCTCTTTGAGGTTGTTCAGCAGGTCGCCACCGTCAATGCCCAGCGGCGGCAGCAGGCCCCCGGCCGCCGGCTTACCGGCAGCTCCCACTTCGCCGCGGAACTGCAGCGGCAGCCCGCCCTCGCCGTCGATTACATCGTTGCCCCACCCCAAATGGCCAAGTATCTTGCGTACAGCTCCCGCGTCTATTCGGTTTACCTTCGCCATGTCGCCCCGGAGGATATCCATGTCTATTCCATCGATGAGGTTTTCATCGATGCCACCGACTACCTGACTACCCTGCGCTGCACCGCCCGCCAGTTTGCCATGCGGATCATTCTGGAGGTACTGCAGGAAACCGGCATCACCGCCACCGCCGGTATCGGCAGCAATCTCTACCTCAGCAAGGTCGCCATGGATATCGTCGCCAAACACATCCCGCCAGATCGCAACGGGGTGCGTATCGCCATGCTCAATGAGGATAGCTACCGCCGCCTGCTGTGGGATCATCGCCCCCTCACCGATTTCTGGCGGGTGGGACCCGGCTACGCCAAAAAACTGGCCCAGAATGGTCTGTTCACCATGGGCGATATTGCTTGCTGCTCGCTCGGGAAGCCGGAAGAGCTGCACAACGAGGAGCTGCTTTACCGGCTGTTCGGCGTCCAGGCCGAGCTGCTCATCGACCATGCCTGGGGTTGGGAACCCTGCACCATTGCCGCCATCAAGGACTACCGGCCAAAGAGCTCCAGTCTTAGTTCCGGGCAGGTGCTTCCGGAGCCATACCCCCACGAAAAAGCTAGGCTCATCGTGCGGGAAATGGCCGATCAGCTTTCACTGGAGCTGGTGGAGAAGGGGCTGGTGTGCAGCCAGTTTGTGCTGGATATCGGCTACGATGCCGAGAATCTTTCAGCGCCTGCGCAGCAAAAGACCTACCACGGCCCCACAAAAACCGACCGCTACGGTCGGGCGGTTCCGGCCGCTGCCCACGGCTCCGCTAATCTTTCAGTCCCGGCTTCTTCCGCGCGCATTTTGATGCAGACTGCTGCTGAAGTTTTTGACCGTATTGCTGATTCCAGACTTTCGGTGCGGAGGGTGACGGTGACAGCAGCTGGATTGCTGCGGCAGGAAGAGGCGCAGTTAGTCGGAGGGGACCAGCTGGACTTCTTTGGGAACTATGCGGCCCACCAGCAGCAAAAGGCCGAGTTGGAGCGGGAACTGAGCGGCCAGCAGGCTATTGTGGCCCTGCGGCAAAAATATGGGAAAAATGCGGTTCTCCGTGGGATGGACTTGCAGGAGGGCGCTACCACCAAAAACCGGAATGGCCAAATCGGTGGGCATAAAGCGTAGAGCCGAAGAAGGCGTTACGGTTCGTATAAGCTGTGACAATGATTCTTTGCGGAGAGCGGAAATTTGCGTGGGGGTAATAGCCCATGGAAAAATGCAGAAATTACGATTTCGTGGGATGGCCCCGCAGGAGGGCGCTGCCGCCAGAGGCTGGAATGATTAGATCAGTGGGAACAAAAAACATAATACAATTTGTATAGATTTTAGTGATGATTTTGCGATGAGTGGGAATTTGAGCGGGACTGGCGGTTTGCGGAAATGCATAGAAAACAACGCGATTTCTCGTTGGATAGGTTTGCAGGAAGGGGCTATTGCCAGAGTTTTGTGCGGCAAAATTTGAGGGTATAAAGTAGTAGAAACGAAGTGGATAATACAATTCGTATAGAATATGGCGCCGATTTTCATGAAGAGTAGGGGTCTAGGTAAGGGCGACAGTTGGCGGTGAAATGCGAAATGAGGGTTCTTTGTAGGATGGAGCGAGATGGATTTGTAAAGGGGATATCTTCCCTGGGCTGGACTGGACAGGCCATTGGATATAGAAAAGAATCAATGCGGATAATACAGATTGTATAGATTGTAGTAATGATTTTTTGCGAAGAATAGGGATTTGTGCAGAGAGCGTGGGTCCGGCACGCCGGGCCGGCGGCCGCAGGCCGCCGAGGCGGCGGAGCCGCCCAAGCCGCCCCCCCGGAGGGGGCGGCTGTCCTGCGGGCCGGGCCTTGCGCTCGCCTGTATCTATTCCAAAAGCCAGGAAAGGAGGCCAGCCATGCCGACCCATCAATATGACGACATTCTCAATTTGCCGCGGCCCGTTTCCCGGCGGCACCGTCCCATGCCGCTCGAGGAGAGGGCGGTGCAGTTTGCGCCGTTTGCGGCCCTGACCAGCTATGAGGAAATATTGATGGAAGCGGCTCGGCCTACCAGGGACTGCCCCCAACTGAGCGAGGACGAACAGACCCGGCTGGATGCCCGGTTGCAGCTGCTGCGGGAGAGGATTAAAGAGCGGCCATGGGTCGCCGTTACCTGGTTTGTACCGGATGAGAAAAAAGCCGGCGGGAACTGTGTGACCACAACCGGCCAGGCCATGAAATTGAGGGAGCAGCCGCCAGCTTTGCTCCTCTCGGAGGGAGAGGAGATCCCGCTGGAGCGGATGCTGGCCCTGGAGCTGATTGAAAATCCGGGGTAAAAAGCAAAAAGGAGTGACTTTCCCAGGGCGGAAAAACCTGCTATAATAGGGGGAGAGAGCAGGAAAGGGGAAATGCCAAAATGCCGCAAATCATCGAGATCACCGATCTTTCCCGGCCGGAGTTGGATGTTTTTTGCCGATTGACCGAAGCGCAGCTGCGCAACCGCCTGGAGCCGGAAAAGGGTGTGTTTATTGCGGAAAGTCCTACTGTCATTGGCCTGGCGCTGGATGCCGGTTATGAGCCGCTGGCTCTTCTTACCGAGCGTAAATTTATTGAAGGGAAGGCAGCCGGGATCATTGCACGCTGCGGGGAGATTCCCCTTTACACCGGGGAACGGGAGGTATTGGCAAGGCTGACCGGCTATGAGCTGACCAGAGGGGTGCTGTGCGCCATGCGGCGGCCGAGACCCAAGGATTTTAGAGAGGTGTGCGCCGGGACAAGACGGGTGGCTGTGCTGGAAAATGTAGTGGACTCCACCAATGTGGGGGCCATTATCCGTTCGGCGGCGGCCCTGGGGATCGATGCGGTGCTGCTGACCCCCAGCTGTTGTGACCCGCTGAACCGGCGGGCGGTGCGGGTGAGCATGGGAACGGTATTCCAAATTCCGTGGGCCTACATAGGGGAGCAACCAGCCGACTGGCCGAGTCCGGGACTTGACTGGCTGAATGAGCTGGGCTTTAAGACAGCGGCGATGGCCCTGCGGGAGGATTCGGTTTCCATTGATGATGAGGGACTGGCGGCGGAACCAAAGCTGGCCATTGTGTTGGGGACCGAGGGCACCGGACTGACAGCCCGCACGATAGCTGACTGTGACTACACCGTTCGGATCCCGATGCAGCACGGGGTGGATTCCCTGAATGTTGCAGCGGCCAGTGCGGTGGCATTCTGGCAGCTGCGGGCGAAATGAAAAAGAAAACGACCGACTTCCGTTTTTTCGGAGGGCGGTCGTTTGGTATGAGGAGAACTGGGCGGAGGGGAGTGGCGGAGCCGCCCGGCGGGCGAAGCCCGCCGATGCAGGCGCAGACTGCGGATTTCGCCGAAGGCGAAAGGCGGCTCTGCCGTGGGTGTGTAAAGCAGGGAACTGATAATAAAGAGCGCGGCTATGTCTCCGGGGCTGCGGGGCAGGTGGCCCGGATAGAGGGTGATTCCTGCAGCGGAGGAAGCTGCTTAAACCTTACTTTTTGCGTTTTAGCCAAGGAGGATAGTCCGGCGACGAGAGAGCAGGGGCCAAACAGTGATGTCGAGGATGCTCTAAACATGGGGTGGGAAAAGATCTCCCCCGGCGAAGAGGGATTCTGTTGGGTGCGGGGTTAGATTTTGTTCTTTTGGCGCTTTTGCCAGAGGAGATAGCCCAGAAGAGAAAGGACGGAGACCCCGGCGGTGATGCCAAGGGCGAGCCAAAAGGCCGGGGAACCAGGCTGTGAAACGCTGGCGCCCAGCAGGGTGGCGGCCAGCAGGCTGGGCAGGCCGCCCAGCAGCCCGCCGAGCAGACAGGTGAGATAGGGTCCCCGGACCGAACCGAAATACATGCTGACGATATCGCCGGGGAGGAGGTAGATGACCCGCAGAAAGAACGAGAGGAAAAGGTAATGTCCTTCCTGGCTTTCCAGGAGGCCATCCAGGCGGGGATAGCGGGCCAAAAGCCGAGCGGTAAGCCCGCTGCCGGAAAACCGGCCGATCCAGAAGGGAACGGTGAGATCCACCGCAAGGCCTAAAACATTGAGCGCCAGCGCCGCCGCAGGGGCAAACAGATGCCCAGCGGCAACCTGTAAAACGATGATGGGAAGAGCCACGCTGAGGCATTTGGCGAGGTAGAGCAGCAGCAGGAAACCGGCGGCCAGCCAGACATTCCGCGGGGCGTAGGAGAGGATGTCCTCCACCGAGAAGCCGCCCCGGATAATGCAGAACACCACCATGGCCAAGCAAAGAACCAGCGGCAGCAGCCGCAGGGGATGAAGGTCGTGCAGGGGACGAGGTTCTTTTGGCATGGGAGTCACTCCTTTGGGAATTTGATAATGCGTTGGGGAGTCATGCAGGGGGAGGCTTCGCCGTAGGCGGAAATGGGCAGGGGCCGGCGGGGAAGCGAGAGGGAGCAACCGGACCACGCAACCATTTGGGACAGTTTTTTGCGATTGTCCAACGCTTTTTGGCGATGGGGGTTTTATTTTTCCGGGAGGATATGCTAAGATAAGGCGTGAACGGGGGTGAACACTACGGCCGATTCCAACCTGACCAAGCGCGCCCTGGCCGCCGCGATGAAAGAACTGATGGAGCAGATGCCTTTTTCCAAGATCAGCGTTTCCGATATTGCGGAGCAGTGCGGCATGAACCGCAAGAGCTTCTACTATCACTTTAAGGATAAGTACGACCTGGTGAACTGGATCTTTGATATGGAGTATCTGCAGCTTTCCAGCCGGCAGGATTATGCCGGGATCTGGGATTTTCTTACCGAGCTGTGCAGTTTTTTTTACGAAAACCGCTCTTTCTACCGGCGGGCGCTGCGCATTGAGGGACAGAATTCCTTCCTAGAGCACTTTAAGGAAGTGCTGGAGCCTTCTATCAAATACTTTTTGGCGTCCTCGCTGGAGGAAGCGAAATACCAGCAGTTCTGCATCAATTTTTATGCGGATGCCTTTATTGCGGCGTTTGTGCGGTGGCTTTCCGATAAAGATTGTGTACCGCCGCAGGAATTTGTACGGATGCTGAAGGTCAGCATTTATGCCGCGGTAAAGCGGGTAGAAGTGGCTGAGCTGTGACCCCAAAACGAAAATGATAAAAAGAGTCCCGATCCTGCGGAATGCCTGCGGAACCGGGGCTTATTTTATTGCAGGGAGACAAGGATGCTTTCCAGCGAGGTGGCGGCAAAGGAGATGCGGTCATCCACGGTGCCATCCGGGCGGATGAGGAAGCAGTCAGCATTGAAAGTAATGGAGTGGGAGGGCAGAGGAGAGATGACGCCATCGACATAGCGCAGGTCCTCCCACAGCTCCACGGGGATGGTCTGCGTATGCAGGTCATTGCGGGCGGCGATGATTCGCCGGTAAAAGGGTGATGATTGGCCCTTTTCCGGGGCGGTGTAGGATATGAAGATGGTGAGCGGCGCGTGAAATTGCTCGATATCCAGCACATCGCCGTCGCTGAAGATGTTTTCTGATTTCTCGGAATGGTAGGGCAGGAATACCGAGTAGAGCATTTCCCGGCGGCGCATGGCATTGCAGACCTCTTCGGCGCCATCGCCAAAGCGTACCACCGGCATGACATGATAAAGCTGGGCCATGGTATCGATGACATCCCCGGTGAGTTCATCGGGTGAGGTGAAAAGCAGGAAGGCACAGTCCTTCTGTTGGCGCAGCAGGGTGAAAAGTCCCACGGGCAGCTCCGGCGCGATGATCAGATAGGTATAGATGCCCAGCCGCTTGCCCTGCTCGATAAGGTTGGTATAGTCGGATTCGTGGGCGGTGTAGCCCTTGCGGTCGATGGCGAGGGTAAGGCACCAGGGGATATCGTAGCCGCATTCGCTTTCCAGCCGGCGGATGGTGCGGGCCCCGGCAGTGAGGCTATTGTAGCCCAGGTTCATGCCAAAGCCCATCAGATGCTCGGTATCCACATGCAGCGCCATATCATAGATGATGCGGTAATAGGCGCTGTTTTCATCCTGTAGGGCGTGCTGGGCCTGCTGCAAAAAGCGCTTCTGCTCCCCGCCGACGGCAAAGCTAAGCCCCATATCCACCAGATTGCGCAGGCTGCGCTCCGGATCACTTTTGATGGCATTAAGCTTTTGACGCACCACCGTTTGGATGAGGGTACGGGCAATGGTATTGACGGAGCGGGGCGACATGGGGATCCCTTCTTTCAGAAGTCTTTCTATTAAAATTATAGTGCGCAGTGGGGCAATGAAAAAGGGACAATCCCGCGGATGTGTCCCAAAAAATAACAGATTGCAGTGCTTTTTACAGAGAGTCAGGGATCCTGCTCCGGGTGGGGAGCGAGGAATGAAACAAAGACAAAGTGTTGGGTGAGGCGCTCGCCCACCCAGAAGATGCACCACCCCATGACAAGGGCGCAGAATACCGTGCCGATGCCAATGCCGCGGATGCCGTGCAGAAAGAGAAGAGAAAGTACTACTGTTACGGTAAGGCAGCCGAGATCAAAACGGGTTTTGACGGTTTTATAGGGCTTATTCAGTATGACGGCCAGTTCCCGGGGAAAGAGATCGGTGGGGATGATAGGGAGCTTACAGTGATTGGAGAGGGCGATGCCTAGGGTGAGGGCCGCAAAGCTGATGAGGAAATAGACGACCCGCAGCACAGGGGTAAGCGGCAGCTTATCGATCCACAGGGCATGGACATCCATCATCTCGCCGAAGGCGAAACCCACCAAAAACGCAAGCAGATAGCTGGGGACAAACTTCCGCCGCAGCAGCATCAACACCGCCACCAGCGAGGTTTGGAAAAGATAAGTCCATGTGCCGAGGGAGAGGACCGGCAGCACCTCCGAAATGATGTACGGCACTGAGGAGATGGAGGAAATGCCGGCGCCGCTGTAAAGCATCAGGTAGACAGCGAAGCTATTGAGCACCGCGATGATGCAGAGGGCGAGCTCCCCGCGGAAGACGCGGCGGGGATGGGGGAGGCTTTGGACGGTGGGGGTCATAAAGGGAGGACCTGCCTTTCGGGAGGAGATGGAGAGTGCGCGGGGGCGGCACGGCGGAGCGGGGAAGGCAGCCCGGAGCGAAGCGGAGGTGCTGCCTGACGGGAGTGGAACCGTGCCGCCCCAATGGCGGAAAGCAGAGAAAAGCACGCACCGGGAAGGTTGCTCCGATGCGTGCCGCGCCGTGGGGCCCATCGGCTCCCCCTACCGGGAGCCGACGGAGGACCTGCACGGACAGAGATTCCACTTCGTTTCCTGCGCGTTATTTTGAGGAGGAAAAATCAGATGGAAACGACCATGTGAGAAATGGTGAAGACAAGGACGATGAATGCGGTGAGGAAGCCGCCCAGCCAGACAGAACCGGTCTTTTTGTGGAGGACGCGGCTCATCACGGCAGTGATGGGCAGGATGAAGAGCAGACCGAACAGCATGATGCCGGCCAGTGCGGTGGGGAAGGACATGCCCACGGCTGCGAGCCATTCGGGAGAGGTGGTGCCGGGAATGTACTGGATGCCGCGGACACCGGTGGCGAACAGCGTGCCGTAATCGTAGGTGAACATTACGGCCAGACCGCCGCAGGAAACGACCGCGCACAGCAGGTAATTGAGCCAGGCGGGGGCGTTATTGATGCGGGTGAGGGAATTATAGATGACACCGCACAGCAGGAAGAACAGCAGCCAGACGGGCAGGTACTTGAAGAACGCAACCCAGTGGGTGCTATCCATGGGCATGATGTTGAACTTGAAGAAGGAGAAATTGGTGCCGGAAAGGGCGGAGCAGGCATACACCACCGCGTAGATGCCGGCGAAGGAGAGAACTGCCAGCAGCAGGCTCTTGAGGATCTGCGTGAAGGGGAGCTTGAGACCGGTGGTTTCCAGGTTGGCGCCTTTCTTACGGCCAATGAGGAAGAATACCAGCAGATACAGCACCAGGAATACGCCGCCCACGACGCCATTAAAGAGCATGAGAGAGTTCATGGGAGCCATATTGAAGAAGCTATTGGGCATGAACTTGGTGAGGAATTTGAACCACTGGGGCTGCATGTAGTAGGGATATCCCACCAGCCAGTAGTACAGCAGCGGTGCAGGCAGCAGGAAGATGATGTAGGGAATAATATAGCCAATCACACCCTTTGCACCGTGGACGGTGCTCATGGAAGGCGCCGCAGGACGAACGATAGTGGAGAAGAAAGGGACACGCAGCAGGGTGAGCGCCAGCGCTACAAAGGCGACCAGGGTGGCGATAAGGCCGATGAGGCCGCAGGCGGCACGGCCGTGCCAGACCTGCTCGGTGGGAGCGATGGTGGCAACGCCGCCGCGCAGAGTGATATCGAAGAAATCGATGCCGTAGCCGATGGCGGTTTCATCATAGTAGGTATCGGAGTGGGTGCCATTGAAGCTGTAAGCGGCCCTAATAGGCTTCATGGTAACGGCAGCGCTGGCTGCGGCGGTCACAGCTTCCTCACGGGTGAGGGGTGTGGCGCTGGCATCGCCATACATAAAGTAGGTGCCGGAGGGAACATTGGTGGCGCCGCCGGTGCCGTAGGCGAACTTAAAGCTGGTGGTGTATTGGCTGGAATCCTCCACGCCCCACAGAAGACCGGAGAATTCATCGTAGGTGCCTTGAATGGTGCAGATATTGACCGGTGCGGCATACAGCGGAAAAACGCCGTTTTCGGCAGTAACGCCATTGTAGGTCAAGTCATTGATATTGCGGACATTGTAATTATAACCGGTGAGTACCATAGACCCGGGCAGTACAATCCCGGAGTTCATCGCTGCGCCGTAGGCTGTGTAAGCAGCGGTTGTTTCATCGGAGCCTGCCGCAAGCGCTTCAGCATAGGCTGCAGTATAGGCTGCCTGCCATTTGGCATAGGCAAGATAAGCGCCCTCCTGAATGGCAGCGGTGCCCATGGAGTGGCCCAGCATACCGATCTTGGTCAGATCGACAAAATCGTAGTTTTTGAATTCCTGCAGGGCGGAATAGCTGCCAAGGTCGGGGGCGTAGTTTTCCACATTGCCCATTTCGGCCTGCTTGTAGCCATCGGGGGGCAGGGTGCTTTCTCCGTGACCGTACATATCCAGCGCCATGACCACATATCCGCGGCGGCTCAGTTCAATAGCGTTGGATTCCATGGCATCCAGGCTGGCAGTGTAGCCGTGGCACAGCAGGATGGCCGGGGCCGGGGTTTCGGCAGTCGCTGTTTCGGGGATATAGAGCTTGGCGTGGCTGGTGGCGCCCACATCGGTGGTGAAGGTCAGCTCTTCGGTGCGGACGGTGCCGCCGCTGGTTTGAATATTATGGCCGATGACCGAGGTGACGACCATGAGTACCAGGCAGATAGCCAGCACAATGGCGGAAGCCCGCCACTTGATCGGGGTTTTGCTTAAATTCTGTTCCATCTTATTAAACCTCTCAGTTCCTGTACGAATCTCCCTGTAAAGCGGCGGCAGGGGGTGAAAAAATGCAGGGGAAAGCCCGCTTTCGAGATGATTATAGCGAGGGGGAGAGGGCTTGTAAATGGGGCTGATAAAAGTTTGGCAGGTGCGTGGGATGGGGGAGGATTTCTTTGGATACTTTTTCATGGAGAAAAAACGCCGCGAAGGGGAAAACCGCGAGGAAAAGGAGCGGAAATCGAAAAAGAACGGGATAATATGATGCAAATATGCAACATATCATCCCGCACTTTTTTGCGAATGCTTAATTTTTGGCTTGATTACACAGTATTACGGAAAGCGTATAAATTTTATTAACAGAATTTATTGATGCAAAAACGAAACATGTTGCAAAAATGGAACGGCTGGTTTTGGGCATATTACCTGGATTTAGCGGACAGCTTTTTCATCCTTGCCCAGCAGGCGGGCCATGGCAGCCAGCAGTTTTCTTTCATCGATGGGTTTGGAGAGGTGATCGTTCATCCCGGCGGCCAGGCTTTGGCGGATGTCATCGCTGAAGGCGTTGGCGCTCATGGCCAGGATGGGAATGGTTTGGGCATCGGGGCGGGGCAGCGCGCGGATGGCCCGGGCGGCCTCCAGGCCGTCCATCACCGGCATCATGATATCCATGAGGATAAGATCGAAACTGCCGGGGGCAGAGGCGTCAAAAAGAGTCAGGGCTTCGCGGCCGTTCCAGGCGCGGGTCACGGTGGCGCCATGTTCCTGCAGCAGGAATTCCGCGATCTCCATATTGAGGTTGTTATCCTCCGCCAGCAGGATATGAATACCGGTGAAATCGGCTGTGGGCAGTGGAACCGGAGCGGTGGGAGCGGTGCGATCGATGCCGAAAGGCAGCACGACCCGAAAGGAGGTGCCAACACCCTTTTGGGAATTGAAGGTGATGGTGCCGTGCATGGCGGATACCAGCTTTTCAACGATGGAAAGACCCAGACCAGTGCCTTGGTACTGGGTGCGGGCGTCATCGGCCTCCTGCGCGAAAGGTTCAAACAGATGCTGCTGGAATTCCTCACTCATGCCGATACCGTTATCCTCGCAGGTGAATTCGACCGTTACACAGCCTTCGCTGTGGGAAAGGACCCGACTGCCCAGCCGGACATAGCCGCCGCTGCGGCCATATTTTACGGCATTGCCGGCCAGGTTGCACAGGATGCGCTGCAAATGATTGGGGCTGCCGATGAGACGGACATTTGACAGGGGGGCCTCGGTGGGGGCTTCGTACCGGATGCCGAATTCAGCGGCCTGCGGTTCAATGACAGCGCTGACCTCCTGCAGGGTGGCAGAGAGGGAGAAGGAACGCTGCTCGAGCTCGATGGCGCTGCTTTCCAGTTTGCTCATATCCAGTACATTGTTGACGATATCCAGCAGGGTGTGCAGGGCAATGGCAGCTTTATCCCGGCAGCTTATCTGGAGGGCAAGATCATCGGGATAGTGAGCGGCCATATTGATGTAGCCCTGGATGCCGTTGATGGGGGTGCGCAGATCGTGGCTGATGCGGCGCAGGAATTCAGATTTGGCAATGCTGGCCAGCCGTGCTTCCTCTGCTTCAGCAATAATCTGTTCCTGGTATCGGGCTTCTCGTTCTTTTTCCGGGCCGACATCCTGCAGCACGGCCAAAACATGGTGGGGCTTACCGACCGCATCAAAATCCACAACAGTGATGGTGACACGGCTCCAGTTTAGGGTATCATCCCACCAGGTTTGGTAATCGATATAAAAGCTATGGCGCACATCGGTGAGGTTTTCCTGTCGCAGGGTCTCCCGGATAGCCTCAGGACTGAGCTGCTCATCCAGCATCGGCCGGTATTCCTCCGGGACAAGATTCTGCGTCAAGGCGTCCTTCATATCGGTGTAAGAGTTATTTTGCGGCAGGTAATGGGCCAGCCACTGCGGCAGGAAAATGCTTTCGCAGGAATTCTGGGTCAGATCGATGTAGAAGGAAGCAAAATAGATGTTCTGCAGCGAGCGCAGCATATTGACAGTCTTTTGCAGGTGAAGGTTGCTCTCCTGCAGCTTTTGGCTGCTTTGGTACAGAGCACGGCTGCGAGCAATGGAGAGAATATGCCAAAAGGCGGTATACAGCGCCACGAACACGGCGGATACCGCCGCTGTATCGGCAAAGGTAGAAAGTACCGGGAAATAGATGTAGAGCTGACAGCCCTCGCAGGCGGTGTGGCAGCCCAGGTAGATGCCGCCTTCATTGTGGAAGAGGTGGAGCTGGTCATCGTGAGGGAGCTGGTTCAGTGCCTGCAGAATGGAGAGTGAGGCAGTTTTCTCGCCCTGAAGGGCATCATCGCTGCCGGCCAATATGGTGTTTCCGGCTGTGATGATGTAGGTGCCGCCGCGATTGATGTAAATACCATTGAGAAGGGTGGTCATATCCTCCTCGACATCCAGAATCAGTCCAGCGGGCTGTTCGTAAAATCCGATGAGGAGGCCGGGGGCATCCAACCGGGGAACGGCACAGACATCATAGTAGCGGCCATCGTACTGCACCCGTTCGGCATAGATTTTATTGGTGCCGGCCACCCCGTAGAACAGGTTGCCTTCGGTGGTATTCTGCCAGGGGGAGCCCTGCATGGGGCGGGTATAACCGGAGGCCTCCAGGCTTAGATCGCCATCCAGCAGGGCCACGCCGGTCAGGCGCAGACGGTCTACGCTTTGCTCCAGGTATTCATCGTTAATGAGTTCGGGATCATCCCGCAGGTGATAACTCAGCTCCAGCAGGTTATCTGAAAGCCGGAACAGGCTTTTAACACGGTCGCCGCTGGCTAGCTTATAAAAGCTGATGCACTGTTGCCGCAGGGTGTTGGCGGTATCCCGCGCCAGGGAGGCGGTGATCTGATATTCCGCGTGACCGTGTACCAGCACCACCAGCAGAAACAGCAGGACCCCTACAATAATGACGGAGCGAGGCTTGGGGTTCCAGTCCCAGATCCGTTTATTCTGTTGTTTACTCACCGGTCGTTCCTCCTAGAGCATCGGCCGGGTCCAAACCGTATTCGGCCAGGATTTTCTCAATGGTGCCATCGGCGAACATTTCCACCAGGGCGGTGTGCAGGCGGTCCCGCAGGGCAGTATCGCCTTCCCGGGCAAAGGCGACCCCGACCTCGGAACGCAGCAGGGATTCCTCCAGCAGACGGTAGGGGGTATTGGTGTACTGCAGCTGCGCGGTAAGGGCGGCAGCGTGGCCGGCGCAGGCATCTACATAGTCTTTGCGCAGGGCAGAAACCACATCCTCCATCCTTAACAGACAGTAGATATTGCTGACAGTGGGCAGACGGGGATCGGTGCCGGCGGAGAAGATCTCTTCCGGCTTGGAGCTGATCTGTACCGCGACGCGATGGCCGGCGAGATCTCCCAGGGACTGAATATCGCTATCTTGCCGGACGGCCACCACTTGGCGGCTGCAGGCGTAGGGCCCGGCCCATAGGTAACTTTCCTCCCGGTTATTCATGGAAAAGCAGCCCCACAGGCAATCAACCTCACCATTTTGCAGAAATTCATCCTTTTGGTCCCAATCAATGAGCCGAAAGACGGGCTCGTAGCCAATGCGGCGGCAGGCCTCCCGGGCCAGTTCTACATCCACGCCGGCCGGGAAGCCGTTTTCATCGGTGTAATTGTAGGGAGGGTAATTATCACTGCCGATCACCAACTGGGGCAGGGGGACGCTAGGGGTGGGCACTGTGGCGGTGCAGGCGCACAGCGGGACCAGTGCCAGCAGCAGGAGAAACGGAATCAAAACTTTCTTGGCGTGCATAAGGGAATGGACTCCTTTACCGGGGACATAGAATAAAATCATTTTTGGGTGATGTAGCGCGCGATGGCCCCCAGCAGGTTTTCAGTGCTTAGGGGTTTGGGTAGGTGGGCATTCATACCGACGGCCCGGCTTTTTTGTACATCATCCTGGAAGGCATTGGCGCTCATGGCTATGATAGGGATAGTCTTTGCATCGGGACGCGACATCTGCCGGATGACCCGGGTGGCTTTGTAGACATTCATGACCGGCATCATTACATCCATTAGAATGAGGTCGATCTCGCCAGGGGCGGAGGCGGCAAAATGCTTGACGACTTCTTGGCCATCCTGTACCGGGAGGACGGTGCCGCCGTACTGTTCAATGAAAAATTGCTTGATCTCCATATTGAGTTCGTTATCCTCCGCCAGCAGGATCTGCATACCGGTCAGATCAATGGAGTCAGCTGTGTTATCAGCCACGGCGGTCGGGGTGGGATCGATGGCAAAGGGCAGTGTGACATGGAATGCCGTCCCGGTGCCCTCCCCACTGGAAAAATTCATTTGGCCGCGCAGTTGTTCCTCCAGCGCATCGGTGGGGCAGGGGAGCCGTTTTGGGAATACAGCCCCTCCTGGTATCCGCTTTTTATCATCATGTTGTTTTCCTCGGTTCTGTGTGGGGATTCAGCCGGACTAGTGTATCACACACTTTTTGGTATTCCCGGTCCACTGCCCGGAGCAGGACATCGGTCTGTTCCGGGAGGGTATCCCGGCTGCGCAGAGCTTCGGTCATGGTGCCGCAGGCGGCGGCCAGCCCGGTAAGCCCCAAATTGAGGGCAATGCCCTTTAGGGTATGCACCGCCCGGAAGGCCGTTGGGACATCGCCCGCTGCCGCTGCTTCTTTCAGCAGCGGCAGGCTGTTATCCTGCGGAATCATCCGTAGGAATTTCTCTGTAAAGGCTTCACTGTGCAGGCGGGCAATGACATCCTCGTAATTGCCGCCCACGGTGGTATAAAATTCATTCAGAGTCATGGAAGTCCTCCTCATACAGCACGGCACTATCCTTCTGAGCCTTGGCACGGTACAGAGCCAGATCGGCCTTTTCCACCAGCTCACTGATCTGCCCCGCGGCATAAACACCGCCGATGCTGACAGTGATGCGCAGCTCCGGCAAATCCGCGACCCGCAGCGCCCGCACCGCCCGGCAGATATCCTCTAGCTTGCGCCGCAGGATATTCTGCGGCAGACTGTGGAACAGCAGCAGGAACTCGTCTCCGCCGTAGCGTACCAGTTCATCCTGGCCGCGCAGGATGGCCCGGATGGCCTGGGCAGTGTGATATATGGCGGTATCCCCAGCAGGGTGGCCAAGGCAATCGTTGATCTGCTTGAGGTTATCTATATCGATCATGGCCAGGGCATACTCGCCGGAAAGGCGCCGCAGCCGCTCATCGCAGTAGCGCCGGTTAAAGACCTTGGTGAGGGAATCGGTATACACCTGCCGGTTGCGCATCAGCAGTTGGTTCAGCAGATTCTCATTCTCATCGGAAAGCACATCATCCGAGTAAATAGGATTGACGCATTCCAGCGAATAGGGAAAGCCATCCACCTCTACGCACATGGCCAGGATATAATAAAGGTCGCTGCCGATTGCTTCCACTTTATTCAGGGTGCGGCGGGTGCGTACCACCTCCTGGGAAACACAGTGCCGGCAGCGCTGGGTCTTATCCCAGATGGAGTAGCAGCGCTCCACTTTTTCCATGGTGTGGCCGTCATCTGCGGCGATCACCTGCATGCAGATGCCCGGATCCACCAGCCGCACGATTTGGAACATCTGCCGGTAGGCCTGCAGGATGGGTGCCAGCTCCCGCCCGGAAACGCGTAGAACGCCATCCACCGCAGTAAGCGGCAGCAGCGCCTGCTGCTCCACCTGCGGGATGCTTGTCCGGTTGTAATCCTCCAGCCGGGTGTAGTTTTCATCTACATTGATCACTTTGCCGAACAGACTCTGGCAACGGCCCTTTTCCACCGCCGACCAGGAGAGAAACATGGCCAGTCGACAGCGGCACGGCTGCCCATTCAGCAGCAGTGTTACGGGCATTTCAGCATAAGATTCATCCGCGGTCACCCGGGCCAGCTGTTGCCGCACCGTTTCTATAGTTTCCTTTCCAATGAACGCTAAAAAGTCCTGACTTTGCAGTGGGTCTACCATCACGGCGGGCAGACCGGTCTGCTGCGTGGCCTCTAGGGAAAGCCGCAGCGAGGAGGGCTGCACCGTGTATTTAAACCACATTTCCCGGCTCATCCCGGTAAAGAAATCCTCCCGGGCGTTGGCTTCCTCCAGTTGGCGGGTCATGTGGGCGGCGGCCATATCCCGGTTCCGGTACAGTTCCTCGGTGATGGCATATTTATTGTGGGGGTGCTGCCCGACATCCCGGGCGGCACCCTCCCGCCGGATGACATCTGAGAGATCATCCAGGCATTCCAGTAGCAGGGGATTAAAGCTGCCGCATTCCCCGGCGTGGATCATGGCCAGTGCTTTTTCGTGGGAATAGGCTTCCTTGTAGCTGCGGCGGGTGGTCAGGGCATCGTATACATCGGCCAGGGCAACGGCCTGTGCCGCAATGGGGCACTCGTCCCCCCGCAGCCCATCAGGGTAGCCTTCACCGTTCCAGCGCTCGTGGTGGCGAAGGCAGATCTCGATGGAATATTTGACCAGTGCTTCGTCTTGATAGACTGGAATTTCTGCCACCAGCTGTGCGCCGATGGTGGCGTGTTGCTTGACCAGTTCAAATTCCTCTGCGGTCAGCTTGCCGGGCTTTTTCAGAATGTTTTCCGGAATAAGAATTTTTCCAATATCGTGCAGTCCGGCTGCTATGCTGATCAGTTCAATATCATCCGGTTCCAGTGTGTAGCGGTCGGTCTTTTTGCGCAGCTCCAGCAGCAGAAGCTTGGTGAGGTGCCCCACGCCATTCATATGAGTGCCGCCTTCGCCGCAGCGCGTCTCCAACGCGTAGCCCAGGATGGCCACCATAGTATCGCTGTTGCGTTCCTTCCACAAAAAGCGCTCGGCCACTATGTCCATCAGCCGGTGCTTTTCGGCGTTCAGCAAGATGGTATTGATGATGCGCCGGCGGATGATGCGGGTGGCGAAGGGACGACTGATGTAATCCGAGGCCCCCAGCGCAAAGGCGTGGTCAATGGTGGCGGTGCCGGTTTCGGCCGAGATCATTATGACAGGGATTTCCTCCAGCCAGCCATGGGCACGCATTTCTTCCAGCACCGCAAAACCATCCATTTCTGGCATGATGATATCCAGAAGCAGCGCGGAGATCTCCCTGTGATAGACCTGCAAAGCGGCAATGGCCTCCCGCCCATCGGCTGCCTCGATGATCTCGTAATCCTGATCCAGTATATTGGCAAGGATCGCCCGGTTCATTTCGGAATCATCGGCAATCAATAGTTTTTTTCTCTCCATGGTTATGCCTCCTGCGGCCGGTCATCCATCCCGACCCCGATCATCCCCATTCTAGCACAACGCAGCCTTGAATCCAAATAATTTTAACGGTTTTTTAATACTTTTTTACTGCTTTTCCCTGCCGGAAAAAAGAACAACTCCCCCTCCTGCCGTGCGGCGGGGAAGGGGAGCGCTTTTATCGGCTTTGGTTACCGGGGTTAGCTGGCCTTCAGCAGGATGAGCTTGCGGGTGGTGCTGTGATTTTGGCTTGGTTCATCATAGATTTGCCATACGGCAATCTCACCGGTCATGGGGTCGACCCGGAAGCGGAATACATCCCCATCATAAATCAGTTCGGCCTGGTCGCCCGGCAGATGGATGCGAATGAGTGCCTGCCGCTGACTGCCGTCCTCGTTGGTGACCAACCGGGTGCTGTACAGCCAGTCGCCGATGAGATACAACTCACTGCTGGGGTACAGCATCCCTTTCAGACCATCTACATTAAGCTCTTCGCCAGTGGTGCGGTTCCATACCCGCAGACTGCCGGCATTGGGGTCCGCCTGGGATTCTTCCCGCAGCACGATCCAGCTTTCATTAAAGGCAAGCCGGGTGGGGACCCTGGTGCTTTCGGAACGGTTTTCCCAAACCGTTTCGTCATCGTCCAGCCGGATGATCCGAGTTGCCCAGCCGTCCGATTCCTGCAAGGCGACAGAATAGCACCCATCGGTCATTTGGACCAGCCGAGGGAAGATGCTGCTTTCCAGCTTCATCAGGGTGTGGTTCTTTTCATCGGCAAAGGAGTACCCGCGGATCTCATATTCGGAATCGGAGAGAGTAAGTACATAGATGGCCCACTCATCATCGATGGCCAGCTGGCTATTATCGGCCCAGTATTCGCATGGTTCAGTAAATACGGTGGTTTTTTCCAGGGTGGCGCAGTCATATTTCAGCAGGAGCAGCTCACGCTCGCCAGTTTCTTTGTTGGCCTCAATAGTCAGCCAATAAAAGCTATCCCCATATAGGGCCAGACTATCGGAGACCCACAGTCCGTCCAGCTCGGTGGAGCGGGTCTCACCGGTTTGGCGGTTGGTGGAATAGAAGATGGTCTTGTAGTTACTTGAATCATCGTTTCCCACAGTCACAATGTAGTTTTCATTCCAGCAGGGCCCGCCGCCGGCATTTTCCCATACGATATCCGGATATTCTTCGGCCGGGATGAGGGCTTCCACCAGCTTGGGCGCTTCATTTGGGGCGGGATCAGGGGTAGGGTCAGGCGTGGGGGTGGCGGGCTGCTTGCCGCAGGCGGCCAGCGAGAGCACCAGCAGAGCGGCCAGCAGTAGGCACAGTGTTTTCTTCATCTCATTTTCCTCCTTGTAAAAATGTTTTCTGCAGCTCCATTATACCAAAATTTCCCCGGAAAAGGATATGGGCATTCCGCAGAAAAAGCCTTCCTCCATTTGTAGGAAATGTCGGTCAGCCCCGGTAAAATGCGTAACTATGGAGCGCTTTCACCCTATATAACGATTCGCGTGGACAAAGTGCAACAGATAATAGACAATTGGCGAGAAAAACTTGTTTTTAGCTGTCAATTTTCTGCCCCATAGGCCGCTTTCAGCCGCAGGATGCGCAGTACGCTTTCATCAATGCGCTCCTCCGGGATGGTTCCATCCTCCACAGCTGCCAGCACCCCCTGGTAGGCGGCAATGTAATCATACGGCATCAGCAGAATATCGGCTCCGGCCTGCAGGGCCAGCACGGCGCTTTCTGCCGAAGAATAGTTCTGTATGATGGCGCCCATGGCCAGGGCATCGGTGATAATAACCCCATCATAGCCCAACTCACCCCGCAGCTTTTCGGTCAGCATGGAGTAGGAAAGGGAAGCGGGCAGGCCGTCATTGGTCACATTTGGGGTGGCGATATGCGCGGCCATTACCAGGTCAGTTTTCTCCAGCGCGCCAATAAAGGGTATGAGCTCGCATTGCAGCAGTTCTTCCCAGCTTTTATCCAGCTCCACATAGCCATCGTGGCTGTCACCGCTGGCGGCGCCGTGCCCGGGAAAGTGCTTAATACAGGCCATTACGCCGCCATCGTGCAGGCCGTCTATCATGGCGTTTACCATGGAGGAAACGGTTTGCGCATCGCTGCCAAAGGCCCGGGGACCGATGATGATATGCTCCGGATCGGAATTAATATCCGCCACCGGGGCAAAGTCCAGATTAAAGCCATACCGGTTCAGATATGCTCCGATGACTTGCCCCATGTGATAGGCCTCATGGGGGTCGCCAGTAGCGCCGATGGCCTCTGCTCCATCAAATTTCTGCACCTGGAAGCCCGCCGCATTGGCAATACGGGAAACACTGCCGCCTTCTTCATCAGTGCAGATCATCAGCGGCAGGTCACTCGCCTGCTTCAGGCCGGAGAGGAAGGCTTCCAGTTGTTCCGGCCCGGCGATGTTCTTTCCAAAGAAAACAATCCCCCCGGCGGGGTATTTAGACAGCTGGGCCGCCATCTCCTCGGTCAGGGCCTGCACGCCGTAGTCCCGGGTGCTGTGTACCTGCTCCGGAGTCAGTGTGGAGTCCAGCGATTCTGGCCTGATAATAAACAGCTGCCCAATTTTTTCCTCCAGCGTCATGGCCGCCAGCAGTTGTTCCGGTTTTTGCACTGTAGATTCATCGTCTGGGCTCGGGTCATCGGGTATCGGTGTTGGCGTTGGGGTTGGTTCTGGGGTGGGGTCATTTCCACCGGTAGGCTGGCACCCGGCACAGCCCAGTACCAATAGAAAAACAGCAAGAAATGTGCAGATGATGCGTTTCATATTGTTTTGCCTCCTGATGATTCAACATAAAGGCCTGCCTGCAAAGCGGACGGGGCACTTTTATATATAGTGTCATTTTAGAACCGTTTTTCTGCTTTGTATCGGTTTATTATAAATGTTTTTTTAGATACGATACCATCATACAAAAAGAAAAGCCGGGTGCTACAATGCGATTGTAAAAATATTCCTGTCACATTGTAAAGATGGTCGGCTGATATCGGCTGTTGGTGGGACGGGGCGGATAAAATGCTGCCGGAGGGTGGCTTTTCCAAGGAATCGCAGTTAGCAAAAGCAAACCACCATAACAGAGGTCGGAGGGGAATGATCATGCGGTTTGCGGCACTTGGCGAAAGAAAAAATCCAGCGGTACTGTTTTTCCACGCCATGGGCGTAACGGGAGAAAGCAGTGAGCTGGTAGGAAAATATCTGCAGGAAAGATATTTTTGCATTCTGCAAACTCAAGCCAACGCTTATCAAAGCCGGCATGTGCCATATTCAGGACGAAAGCAAGGAAAAGATCGCCTACGCGCAGGATATGTTCGAGACGATCTTTAAGGACTACGCACTAAAGACATACAACAAGGATGTCGGAGAAAAGGCAGCCGAGTATGTCGCACAGGGCGTTACCTACGACCAATACTACGCCGCATACTTTGCAGCCCGTGGTATCGTAGGCGACAAGGGTGATAACGGGAAAACAATTTCAGGGTCTGCAAGCCGAAAGAAGAAGGCCGCTATCGATAAGGCCGTTCCAGGCGCAAGCACAAAGCAAAAGCACCTTTTGTACGAGGCACTCGGAGTGTCAGAGAAGGTGTGGTAAAGAGATGCCCCCTCCAGTTGCGGAGGGGGCATTTTACTGTGCCATTACTGTGCCACACATACGCAAAAATACCGCAAGAAACAGCAAGATTTGCAAAGACTAAAAACGATGAAAACCCGCATAAACAAAGGGAAAACCAGCATTTCTGCGGGTTTGTGATATGGTGGACCCGAAGGGATTCGAACCCTCGGCCTCCGCGATGCGAACGAATCAAAAGCTGTGATTTGTATTGATTTTTAGCCGTTTCCGGCGCTTTCGGCTGAAATGCAAATGGTCTTGTGGCATCTTTTGCCCGCTTTTCCCGTGCGTCCCGGAAGCGTCTGTGGTATGTGTTGTGGTCATAAGAAAGCAGATGGAAAGGCGTCCATCCTCGGTGCGCCTATTATAGCCAGAAATAGAAAAAGCGTCAACGATTTTCTTAACCATTGGCGGCGCAAACCGTGGGATGCTATAATCAAAGAATAAGGGCAACTGCTTTATACGCGCTTCGAAGGCAGAGGAAAAGAGAAAACGAATACCCGAGGGTTAGTTGACACTAACCCTCGGCGGTGCTATACTTTGGAGCAGAAATGGGAAGTAATGATTTTCTAAGAAAATCATCCGAAAACGCTAAATTAAGCAAGTATAGCTTTGGGAAGGGTGCCGCAGCAATGCGGCTTTTCCAAGACACGATAGTTAGCTACACCTAACTGGAAGATGTGTGCGTATAGGTTAGATGCATCTAACGACTGGAGGGGTGATAGCGATGCGAGAACACAAGAATTTCTGGGACAAAAATGCCGGTCGGTATGACCGCTTTATGCGAAAGGACCGGGCAGCATATGACGAGATGTATGAACTGATCCGGCCGGTCGTGAAAGCCAAAACGGTGCTGGAGCTTGCCACCGGCACGGGACTGATCGCAAAAAACATCGTGAACGCGGCGGTGCACATCGAGGCGACGGACGCCTCTGCGGAGATGATCGCCCAGGCAAAGCGGGATAACCGCTCGGCAAAGCTGCACTTTTCCGTGCAGGATATGTTCTGCCTGCCCTATGCAGACAACTCCTTCGATGTGGTGATCGTGTCCAACGCACTGCACATCGTGCCGCAGCCGGAGAAAGCCCTGCAAGAAATCAAGCGGGTGCTGAAAGAGGACGGCGTGCTCATCGCGCCGACCTTCACCCACGCGGAGAACTCGTTTACCGGCAAGGTCAGGGCATTTTTCATGAAGCTGGCAGGCTTCCCTCTCCACAGCAGGTGGACGAGTGAGGAATACCTGCGCTTCCTAAGGCAGAACGGCTGGGCGGTGCGGAAAAGCGCTGTGCTGAAAGCCTCGTTCCCGCTGACCTATGCCGAGTGTGTAAAAATGGAGGTGTGATATGTCATTCTTTGAAAATACCCGCAAGCCCGTAGGCTTTGGCGGGAAAATTATGGTCGCCATGATGAATGTTGGGCACAGCGCCGTGGCCCGGTGGGGGCTTCAATTTCTGAATGCTGCGCCGGACGCCAGGGTGCTGGACTGCGGCTGCGGCGGCGGTGCGAACATGAAAAGGCTGCTGAAAAAATGCCCACAGGGTATTGTCAAGGGTATTGACTATTCGCCCGTCAGCGTGGAGAAATCCAAAAAGGTCAATCGGTCAGCCATTTCGGAGGGCCGCTGCACCGTTCTGCAAGGCAGCGTGGCGGATATGGTGTTTGCCGATGGCTGGTTCGATGCGGTAACGGCCTTTGAAACCGTCTATTTCTGGCCCGATTTGCCGCAGTGCTTCCGCGAGGTTTACCGGGTGCTGAAGCCCGGCGGGACATTACTCATCTGCAACGAAAGCAACGGCGATACGGACAAGGACAAGAAGTGGACGGAGATCATCGGCGGCATGACCATCTACAAGGACGCCGAGCTGAAGATGTATCTGGAGCAGGCGGGCTTTCACGATGTGCAGATACACAAAAAGAAAAGCTGGCTCTGCATTACGGCGTGGAAGTGAGGGGCTAAATCATGAGTATCTTTGCATCTATCTTACGCAGCGTATACAAGCTCTCCGGCGCGAAAAAGGCGTTCGCCTTGCCGGAGGATGCACTGCGAAAGGAAATTGAAAAGCAGAACCGGCATCGCGGCGTTTTTACGCCCACCGACCGCAAGGCGTATTATGAAACAATTACAGTGAACGGCTTTCCCTGCCTGATCGTGCGAGAGCGTCCGAAACCGTCCGAGCGTGCTATTCTCTATTTCTTCGGTGGCGGCATGGTGATCGGTCCCGATAAGGGCGACCTGCCTGTGATGCGCAAGCTGTGCCGTGAGACCGGCTGTGATGTGTGGTTTCCGTTTTACCCGCTCTGCATGGAGTATTGTATTACTGAAACCTATGCGATGGTGTACGAATGTTACCGAAAAATGATTGAACTGTATGGTGGCGGGAATGTCAGCACCTGTGGCTTTTCCTCCGGCGGCGCGCTGGCGCTTGGCATTGCTGCGCACAACAATGCGCAGCCCGAGCCGCTGCCGCAGCCGAGACACATCGTCGTTGTATCCCCCGGTGAAGTGCCGTGGAACGATGCGGAAAAGGCGCGGATGCAGGCGCTCAATAAACGGGACATTTCCATCGACTATGCCTTTATGGTGACAGTGGAAAAAATCATGCGGCATGGCTGCGAGAATGTGCCGGACTATATGCTCTCCGGCTCCCGGGGAGATTTTACCGGCGTAGGCGATATTCACT
>URGQ01000020.1 GCA_900547385.1 uncultured Oscillospiraceae bacterium | reverse complement strand
CGAGACAGCAGGCGGTGACGTAGTCGCTCATGGACATGTGGGCCTTCGCCGCCAGTACCCTGATCTTCTCGCGGTCAGCGGACGCCATGCGCGTGCTGAATTTGATATCTTTTTTCATAATCAATGACCTTTCTAAAATGATTTCTCTCGTCCCCTCGGAGAGCTGGGGGTTCCTCAAAGGGGGACTGGTCCCCCTTTGAAGCTGCGCCGCCGGAGACGGGTAAAAGCGTTTCCGCAGAAACGCTCGCAGCTTTGAGTGGGTCCGGGCTTCCGCCCGGAATTTGGGTGCAGGGCTTTGCCCGCCCAGTGCATTTGGCAGGGCAGCGGCTTCGCCGCAGACCAGACAAATGCGATGCTGGCCGTCGTCCGAGCGGACGACGAAGCCCTCGTTCCGCCGCAAGCGGCAGGACTCGCTCTCTCTGTCGCTCGTCCTCTTCCCACCGAAACCGCTTTGCTGGGTTTCGGCGGGAGCCCTGTTGGGAGGTAATAAAAGCTCCCGTTTTGCATTTTTTCAGCGTTCCTGCATGGGGGTGGTATCACTACCCTCGGCGTGCGCTTCATGCCGTTGAAACGCTGGACGCCCGCGGGTCACGGCGGCATATTTGCCGTTTTTATGCCGCTCCGGAATTCGCCCTGTGCGGGCTGAATCTCCCCTCGTCGGGTACACACACCATCCCAGCCCCTAACCGCGCACACAGCGGCTCACAGGGCGAAATACGGCGGGTTCTCAGGGTCGATGGTGACGATGTTTTCGGTAGTGGGATCATCGACCCCATCGGCCCTTTTCAGGCAGATCAGACGGTCACCGTTGCTCTTGCGGAAGGATACCGTAATGCCGTTTCTCCTTAGCGCGTCAACGCTTTTGCGGATTCGGTGGGAGAAGCTGTTAGGCGTGAAACCCTCCGTACCGGCAGGGTCGATCTTTTCCAGCAGCACCTTGGCAGGGGCGCTGATCTCCGGCTGCTGGCGCAGCAGTTCAGAGAGAAGAATGACGATCCGGCCGCCCAGCAGCTCCGGCTGCATCCGGCTGTCCGACACCAGCTCCCACACATTTTCCGCGTTGCGCTCCAGCGTCAGTTCCCGGTATTCGATGTCGCGCCCGATGCAGGAAAGCTTTGCCTTGCCGCTGCCGCGCCTGTCCTCCACCAGCGTGAAGCTGGAATCCACCGCGCCGCTGATGGCAGTCGTACCGGAGATGCGGCTGAACACATCGTCGGCAAGTTCCTTTCGCAGATGGTGGATCAGCAGAATGGCGATGCCGTGGGCATCCGCGATGTGCTTCAGCACGGAGAGGTCACGGTAGTCGTTGGCGTAGGTGTTGTCATAGCCGGTACCGCGGATCATTTGCAGCGTATCGATGATGACCAGCACCGTGTCGGGGTGTTCAGAAAGGAACGCGCAGAGCTGTTCCTCCAACCCCTTGCCAAGGGTATCGCTGTTGGTGGAGAAGTGGACGTTGGCGGGGGCGTCCTCCGTGATCTCGAACAGGCGGTTCTGGATGCGGAGGGTGGAATCCTCCAGGCAGAGGTAGAGCGTAGTGCCCTGCTTCACGCCCATGCCCCAGACGGCTTCGCCCTTCGCCACCGTGACGGCCAGCCACAGCGCCAGCCATGACTTTCCCACCTTGGGTGAGCCAGCAAGGATGTGCAGACCCTGAGAGAGCAGCGTATCCACCACGAAGTTCAGCGGTGTGAGCGGTTGACTCATCAGCGTTTCTCCGTCGATGGTCAGCAATCGGTTTTCTTTTTTCAATTTCGGATCCTCCTTAAAAATATTGCTCCCATCGGAACGATGAGAGCGAAAAAAGCAGAGGGGCGTTACCACGGGACGGCGCGTGGTTTCTTCCCTCTGCTTGTATTGTGGAGGAATTTATGCTATGCTGAGAGAAAGCATGGACAGATTAAAATTCATGTAGGACAGATTTTACCAGGAGGGGCACACATGGAGGGCAGCATCGTTTTCTACACCTATGGCAGTACGCTGGAGCTATACGGTCAGCAGTTCACTGCCGGTATGTTGACCGCCGATCTGCTGAATCTGTCGCCGGACGAATATCAACCCATGAGCAAACGCATGAAGCAGGTCACCAGCCTTGCGGAAGAATATGAGCAGAGCGGGAGCATAGAGCTTTGGTGGAAGCTGAACGAGGAGCTGGCAGCGCTATGCGGAGTACTGCGCCGCTACGCTGTGTTCCGCCTGCTGCTGGACGAGAGCGAGGACGCTTTCTTCTCTGTCATACGAGAGATCACGGGGCAGTTCGATTTGTTTCCGAAAGAGGAACATGATCTGCCAGCGGAGATACAACGGGAACGACTTGAGCGCGTGGCGAATGAAATCTCCGCGCGCAGTGAAACGGTCAAGGATGTTCCGCTTGACCTGTTCCATCCGAGCGAAGCAGCTTTAGAAAAGGGCGATGCCTTTTATTACGAAATGCTTCGTGCCATCGGCCCCACCAAGGACGCATGGCGTGATTACAAAAAGTACATCCGCCGTTATGAAACATATCTTCACGACATTCGCGCTTTCAACGGTACCATTCGGAATTTCATCAGCTTTAGTCTGTCCAAGCTGAAGCATAACAGCCCAGAGGACTATGCCGCAGCACTCTACGGCTTCTACAATGATGAACGCATTGCGGAAAAGCTCATCGTCAATCCCATTCGCAACAACGGCGACTGCTATACGACCCACGATGCCTACGAGCTTTCCTATGTGCCGCGGCCGCTGCCGGACGGCTCTGTCGCTATCTGTCAGGAGCATGTGACAGATAGCTTACAGGCACTGATGAAAGCGGATTATATGCTGGCGCTGAACAGTGGGCACAACATCCGCCGCTGCATCATCTGCGGACGGTATTTTCTGCTCAAGAGCGGTGCCCATGCTTTGTACTGCGAAGGGGCGTGTCCCCATGCGCCCGGCTACACCTGCCGGCAGTTCGGCACGGTGGAGGTGCAGAAGGAGCTGGCGAAGGACATTCCCAAGGTCAAAGTCAAGGTGACCGCCTTTGCCCGCATCACAAAGGATATGCAGCGGGGCGCGATCTCACAGGAGGACACAAGAAAAGCCAAGGACTATGTGCGGGATCTGCTCTATGACGCTCTGCGTGACGCGAATATCTCCGTAGAGGCTTTCGAGCAGCGTATTTCCTCTGAGCGCGTTTACCAGCACTGCGGGATCACCAGAACGGCCAATCCGAGGGGCCGTCCGCCGAAGGAAAAGGCGGGTGAGCAAGTATGACCAACGAGCAACTAATTCGCCAATATTATGACGGTGATGAAGCCGCGCTGGAAAAGCTGTACTATAAAAACATCGGTCTGATCCGCGGCATCGCCAAGGAAGCAGCAGCGGAGTTCAACTGCCTGATGGTAGATGAGCATCATCCGAATCAATTTTCCGCGTATACGAAAACGATTCTGGACGATCTCTGCGGTGAGGGTGCATTGGAGTTCCTGACGCGGATTCAGAACAGAGAATACGACGAAAGCCGCGCCGCGCTCACCACCTACCTCTACCCGCATTTGAGGGGGCGCATGATCCGCTGGCTGGAGCAGAACATTGGCTGTATGGCGTTGAGCAAGGACGAGATGACTGCCGTCCGGCAGGCGCAGAGGCTGTATCATGTTGCATGGAAGGATACCGGCGAAATCGCGGAGGAGTTAGGCGTCCCCGAGGCTCGTGTCAGCCGATATATTCACTACAACACCCATTTCCTCGGTGTGCATGATCTTGTCCCGGAAGGTTATGACGGCGATCCCTACGAGCGGCTGATGCCGGGGATGCTCTCCGTTTCGGCGGAGCAGGCCGTGTACCGCAAGGTCTGCATCGAGCTTCTCCAGGAGCTGTTCGACACCCTGCCGAAGAAGGACAGGGACATCCTTGGCAAAGCCTACGGCGTTTTTGGATACTCGGAGGCGGCCTTGAAAGAGATCGGGATGTATCACATGATGAAGGAGTCCGCCGTGGAGAAGGCGAAGAACCGCGCGGTCGAGAAGCTAAGAAAATCCTATCCCGGCAGCAGGCTCCAAGTGTGGAGGGCTGTTCATCGTATGATGCAGAGACCGATTCCGCTGCCGGGGGAGGACAGTGAGCTGCGGCGCAATTTTCCGCAGTATGTCCGCGCCTTGGCGGAGGTCTATGGCGTGCTGGTGGAAGCCCTTGCAAGCGGAGAGCGATACTTAGACGAGAATGAGAGCTCCAATACCTGTGAAAAGTAAAGCTGGAGGCGTATGTAAAGATTGTAGATGGTCCTCTTACTGCATAACCGAATCTGCCGCCCGACAGCGAAAACTGCCGAGCGGCAGTCTTGCAATATGGGAAGATAAGTAGTCAACTCAAAATTTTTTACAAAATTCTTTGTAAGATTTTTCGTTTTTCGCAGTCTTATAAGTGAACGGGACAAGGAGGTGAGCAGGTGACGGACTTTGAACAGATATACAAGGACTATTTTCGGGATGTGTTCCTCTATGTCCGGCGGCTGTCCGGTGGGGACGAACGGCTGGCAGAGGATATTACCAGCGAAGCCTTCTTCCGTGCGCTTCGCCGCATTGACAGCTTTCGGGGGGATTGCGACATCCGGGTGTGGCTGTGTCAGATCGCAAAGAATTGTTACTATACCCATCTGAAACAAAGCCGCTGGACAGAGCATACAGCGGATATGGAACAGCTTATATCGGAAGCGGAGGAATCACCGGATGAAATGCTGCTGCGCAGCGAGAATGCCCAACAGGTAAAACATCTGCTGCATGAACTTCCCGATCCGTACAAAGAGGTTTTCATGTGGCGTACCCTTGGCGAATTGAGCCTTAAGGAGATCGGGAAGCTGTTTCACAAGACGGAAAACTGGGCGTGCGTCACCTATCACCGCGCACGAAAAATGATCCAAAAGGGAATGGAGGTTGACGAAGATGAAAAATGAGTGCAGTATCATCCGCGATATTCTGCCGCTGTATGTGGAAAACATGGTGTCGGAGGATACGTCGGAGTTTGTAAAGGAGCATCTGGAAAACTGCTCCGCCTGCCGTGCGGAGCATGAAAAACTGCGGGAGCCTGTGGAGGTGCAAACAGAGCCGCAGCCCGACATGGACGCCGCGCCGCTGAAACGGCTGAAAAAGGCACTGCTGATGAAAAAGGTGCAGACCATCCTATGCACGGCGGCGGTGCTGCTGGCGCTGATGCTGTCGGTCATCTCCTTTCTGACTGCGCCGGAATACTTCGCCTATTCGCCAGAGCTGGTGACTGTGACGGAGGAAGCAAACGGTGCGGTGACGCTCTCTTTCAGCAACGAGGTCACGAATTATAAGCTCCAACAAATCGCCGACCCCGATGATCGCAACACTGTCTACCATCTTGAGGTGTGGACCTCCGTATGGGACAGAGCGTTCCATAGACCCGGCGTACAGGCTGTGACCGCAGCGCCGGAGAGCGGCAAGCCGCTTCTCGTTTATTTCACGCAGTTTATCAACGGACACGCCGAAAGCTCCAGCGACAGCTCGGTGTGCATCTACGGCACCGCGCCCGACAGCGGCGGCTGGGTCGCTTTGGCGGGGCTTTCTTTGGGCTATTGGCTGCTATTCAACATCGCCCTGTTTCTGATCCTTACCGGGGTATGGTTCAAGCTGCGCAGGAAAGAAAAATCCCGCCGCTGGGTGGAGCGCCTGCTCCCGATCCCTATCGCATACGGGCTGGGGCATCTGTGTGTCATGGGCTTTCGCACTGCATCCTGTTCGGAATGGCGCGACTTTCAACTGATCCTTGCAGTCGGCGTTCTGTTCTACTGCGCTATGCTGCTGGCATTGAGTATTTTTTATAATGTAAAGGAGCTGCGGGGTATAAAAAGAGAGGGTGAGAACGAATAGCGGTCTGACCATTTGGAAAGTAGGTGTACCATGAGAAAACTTGTGATCTTTTGCTTTGCCGTCTGTATGACCGTGCTTACGGTACTATCCCTGTTCAATTTTGCACAGGACGCAGAGGAAAGCATGATACTGGATAAGCGAGCGGTAATCCTCGAAAAGCCGGAGATATTGAGCAACCGCGAATTTTTGGGACAGATAGATACTGCGCTTGGAAAGATCGGCGCAGACATTATGTACCGCTACGCGGAGCTGGATGGGGACAAGCCACTGTACCGCTACTATAAGACCAGCCATACCGACAGCTTTCTTTCCGTTTCTACCGGGAAAGGGAGCGTGAGGCTGGAATCGGACGAGTTCTTTTCCACTGCAAAGCAGCCGGGAGCTATGGCGCTGCATCTGTCCTCGCTGTTTCAAGATACCGCCATCTATCCACTCATGCAGGCACAGCAGCATGACTTGACCGCCGCGACCTGGTATGTGGCGGAAGGACAGCTTGACGCGGTGCTTCATGCGCTGAAAGGCTTGGGCTATTCCGTAACAGCAACCAACGAAAGGCTTTTGTCTACCAAACTGCCGCTTTATTTCCTGTTCATTCCTGCCTTTATGCTCTGCGTCAGTATCGTATTCTACACCCTGTCCGCAGGCAAGAAAAATGTGCTGAAAAAAATGGAGGGCTATACCACGGGGAATATCCTGCTGGGGGAGATCAAAGCCTTTGCCCCTGCTTTGTGTCTTTGCTTTCTGCTGATTTTTGCCGCCGCCATGATTTGCGCCGTGTGGCTTCATCCGGTGGCGACCTGGCAATTTGGGCTGTTCCTGCTTGGGGATTGTCTGTGGCTGCTCGTTCCACTGATACTGGGCATCCTGCTCTCCCTGTTGTTCCTCTCCGGACAGCGCAGCGCGGAGTATGTGAAGGGCAAAGTTCCAAAGCGCGGGATCTACATTACAAACACGCTTGCGAAAGCTGCTTTTCTAATCTTTATTCTATTCTCTCTCACCATTGCCATGCGGAACATCACGCAGATCTACAACACCTTCCATGCAGCGGAGTTCTGTTCGCAAAAGACAAAGGGCTATGTGACTGTCCCTCTGAACAATGTTAATTCCGGCAGAGCACCGGAGGGCGCGGATTATCTGGCGTTCTATTATGCCACAGTGGATCGCTACAATGGAATACTCATGGCAGCCAACGATTTTAATTATGACCTGTTTGAAGGGAAAATGCTGGGAGAGGCATACGGTCAGGATTATGCCCACATCAACCGAAACTACCTTGCGTTCAACCCCATCTATGCGCCGGACGGGGAGCAGATCGGTGACGCTCTGCTTTCCGATACCCATGTGAATATTCTGCTTCCGAAGTCCAAGGAATACAGGCGGGATGAGGTACGGGAGCGCGGCGCGAGCTGGGGAAATTCCGGGGATGTGAATATTGTCCTCTACGATGATAAAGCGTCTGACATATACTCCTATAACGCCAGCACAGGGCTTGGGGGAAACGGCGCTCTGCCCGCGCCCATCCTTGTAGTCAAGGAAGGTGACCTGCTGGACGGGCTTTTCATCGAAGCATGGTGTTCACAGGGGGCGTATTTCCTCTATGTTCCCACCGATGATCCGTATGCGGAGCTGCTACCTATCCTGCGGGAAACGGGGATTGACGCGGCGACCGTTTCCACACCGACCGTCGCCGCCACCTTTGATAAAATGGTCCATCATCTGACCTATATGCTGATGATTTGGGGCGTACAGGCTTTGGTGCTGCTGATCGGGCTGTTCTGCCTGATCTTATTCGGCGCAAGGCTCTATTGCGACAATTACAGGGACAGGATCGCCTGTCGCCTGATTGAAGGGCATTCCCTATTAAGCTGTATTCGCACCCATCTCGTGCTGACGGTGCTGTACTATGGGGCGGTAGCGGCAGGGCTGCTGCTCATAAAGCTCGCCATCGAGCTTGACTACAATATCCTGCTGGGCACGTTTCTCGCGGAGCTGCTGATCACGCTGCTTGCTTGCGGCAGCATTGCCCGGAAAAACCTCTATCAGATTGTGAAAGGAGCGGAAGCATGACTGCCATTACTTTATCCAATATCAATAAACGCTTCGGGGAAAAAGTCCTGTTTCGGGATTACTCGCTGCATATTGAAGCCGGAGAGTTTGTCGCCATCAAGGGCGAAAGCGGAGCCGGAAAAACAACGCTCCTGAACATCATAGGACTGCTGGAAACACCGGACAGCGGCAGCATCACCCTCTGCGGCGCAAGAAACCCGTCCTTTTCCTCCCGCGCTGCGGTTCATCTGCGGCGGCACAAGCTGTCCTACCTGTTTCAGAATTACGGGCTGGTGGACACCGACACCGTGGAAGCCAACATGAAACTCGCCACCCGGTTCGGTAAAGCAAAGGGCAAGGCAGAGAAAGAACGCATCGCGGATGCGTTGGCACAGGTGGGGCTTTCTGGCTATGAGCGTCGTAAGGTCTACACCTTGAGCGGCGGTGAGCAGCAGCGGGTGGCACTGGCAAAAATCATCGCAAAATCCCCCGACATTATCCTTGCGGATGAGCCTACGGGCAGTCTGGACGAGCGCAACCGCAGCTATGTGATGGATATTCTCAAAGAGCTGAACCGACAGGGGAAAACCATTGTTGTTGTGACACATGATCCCTATGTGAGCGATTGCGCCACACGGCACATTGCGCTGTGAGAGGACGGAGGGCAAAGCTATGCGAAAAAAGAACTGGGCTGCCTTGCTATGCTCGATCCTGATTCTTGCGAGCATAGGGCTTGGCGTTTCCATCATTTACTCGGACTACTATTTCAGCCCCGTGTCGGGCTTGCAATCCTTTACTGTCGCGGACGTCTCCCGGACATACCTTCATCCGGAGGAGGACGCAGGCACGCCAAGTGCCGCCGCGCCGTCCGATGAGCTTTATGTGCTCCTGGAACGCTGGGCGTTGGAAAACGAGGCGACAATCCTATACAAGAACGGGTTTGCCGCAGGCTGCGGCATCCTGGACGGTTCGGATTGGCTCCGTGAAGCCATCGGGCTTTCGCTGCCTTGTGACGCGCAGGGCGTATTAACCGCAGAGGACGCGGCTTTTTCGGAAACCTATGTGCGCGACGGACGGTTTTTGCCGGACTCGCTGGGGCTGCCTGTCCTGGGAACCTATCGGGAACAAGATGTGCCTTCCGTTATCTCCAATGCAGGGTTTCTCTATCCGTTGTCCATGAGCGGGGCGAAGGATGGAATGTACTTCACAGATGGCACGGACACCAGTGGTCTGACGGCACTATTTGAGAATAGCGGCTATACGGTCACTGACCAGCGGCAGCGTTTGAGCCTTCCCGCGCTGGCGGCGAAGCTTCTGACGGACAGCGTTCTTTCCAGAGCGATTTCCGCTGCCATGCTCGGTTTGATCTTTTGCTTCTCCTATGTGGTGCTGACCATGTATCGGGAAAATGACCGCCGCTATCAAATCTATCATTTGTTTGGACTGTCAAAAGCACGGCTGTTCCTCCGCTCCACCCTTACGGCGATGGGTATTGCACTGACTGCTGCTCTGCTTTTCAGCGTGGTGCTGTACCGGGGGCTGACCTATATGCCGGACAGTGATCTGACCACGCTGCTGATAGGTACCACGGTAGGGTTTGTACTGTTCTCACTGATTTTGAACTGGGCGGGCTACTGCGGAACAGCCGCACGACTGGGGAAAGGGGGAACATGATATGACACTGATCGGGCAGGTGATCCGGGATTTGGTCAAGGATGCCGGATGGGTCGTTTTTTACGGCTTCTTAACCGCAATGTCCATCATGGCTTTCGTGCTGGTGGGATTGAGCTACCAGCATGTCGCGTCACAAAATGATGCAATCCGTCGTTTTACGCAAAACGATGTGAGCATGGTGCGGGTAAAGGATTTGAGCAGCCTTATGACAGCGGCTGACCGGGAAACTACCGCACAACCTATCAGCACAGGCAGTGGGCGGCAGCAGAGCCTCGTGGAGCTGTTTCAAAAGCATGACAACCTCGGCAGCCTCGTCCTTCTCCCCGGCATCGGCGGGTATCAGCAGACCATCGTTTATGTGGGCGCCTACACCCGGCTGACAGCATTCCCGTTTCCGGCAGGCAGCGATGCACCCATCGCCGCGGTTTCGCCGGACTGCGCCGGGGACGAGGGAAATACGCTCCGCATCGGAGATCACGAATGCACAGTAACCGTTGTTCCATCCGATATGGACGTTTACCATCCGCTGCACTACATTCCACCCGCATCGGAGAATCTGAAGAAAACGCTCTATGTTTTCTCGCCATCCTGTGAGGATGCCCTTTCCCTCGCGGCGTTTCCGCACGTATCGGTGGATATGTTCATAGACCGTCTGATTCTTGCCGAACCCACAGAGGAAAGCGCCGCCGATGTCAGGTCGTTTCTGTATCAAAACTATTCCGCCTATGCAGAGATACAGTCAACGGAAAACTTTTTGCGGCTTTCCGCCGCAAGCAGCACCCGCACCCATCAGGCGTATCTTCTGTTCTACATCATGTCCACGCTGGTTTTATTCGGTGCGCTGCTGCTGAACACCTATCGCATCCTGCGCCGCCGGATCCCGGAATATGCGGTGCATCATCTGTTTGGCGCAACACAGCGGTTTATCTTTGCAAGGATGTATCTGTTCGTGTTGGGATACCATGTGATCCCGCTTGTGGGAACGCTCCTGATCCTGTCATTGAACAGGCTCGCGTCGCCGCTGAATCTTCTCATGGTATTCGCAGCCACCATGGGCTCGGCGTTCCTTGTCACAAGAATTGTGCAGCAGCGTTTTGTATCTAAATTTTCACAGGGATTAAGGAGGGAATGAACTATGCCGGGAATCACCGTTACACAAGCCTGCAAGAGCTATGAAACCAGCCACTACACCGTAAAAGCGGTAAATCACGCCAATCTTTCCGTGGAAAGCGGCGAAGCCGTCGCCATTGTCGGACCTTCCGGCAGCGGCAAGTCCACACTTTTGAACATTATCGGTCTGATTTTGAAGCCAGATTCCGGAAGCGTCGCCGTGGACGGAAAGGAAGTCCTGAACATGAGCGACAGGCGGTGCAGCGCTTTCCGAAATGCCTCGTTCGGCTATATTGTGCAGGACTTCGCCCTGCTGGACGATGAAACCGTATATCACAACATCCGAATCCCCCTGCTTTACAACAGGCAGATCAGGCGCAGGGAGCATAAGCCCCGAATCAGGGAGATCGCGCAGAAGCTGGACATATCAGACAAGCTGAACCGCAAGGCAGGCAAATTGTCCGGTGGAGAGCGGCAGCGGGTGGCAATCGCCCGTGCAATCGTCTGTGACCAGCCGATCATCCTTGCGGACGAACCCACCGGATCACTGGACGCGGCGAACAAATCGAATGTCATGGACATCCTCATGCGGCTCTGCAAGGAAAGCGGCAAGACGCTGATCATCGTTACGCACGACCCTTCGATTGCCGAACGCTGTGACAGGATCGTTCAGATGACGGATGGCCGCATTGAGGGAAACGGAAAAAACTTGCCGTGAGAGGGTGTGCGCCCATTACCATGGATTTCAGAGTCAAACAGCCGCAAGCCACCATTTTTGATGACTTGCGGCTGTTCTGTTCAGCAGCTCTTTTGGTAACTCTCCATCTTGTACGCTTTGCTTCGCCAAACCGCTGGTAATGGACGATCTCCCGCTCCCGCAGGAAGCGGATGGGCGCAATGACATCGGGGTCATCGATGAGACGAAGGATGTTATCGTAGGTAGTGCGGGCTTTTTGCTCGGCGGCCATGTCCTCGCTCAGGTCGGTAATGGGATCACCGGTGGACTGCATGGAGGCGGAGGAGAAGGGCATGCCGCTGGCGGCCTGCGGCCAGATGCCAACGGTGTGATCGACGAAGTAGGGTGCGAAGCCGGAATTTTTGATCTCTTCGATGGAGAGATTCCTGGTGAGCTGGTGAACGATGGTACCGATCATCTCCAGATGAGCCAGCTCCTCGGTGCCAATATCATTGAGGAGACCGGCGACCCGGCGGTTGGGTATGGAAAATTTTTGCGAAAGGTAGCGCAGGCTGGCGCCCAATTCGCCATCGGGTCCGCCGTATTGGCTTATGATGATCTGTGCGGCCTTGGCGTTGGGGCGCTTGATATTGACCGGGAATTCCAAAATCTTATCATAGTTCCACATATTCAACCCTCCCAAGGCCAGGGAGTGCAGCCCCAGCTCCAGTTACGGCTGCCCGCCGCGGCACAGGGGGTCAGCGGGGCGGCCTCATTATAGGCGGTACGGGCTGCATCCAGCTTTTCGCAGGCTTTGGCAAAGGCAGCGGCCGCCTCCTGGCAATCCGGATGGGTATTCAGGTACAGGTGGCATTCCAGTGCGGTAAAGGTCTGCCGCTGGACTTCCCTTGTCAGCTGGCAGAGGTTATTTTCAGCCACGGTTAGCCCCCCTTTCACAGTCGCAGCCGGTAAACGGCAGATCCAGCGCCGGGAATAAGGTCCCCCGGCAGAGTGCTTTCTCGGCATCGTAGGTTTCGCCCCAGCGCTGCCACGGTACATAGGCCATGGCAATGGGGTATTCGCTATCGATGATGCGGCGGGTGCGGTTCATCCCCGCAGGGGCATAGCCGGGCTGGGCGCCCATGCAGCCGCCGTTATTGCAGTATCTCATCATGTCACTCCTTTCGGAAAGGTTCATTGGCATACTACGGCCGGGGTGGCTGCGCGGTGATTCGGTGGGATTTACATTGAAAAGGGGCGCAAAAGATGCTATAATAGCTCCCGGACGAGATAAAAAACGAAAAGACCCAGCAGAAGGCCGGCATGGGGCGCAGCCCCGCCCGCCCAGAGGGCGGGCGACACGAGCGGAGCTCGTGTGTTTCGGCGGAGCCGAAACGGGCTGCGCCCCCACCGGGAGCTTGCAGAGGGTCAAAAAGGAAAAGGAAGTAGAGCATGATAACAAATTACCAGGAACTGCCCATCCGCGAGGAGATGAAGAAGGCCATAGCGGAGATGGGCTTTACCGAGATGACCGAGATCCAGCAGAAAGCGATTCCGGAGCTGCTGGCCGGCAAGGAGGTCATTGCCAAGGCCCCCACCGGTACAGGCAAGACCTGCGCCTTCGGCGTGCCGATGGTGCAGCGCATCCAGCCGGAAAAAGGCTATGTGCAGGGGGTCATCCTGTGCCCCACCCGGGAGCTCTGCCTGCAGATCACCGAGGAGCTGCAGAAGCTGGGCAAATATATCCCCGGCTTTTCCATCGTGGCCGTGTATGGCGGGCAGTCCATGCAGCCGCAGATCAACGCCCTCCGGAAGAACCCGCAGATCGTGGTGGCTACCCCCGGCCGTCTGATGGACCATATGCGCCGGCGCAATGTCGCCATCGACCGCACCGAGATGATTGTGCTGGATGAGGCGGACGAAATGCTGGATATGGGCTTCTACCAGGATGTACGGTGGATTTTGGACCGGGTGCCGCGCACCAAGCAGATGTCCATGTTCTCGGCTACCATTTCCCGCGAGGTCATGGATATCGGCTGGCTATACCAGCTGGACCCCGTGGAGCTGGTGGTGGAGCCGGTGGCGGAAAGCAAGCCCCGCATCACCCAATACTGCATCAAGTGCAGCGGCCGGGAGCGCATTGAAACGCTCATCGGGCTGCTGAAGCGGGAGGAATACCGCCGCAGCATGGTGTTCTGCAATACCAAGTATGGCACCGTCAGTCTGGTGACCCACCTGGAGAAGGCGGGTATCCGTGCCAAGTGCCTCAATGGCGATATGGAGCAGGCCGCGCGCAACCGCATCATGGGGGCGTACCGCAATAATGAATTTGATGTGCTGGTAGCCACCGATGTAGCCGCCCGCGGCATTGATGTGGAGCAGGTGGACGCTGCCTTTAACTACGAGATCCCCAATGAAAACGAGTACTATCTGCACCGCATCGGGCGCACCGGCCGTGCCGGCCGGGAGGGCGTTTCCTTCGTCTTTTACAGTGAAAACGAGCGTCCGCGGCTCAAGACCATCCTCAAGTATTCCGGCAACAGCTACCATCCCATTACGGTGAATGCGGACGGCAGCTTTACCGCGTGCGAGCTGTAAGGAGGCGCAGCCATGGCGGGAAAGACCGAAAAGCCGGGCGGCAGCTGCGAGTTCTGTGCCCACTACGAGTACGATGACGAAATGGACTGCTATGTGTGCGAGATGAACCTGGATGAGGACGAGATGGTGTTGTTTTTGCAGCACCAGTATACGGCCTGTCCTTATTTCAGCTTCAGTGATGACTACAAGCTGGCGGGGCGCCAGTAAATAAGTAAAAAGCTGCCGAGGAAAGCGAAAAGGCTCTCCGCGGCGGCTTTTTTGTGGGGATTATTCCTCGGACGGTGTGTATTCGCCTGCCTCCAGCTGCGCCAGCATCCGGCTGATGCGGCGGGATGCCTCGTGGGTGTTATCGCAGCTTTGCACATAGCCCACAATGCGCTCCTGTGCGGCGGGGGAAAGGGAAGTAAAGGCGGCCAGCGCCTGCGGCCGTCCGGCCAGTTGCTGATCCCACTGCTGGTCAAAATAGCTGTTCATAGGGGTACCTCCTATTAAAGATGGAATGGAGCAGGGATAGTATGCGCAGGAATACAGATATTACTTGTTGGCAGCGGGAAAAGGCTGTGCTATAATAAAACGAAAAAATACGAAATTAGGAAGTATTTGGCGACTTTGGATCAGAACGGAAGTGATAACAAATGACAGTCACCGAACCGAATATTACCTCCCCGGTAGAAGAAGCCCAGCCGCAGAAAACATCCCGGTGGGCCGCTTGGCGGGGCATGTGGTTCTTCCCGGTGGCGGTGCTGTGGATGGAGCTGGTGCTGCGTATCTCCACCATCGGCTTTGATTATCCCAAGGGCCTTTTATATACCTTCGGCTATTCGCTGGCGGCCGGGGTGCTGCTGGCCCTGCTGGGCAAGGCCTTTTCTCCCAAGGCGGGCCGTATTATTGTAACCGCCCTGTGGGGGATCTTCAGCATCTTCTACATGGGCCAGGTGGTGTATTATGCCATCTTCAAGGTCTACTTCACGCTGTTTTCAGTCGGCGGGGCAGGGCAGGTGGCACAGTTTGCCAGCGTCATCTTTTCCACCATATTACAATGCTGGTGGGCGCTGCTGCTTATGCTGGTGCCCATTGCGCTGCTCCTCTGGCAGGGCAAAAAGCAAATTGCTTGGGGCCATGAACAGTGGAAAGAGCTGCTGTGGCCGCTTATCGCAGCGCTGGCGCTGCAAATCATCACCACCGGCGGGGCCCTGCTGGATACCGGCGGTGCTATGAGCGTCAGCCGCCTGTATACCACCGATTTTATCAGCAATCTTTCGGTCAGCCGCTTTGGGCTGCTTACCACCTTCCGCATCGAGGCACGCAATGCCATCTTTGGCCCCATGCCGGCGGTAACGGTGGAGGAACTGGAGCCGGAACCCGAACCTGAGCTGGAGCCGGAAGCTGAAAAGCAGGTGATGGAGATCGACTTTGCGGCGCTAGCCGAAGCGACCGAGGACAAAACATTGGCGGAGATGTACCGCTACTTTGCCAAAGTGACCCCCAGCACCAAAAATGAGTATACCGGCTACTTTGCGGGGAAGAATCTCATCTTCCTTACCTGCGAAAGCCTGTGGAAATACGCCATCGATCCGGAGCTGACCCCAAATCTCTACAAGCTGTGGAGCGAGGGCTTTCAGTTCACCAATTTCTATAATCCCATTTGGGGCATTTCCACGCTGGACGGCGAATATGTGAACCTTTTGGGGCTCATCCCCGTCACCGGCACCTGGAGCATGACCGAATCGGCGAAAAACTGGCTGCCCTTCTCGTTCGGCAACCAGTTTGGGGCGATGGGCTACACCACCCGTGCCTACCACGACCACACCTATACCTATTATTCCCGTGATAAATCCCACCCGAACCTTGGCTACGACTATAAGGGCGTGGGCAACGGACTGAACATTAAGGTCATGTGGCCGGAATCCGATGTGGATATGATGAATGCCACGCTGGATATCGTGCTGGCGGATGAGCACTTTATGACCTATTACCTCACCGTCAGCGGGCATCTGGAGTATAATTTCTTTGGAAACGCCATGGCCATGCGCAATGAGGAGGCGGTCGCCGAACTTGACCTGCCGGAGGCCGCCCGTGCCTACCTTGCCTGCAATATCGAGCTGGATAAAGCCATCGGCGTGCTGCTGCAAAAGCTTGAAGAAACCGGCCATGATAAGGATACCGTCATCATGCTGGCGCCCGACCACTACCCCTACGGTCTGGATACCGAATCCCTGAACGCGCTGGCGGGCAGGGAGCTGGATCAGTTTTCCCTTTACCAAAGCTGCTTCCTCATCTGGAGCGCCGATATGGAGGGCCCCGTCGTCATCGATAAGCCGGTTTCCAGCCTGGATATCCTGCCGACGGTCAGCAATCTATTCGATCTGCCCTATGATTCCCGGCTGATGATGGGCACCGATATGCTGAGCGATACCTCCTCGCCGGTCATCTTCCAGGATCACAGCTGGCTGACCGCCTTTGGCTGCTATAATGCCTCCACCGATCACTATACCTCACTGATTGATACCGGCAGCGATGACTACTATGTCAGCAGCATGAACCGCCTGGTGGATCAGAAATTCAATTACTCCAAGCTTATCCTGCGGAAGGATTTCTTCCGCCACCTGTGGGATGATGCCGGACTGTGGCCCGCCGAAGAGCCTGTGGATGAAGAGCCTGCCGCCGCCACCGAACCCCAGGCAACCCCATGACCCCGAAGGAGGGATCCCCCTGAATGAACCGTAACAATGCTTTGAAAAAGCTGGTGCTGGCAGCGCTGTTTGTGGCGCTGGATCTTCTGTTCACCCGTGTGTTTTGCGTCTACCTTATGGGTGGCGCGGAACGCGTAAGTCTGCAAACCCTGGCCAGTGCCGTGTGCGGTTGGGCGCTGGGCCCCTGGTGGGGCGCCGGGGTAGCCGCTGCCGCCGACCTTTTGGGCTCCGCGGTGGGGACCTCCGGGCTATCGTTCTTCCCGGGCTTTACCCTTACGGCGGCGCTGCGGGGGCTTACCTACGGCCTGCTGCTGTACCGCAAGCCCGTGACCTTTCCCCGGTGCCTGGCGGCCAGTGCGGCGGTCAGTATCCTGTGGGGCTTGCTGCTCAATGCAGTCTGGCTCTCCTTCTATATGGGCAAAAACTTTTGGGCCTGGACAGTGGCCAAAGCTCCGCTCAAGCTTCTGCTGGTGCCGGTCTATGGCTATCTTATCTATCTCACCCTCCGTGGCCTGCAAAAAAGCGGCCTGGAAAAACACCTGTAAATATAACGACACCCGCCCCTCTCCTTACCGGAGAAAGACGGGTGTGTTTTTATGCAGGTTTGGCTTTGTGCGCTTAGCCGGCGGTGACGCCGCCTTCTACCACCAGTTCATCCTCATAGTCCAGGCCGTAGGTACCGGCTAGGGTGGCCTCATAGTCTGCGTGGAAGAACTTCTCCTCACCCAGCGCCTTGATCTCCTCATTCAGCCAATCCAGCAGGGTGGTGTTGCCCTTGGTCACAGCGGGGGCTATGGTGTCATTGCCGCCCAGCGTGGGAATGCCCACCACATAGCCGGGGTTCTGCATGGCATAGGCCAGCACCTCGGTGTTATCGTTGGCCCAGGCTGCCGCGTTGCTGTTCTCCAGCGCGTTCTTGGCATTGGCGTAGGTATCGTACTTCTGCAGCTTGATGTTGGGATAATTCTCGGTCAGGTAGGTCTCGGCGGTCGTGCCGGAAATAACGATCATCTCATCGTTCTCATCCCAGTCCTCCAGCGTGGTGATGACCCGCCCTTCCGGAGAAACAACGCCCAGCGCTACATTCATGTAGGGCAGCGCAAAGTCCACTTCCTCGGCCCGAGCAGGGGTTACGGTAAAGTTGGCAAGAATCACATCTACCTTGCCGGTCTTGAGGTATTCAATACGGTTGGCCGCCTCGGTGGAGATGAAGTTCACCTTAACACCCAGATCCTCCGCCAGCCGCCGGGCAAAGTACACATCGTAGCCCTGGTACTCGCCGTTCTCATCCACATAGCCAAAGGGGTTCTTATCGGAGAATACCCCGATATTGATGGTCCCCGCCGCCTTGATCTCCTCCAGTGTGCGATACCCTGCTTTATTTTCATTGGCTGCGTTGCCGCCATTGCCGCAGGCTGCCATCAGTACCAGCATCAGTACTGCCATGATGGCTGCGATCCATTTTCTTATGCTTTTCATTGTAATTTCTCCTTTTTATCGTCTTTATATCAATCCCTATGGGGCTTGACTTCATCAAATTCAAATGTCTTTAGGAACTTTTTGGCCCGTTCGGTCTTGGGAGCGGTGAAAAATTCCTCCGGTGCCGCTTCTTCCGCTATTTTGCCGTCCTCCAGGAACAGCACCCGGTTGGCAATGGCGCGGGCGAACTGCATCTCATGCGTCACGATGATCATGGTCTTGCCCTCCCGGGCCAGATCCAGCACCACATCCAGCACTTCCCGCACCATTTCGGGGTCCAGCGCCGCCGTCACTTCATCAAAGAGCAGGACCTCCGGATGCATACACAGCGCCCGCACAATGGCCACCCGCTGTTTTTGTCCGCCGCTCAGTTCCCGTGGGTAGCTGTCCCGTTTTTCCCACAGGCCTACCCGGCGCAGCAGCGCTTCGGCCTCCGTCTTGGCGTCCTCCTTTTTGGTGCCCAGTGCCTTACATGGCGCCAGCAGAATGTTTTCCATCACCGTCATATGGGGGAACAGCTCGTAGCTTTGGAACACCATCCCGATGCGCCGCCGCAGGGCAGGCAGCCCCGCCGGGCTGCGGTCTATCACCTCGCCGCCCAAGAGAATCTCTCCCCCCTGGATCGGCTCCAGCGCGTTGATACAGCGCAGCAGAGTGCTTTTACCGCAGCCGCTGGGTCCCAGCACTACGATGACCTCGCCCCGCCGCACCGTAAAGCTCAGGTCCCGCAGCACGGTGTTCTCACCGTAGCGTTTTGTCAAGTTTCTTATTTCCAGCAATGAGTCTGACATCGCCTGTTACCTCCATTTTCGTTCCAGTTTTCTGGCCAGCAGGCTGATGGGCCAGCACACCAGGAAATACAGCAGAAATACCGTAAGATAAATGCCAAAGGCCGCATTGGGGCTGGCCGTCCGGTTCGCCTCAATGATCTGCTGCGCTACCTTCAGCACCTCCACCACGCCGATCATCAAAATCAGGCTGGTGGTTTTTATCATGCGGGTGATGAGATTGATGGACTGCGGCAGCAGTCGGCGTACTGTCTGCGGCAGCACCACATAGCGGAATACCTGCCCCCGCGTCAGTCCCAGTGCCTCGGCGCTTTCGTACTGGTGCCTCGGGATGGATACCAATGCGCCACGCACCAGGTCGCTCATTTCGGCGGTGCCCCACAGCGCAAAGACAATGATCGCCGCCGTTTCGCCATCCAGGTTCCACCCAAAGGCCCGCGCCGTACCGAAGTAGGCCAAAAACAGCAGTACCATCTGCGGCATAATGCGGATGATCTCCAGATAGACGCGCAGGATTGCCCTGACCAGCCGGTTTTTCTTTGTCATAAGCACTCCCAGCAGGATGCCCAGCGGAATGCTGATGGTCACCGAGATGAGACTGACCCGCAGTGCCACCCACAGACCGCCCAAAAGGCGCACGGCATTTTTGCCCTTCAGCAGCACCTCCAGACCCAAATCAGGCATAGCGCAGCCTCCTTTCCAGCCAGCTGCCCAGCAGAGAGACCGGCAGCAGAATGAGCAGATAGCACACCACCAGCAGCGCCAGCGCCTCGGCGGTCTTGGCATACATGGCAATGAGATCCTTGGCCGTAAACATCAGATCCATCAGGCTCACCGCGCTGAATACGCTGGTCTCTTTCAGCAGGAAGATCACATTCGCCATAAAGGCCGGCATGCTGATACTCATGGCCTGCGGCAATATCACATACCGCATGGTCTGTCCGCGGGTCAGGCCCAGGCTCAGGGCGCTTTCCTGCTGGATCGGCTCAATGGCCTCCAGTCCGCTGCGGAAGGCCTCCGCCATATAGCTGCCGCCCAGAAACGCCAGCCCCACCACGCCGCATACCGCCGGGTCGGTCTTTATCCCAATTTTGGGCAGACCGTAGTAGATAAAAAACAGCTGGATGAGCAGCGGCGTATTGCGGCTCAGTTCTATGTATCCTGCCACGATCTGCCGCAGCACCGGCACCTTCTCGTACTGGATGGCCGCGCACAGCAGTCCCACTGCTGAAGCCAGCGCCGTACCGCACAGCCCCAGCCGCAGTGTCAGCCACAGGGCCTCCCGGTACAGCGGCAGCACCTTCATCATAAATTCCCAGTTCAGCTTCTCCACCGTCTTTCTCGCAATTTTGGTAAAACAAAAAGCCGGGGGCTTTTGCAAGCTCCCGACAGGAATGGCTCATATCCACACATTTTGCGCTGTGTGCAGGCGCTTTACAGCATACTAAAAGCGCCTGGCCATCATCGATGTCCGGGAGTTCAGTATGCAACAACAAGAGGACGCGGAAATACCCATTACACGGTACTTTGTCATTGTGTTATCCTCCCTTCCGGTTCCATTTGCTTTGGTATGTTAGCACGATAATACACTCCCGCCGGTCATTTGTCAAGGGGGTAGCGTAAAAATATTTTTGCAGGTTTTCTGTCGCCACACTTCATTTTATCAGATGAGGATCCCCTCGCAGTGGTCTATCTCATGCTGAATGATCTCCGCTGTCCAGCCGGTATAGGTCTTAATGCGGATCTCCAGTTTTTCATTTTGCCAGCGAACCTTTATCTTTTTCCAGCGCTTTACGGGGCGTACACCCGTCAGGGAAAGGCATCCTTCCTCGGTTTCATAAGCCCCGCTTTTCTGCAGAATTTTAGGGTTCAGCATCACGGTATAGCCCGCCCCATCCTGGAAGGCGATGATGCACCGATTCACGCCGATCATATTGGCGGCCATGCCCACACATTCCTCATGGTGCGCCATCAGCGTCTCCAGCAGGTCCCCGGCCACCGGCAGGTCGCTTTCCTCCGCGGGCTTCGCTTTTTGCGAGAGAAACATCTCATCCCTGCAAATCGGTCTTACCATGGTATCCTCCGTCCGTGTTTTTCGGCATAGGTGCCCGGCGCGTTCCGGATCTCCCGACTCCTCCGCCGGCTGTCCTCCGCATCGGCATCCTTCTTTCGGCAAAACAGTCCTTTACCGCCGGTTGTCCTTATCCCGGTGAGAAAGCTCCACCCGGTAGCCTAGGCTCCGCAGGTAGGCGGCCAGCTGGCAGGCGATGGCCACGCTGCGGTGGCGGCCGCCGGTGCAGCCCACAGCCACTACCAGCTGGCTTTTGCCTTCCCTTTGGTACAAGGGAATGGAAAAGGCCAGCAGCTCCTCCAGCTTTTGCAGCATCTCATGGCTTTCCGGGGCGTTCATCACATAGTCGCGCACTGGCCCCTCAGTGCCGTCGTGCTCCTTTAGCTCCGGCACATAGTAGGGGTTGGGCAGGCACCGCACATCAAAGACCAGATCCGCGTCCTGCGGCAGACCATTGCGGAAGCCAAAGGACTGGCAGCTGATGAGCATGGGGGTCGTCTCTCCCTCAAAGATGGTCACGATGCGCCCGCGCAGCTGGCTGGGCGAAAGGGAGGTCGTATCAATGATATAGTCGGCGGCATCCCGTATGGGCTTCAGCAGGCGGCGCTCCTCCCGGATGGCGTCCTCCAGGCAGCCGTCACATTCATCCAGCAGCGGATGTCTCCGGCGGGTCTCCTTGTAGCGGCGCAGCAGCACCTCGGCGCTCGCCTCCAGGAAAAGGATACGGTAAGGGATATGGCGGCAGCGCAGCTCCTCCAGGGCGTGGGGCAGCTCACGGAACATCTTCCCGCTGCGGGAATCCATCACAATGGCGGAGCGGCCGTGGTGGGTCGCCGGGGAGTAGCACAGATCGGCAAAGCCGCCCAGCAATGCCGGGGGAATATTATCCACGCAGTAGAATCCGATGTCCTCCAACGCATTGATGACGCGGGTCTTGCCCGCGCCGGAAAGACCGGTCACAATCAGCAGCTCCATGGGGCCTCCTTCGGGGTTGGTTCGTCATTTTTCATTATGATTATACAGGCTGCGGCCGCCGGTTGCAATACGGCAGCGGATGGATTTTCCCCCGCAGCAATGATTATCCTGCCGGGGGCATCCCATACTTTCCTCAATCGCATCAAACGGAGGAAATCAGTATGAAGATTCTGTATATTGACCACCACGCGGCGCTGCCCTCATCGGGCGGGGATTGCCGGGCGGTGCAGTTGGCGCAGGGCTGGCAGCAGTGCGGCGATGAGGTCACCATCGTGACCGCCGGGTACAGCCACCGCCGCGGCAAAAATCTGACCGTGGAAAAGGAGATGGAGGAGCAGCAGCTGGAGGGCGTTACCTTTTGTCCGCTCCTCTCTCCGGATTATGTCCACGGGGTGGGGGAGTACCGCAAAAGCGTGCAGTCCTTCCTCAAAAAATTGTATCTGAACGCCCCCAAATTGGTGGAGCGCTATCATCCGGAAATCGTCATTGCGGCCAGCGGCTACCCCTACGATTATTTCTGCGCTCAGCGCATCGCCAAGCTGGCCCATGCGAAAACCGTCTTTGAGCTGAGGGAGACCTGGCCGGAGCTGCAGCGGGAGCTTTACCCCGCGGAGGACAGTCGCCTCAATCAGTGCATTGCGGAGTATGCCATGGGCTATGCGCTGCGCGGGGCCGATACCGTGGTTTCCTTCCTGCAAAAGGGAGAGGACTACTGCCGCCAAAAGGAGATCACCCCGGCCCACCTGGCCACCCTGCCGGCGCCCGCTCCGCCGCAGGCGTCCCCCCAGCCCCTGCGGGAGGCCGATGCCGAAGCGATCCGGGTCCTGCGGGAGCGATATCCCGTCATTGCCGCCTACGCCGGGCACCTCAATGACCGGCATCTGCCGGAGCTGCTGGTGGGCGCGGCCGGCAGCCTGCGGGAACAGGGCATCGCGGCGGTCATTGCCGGCAACGGCGGCGATAAGCAGCTGCTGCGCCGCGTGATCCGGGAAAACAACTGGGAGAATATCCTATTGTTAGATGCCCAAAGCGAGCGCCGCCAGCGTACCCTGTACGGCCTGGCGGATATCCTTTACTATGGGGATGATCGCCGCTGTGATGCCCCCTATGGCCCCTACACGCCGCTTTTGCTGCGCATGATGCAGAACGAGAAGCCCATCCTTACCGTCACCCACAGCCCCTTTAATGACGCTCAGCGGGCGGGATGCGCCGTCCCCGCCGGGCAGGTGACGCAGCGCGGGGTGGAGGAAGCGCTGCTCAGCTTTACCATGATGAACGGGGAAAAACGGGCGGCCCTAGGCCGGCGGGCTGGGGAGGCGCTGCGTACCACCCACGCTCCGGCGCAGGTCGCCCGGGATTACCGCGGCGCCCTTTTGCGCCTATGGGTATGAGAAATTCGTTGGCCCGCCGGGTGCTGTGGGTACATGTCATTTTGCTGCTGGCGCTGTGCGGGGTGCTGCTGCGCATTTTTGTCATTGGCCAGGGGGAACAGTACCGCCAAACCGCCGCGGCGCAGAGCCGCTATACCCTTTCGGCCGGTACGGCGCGCGGCAATATCTACGATTGCCGGCTGCGCCCACTGGTGAATGAAAGCGAAAAAACGGTCTTGGCGGTGGACCCCACCCCAGCGGCCATGACCGCCCTGCGGCAAGGCCTTTCGGCGGAACAGTTCAAGGAGATCTATCCCCTGCTGCAAAGCGGCCGCCCGGTGCTCCTCCCCAGTGATTTCCCCATCTCTGGGGAGGGCATCACCGCCCTCCAGGTCCCGCAGCGTTACAGCGCCGATCAGTTGGCCCCGCACATCATCGGCTATATCAATGGTGAAGGCCGCGGCATCTGCGGCATTGAATCCGGCTACGAGGAGCAGTTGACCCGCTGGGGTGGAGAGATCACTGTGCGCTACACGGTAAATGCCTGGCGGCAGGCCACCGGGCAGGCCCCGGAGGTGACCGATCCCACCGATCACACGGCCGGCATTGTCCTAACGCTGGATAAGGACCTGCAAACGATTGTGGAGCGGGAAGGCGCAGTGCTGGGTCGGGGTGCTGTGGTGCTGCTGGAAGCTGAAACCGGTGCCATCCGCGCCATGGCCAGCTTCCCGGGTTACGATGTGACCGATGTGGCCGCGGCACTGGAGTCAGCAGACAGCCCTCTTCTGAACCGGGCCACCGCCGCCTGGAATGTTGGCTCCATTTTTAAGGTGTGCGTGGCGGCCGCTGCCCTGGAAAATGAGGTGGAGCTGCCGGAGAACTACTGCTGCGAGGGATTCTACCGCCTGGGAGATCACTCCTACTTCTGCCACGAGCGGGCGGGCCACGGAACGCTGGATTTACAGCAGGCCATGCAGCTTTCCTGCAACCCCTACTTCGTGGAGCTGGGCCAGCGTACCGGTGCCCAGGCCCTGCTGCGGATGGCCCAGCGGCTGGGCTTTGGGGCCGGGAACCAATTGGCGGAGGGCGTCAATACTTCCGCCGGGTCGCTCCCAACATTGGCGCAGGCCACTCCCGGGGAACTCGCCAACCTCTCGTTTGGCCAGGGCAGGCTCACCGCCACCCCGGTACAGGTCGCTGGGATGCTGGCTGCCGTGGCCAATGGCGGCTATGCGGTGCAGCCCACCCTTTTCGCGGGCAGGAGCTTTGACGGCAAAATCCTGCAAAGTGATCCCGCCGGTGAGCCCATCCGGGTGATGAACACCGAAACCGCCGAGACCCTGCGCGCCCTGCTGGTAAGCGTGGTGGAGGAGGGCACCGGCTACCGGGCGGCTAACCGCTACTGCGGTGCCGGCGGCAAAACCGCCTCCGCCCAAACCGGCCGGTACCAGGAGGGCGAGGAGATCGTCCACGCCTGGTTCGGGGGCTTTTTCCCCGCCGGGGAGCCCAAATATGTCCTGGTGGTGTTCCAGGAGGGCGGCCGCGCCGGCGGCCAGACCCCTGCCTCGGTATTCCGGGCTATCAGCGAAGCGGTCTACTGCACCGAAAATCCCGGCCCGGCAGATTACGGCGGATAGCCCGCGAAAGGCGCGGGCCCGGGGCGCAGCCCAAACCGCCCTCCGGGCGGTTTCTGCGGACTTCGTCCGCAGCGGCGGCTCCGCCGCCGGGGGCTGCGCCCC
>URGQ01000019.1 GCA_900547385.1 uncultured Oscillospiraceae bacterium | reverse complement strand
AATCGAACCCGCGTTACCGGCGTGAGAGGCCGGTGTCTTAGCCGCTTGACCAACGAGCCATGGTGCTGAAATAATCAGCTTTTATATTATAACCAGCCATCGCCCGGTTGTCAATACGCTTTCTGCCGTTTCCGCATAAAAATTTGCGCAGCAAAAAAGGGAGCCTTTTCGGCTCCCTTGAATGCGGTTTTATACGGTGGGGGTACCACAGTAAGGGCAGAAGTTGCCGCGCACCATTTTCCGGCACTTGGTGCAGAAGCGATCCTCCAGGCCATCGTTGGGGGCAGGCGCTGCCTGCTGCTGGTTCTGCTGGCCCAATTGCTGGGCAATCTGCGCGCCAATGGCGACTTCGGCACCCAGGCCGGCTACACCGCCGCCCTTTTCCATACCATCTGCCGCCGCCACGGTAACATACTTGTTGGTATCGGTGATGAAGGACTGTGCCGCCACCTTTTCCGCCATCTTCTCCACCTCGGGCGGATAGCTGACACTAATGATATTCACATCCCGCACACCCAGGCCGATATCAAAGAGCTCCTTATCCAGCTCCTCAGCCATCTTCTTCCCCAGGGTACGGTTATTAGCCTGCAGCCCTACCAGGACATTGAGGCCAACAGCTCGCTCGCCATTCAGGATGGATTCGGCCACAATGCCGCTCATCTCTCCACGGATACGCTCCGAAACATCACTGAGGGAATAGGTATCCCGAATCCCGGCCACCTTGGAAATAAAGGCCAGATAGTCCCGGAAATAGATGACCATGTTGCCATTCATACCCACCGGGATGCCGCTGGGAACCTCTGGGGTTGGAATCATAATGCGCTGGGTGGTGCCCCAGTTCAGGGTCATGTCCTTGCTATTGACAAAATAGACCTCCGCGCGCTCGCCGGTATCGCTGCGCAGATGCAGCGCTGCATTGATGTGGGTGAGGAACGGAATGATCTGGGTATCGATATCATAGGTGCCCTCATTTTCAAAAATGCCGTGGATACGGCCGCCGGAGTAGAAGATTGCCTTTTGACCGGCACGAATGACCAGACGGCTGCCTTTCTTGATCTCACGATTTTTCCATTTGTAGAACAGTACATCGGGGCGGTATTCGATCCACTCCACTGTATCTTTTTTTTGATTAAAAAGTCCCATTATTCATCTCCCTTTCCCGGGGCGGCTTACCAGTCGCCGCCCCAATCGTAGCCGTAATCGTAGCTGCCGTAGTCAATATCTCCGCTGTCGTAGCTGTAATCATAACCACCGCTGTCCCAGCTATCCCAACTACTGCCAGAATCATAACTGTAGTCATATCCACCGTAATCGTAGCCGTAGTCATAGCCAGAACCGCCGGAATAACTGTAATCATAGTGGCTGCCATCGTAATCGGAAGACCCACTCTCCAGCAGCATCAACCCGCCAAAGAACACTGCCAGCGCCAACAGAATAACCAGGATAATCTTCCCGACGCTTTTAGGGTACTGAGCGGAAACCTTGCCATTTTCGCCATTGATCATGTAGTGATAGGTTTTGCCGGCATAACCATAACGAGCTTTCCACAGCGGCACCAGCACCTGCTTATAGCGCACCGTATCATAGTGGGTATTCATACCGGTGACCTGCGCCTGGCTGTACCCATGCCCACGGATATCACTCTCTGCCCGGCTGCGCTGGTCACGGTCAATGTAGCTTTCCGCAACCTTAAATCCCTGGATACCATCTATCGTATAGCACTCCGCCTGGTAACCCGCCAGGTACTGCGGATGATAGGGGTTGGTATTGCCGATGGTATTGTACGGCAGCACCTTTTGAATGAGATTACCGCTGGCGGTTTTGCTGGCACACACCTGGATATCATTATAGCAGCCCCGCACCACACCGGAAACAGGATACCACTGAGTATAGGTCTCTGTCTTGCCATCCCGGCCACGGCGGGTATAGGTGCGGCCACCACGCCCGCAGTACTGGGTCACAGCATCGGCATCGTAGGTCCAAAAGGGCACATACATGCCCACCAGCTCCCCTTCAGCAAAGGTGCGCTTTAGGCTGGCAGGAGCGAACCATCGCTTGCGGATCCACTGGCCGAAACGCTTTTGGGCCTCATAACGGTCGATAGCAAATGGTACAACCCCTTCAACCGGAATCCCGTTGTGCTCCTCTTCCGGTTTGATTTGCGGAGAACCGCACATGGGGCAAACCGTCGCGGTCCCTTCCGCCGGCTGGAAAAATTCCGCTCCGCAGACATCGCAGCGCAGAGCGGTTTCGCCGTTTTCCAGCATCCGGCGCCCTTCGCGCTCGCGGTACTCCGCAAAGTCATACTCCTCAACGGTATCTTTCCCTGGGGTCACTTTTTGGATACTACCACAAGAGGCACAACGAAATTGCTGTGCCTCCGGATCAAATACAATATTTCCGCCGCAGGTATGGCACCGCAGGGCGGCATTGGTTTGCTCCGATGTGGTCATAACTGCTTACTTGCCCAAACGAGCCTTGAGGGCGGCCAGATCGGCTTCGACAGAAGCGGAAACTTCAGCAGCTTTCTCACTGTACTTCTCTTCCAGCTTCTTGATGTCCATCTTATCGGCCAGCTCTTCATTCAGGGCCACCTTGGCATCCACGGAATCGATACGCTTCTGGACGGCTTCCATCATGTTCTCAAAGCCGGACATATCGGTACGGCCCGCTACCTTGTGCATCAGGTCATCCATCTTCTCCTTGTGCTCGGCTACGGTCAGCTTGGCGCGCAGCTCCACCATCTTGCCCTCAGCGGAAGCGATATCCTCCATGAGCTTACGGGTCATCTGGCGCATCTTATCGCTGTTGCTCTTGGCCGTCTCATAGGCGGCTTCCAGCTCAGCCTTCTTGGCCACTAGCTGGCTCTTTGCATCCAGGAATTTTCTAGCGTCATCGTCATTGCCGGCCAGGACTGCCTGCTCGGCATAGCGGTCGTACTTGGCGATTTCTTCGTTATTGGCAGCTACACGGCGGGCAGCGGCCATTTCATCCGCAATAATAGCGGATGTTTCGGACTTCAGTTCTTCCAGGTTGGCGCGGGCGTCAGCCAGATATTTTTCCAGCAGCTTGCCGGCATTCTTCTCCTCAGCACCGCTGAGCAGGCTATTGATGTTTGCGCTCATAATGTCACTAAATCTCTGCAGAATACCCATTATTGTTCCTCCTGATGTTGAATCTCATATTGGGGGTGATAACACCACTCCCCTAAGTTAATTTTATAGCACCGCTACAAAAAAATCAAGAGAGCAGCACGATCTTTAAGAATAATTCATGAAAGCTTAAAAGCAGTGCCACATTTCCCTCCGGTCACACCTCAAAATCGAGGTAGGCCGCTCCGATGATGCCGGCATCTCCGCCCAGCGCTGCCCGGCGGATAGGACAGGTGGGTGCCCGGTGGCCACCATAGCGGTTCGCCCGGACATAGTCATTGAGCGGACCGATCAGTGCCTCCCCCGCGTTGCTGACTCCGCCGCCGATGAGGACGACCTCCGGGGCGAAGATGTTGACAAAATTGACAATACCTGCCCCAATATAGGTAATATACTGCTTCACCACAGCCTTGGCGGTCTCATCTCCCTCCGCCGCGCAAATAAAGGGAGCACTGCCATCGGCGGGATTAAAACGCTTCATAGCGGTTTCGGGGTGGGCCAGCTCCGCGCGGTGGCGCTGCCGCAGCAGACCGGTAGCGGAGGCATACGCTTCCAGGCAGCCGCGCTGCCCACAGGTACAGGGCTCTCCGCCAAGAATGAGGGTGGTATGGCCCATCTCAGTGCCGGGACCAATATCCCCTTCGTAAATTTTCCCATTGAGGATAACACCGCCGCCTACTCCGGTCCCTAAGGTAATCATGATGGCACTTTTGGCACCCTTAGCGGCACCAGCAATCACCTCGCCCAATGCGGCACAGTTGGCATCATTGGAAAGGCGCACCGGCACGCCCAGCTCCTGCCGGAGCTCATCACACAGGGGGACATTTTTCCAGCCGAGATTGTTGGCGTAGACCACCAGGCCCTCTGCGGCGCGGCAGTAGCCTGGCGAGCCGATACCGACCGAAACGCAATCCTGCAGGGTAATTCCCGCCTTTTTTACTGCTTCTTTTACACAGCATCCAATATCATAGATGACATCATCCAGCATCCGCTCCGGGCGAGTCTTGATAGACGCGCGCGCAATGATTTGTTTGTTCTCATCGACCACGCCGACCGCTACATTGGTGCCACCAAGATCAATGCCTACACGATATTCCATTTGTATCATCCTCCTTTATGGGATTCTGCCCATAGTATAGCGCACTTTGCGGGAAAATGGAAGCGAAAGGCGACGGCTTGCAAAAAATCCAAGCTGAGGGCCAATCTTCTTCCCTCACATATCAAAGGATCAAAGGACCCGCCATACGGCGAGTCCTTGGGTAAAGAAGATAATGTGTAAAAAGACGATATCAAACTTTAAGGGCACGGCGCAGAGGCGGCACCAGCAGCATAGCCAGCACACCGCCGATAACTGCGGTAATAAGCTGCGGGAAGGAAAAGCTGGCGGAAAGCACTGCGGTCTGCTTCTCATTCAAGGTAAGCACCATGGGCACCAGCCATTTTACAATGACAAGGTACAAAGTGAGAAATTTAGCCACGGCGGCAACAACCAGTGCGATAGCCTGACGGGCAATGGGGGCATTCTTGGCGCCGGCAATAAGCACCCACAGCAATACCAAAACGGCATTGCCCAAAGCAACGGCGGGGACAACCTGGGGGAATGCCGGGCCGATGCCGATGAAGAAGGCACAGATGGGAGAAAGAACCGCGACGGCCAAGCCGCCCCATAGACCGCACATCAAGCCAGAAGCGATGAGAATCAGATTGACGAGAGAGCCGGTAACATACTGACCCATGGAACGGGTAACAAACTGCACAGCGATAAGCAGCGCCAGAAAGATAGCGGTACGGCACAGTGTTTTCAGGCTGCTGCTAGTTTTGGTATTGCTCATGATGTTCTCCTTTTGGATAAATGTTGGCTGAAGCGCAAAACGCTTGCTTTTTCTTTTATATTATACTACACTGGTAGATGTAACTCTGTTGCATTTGCAACGAACCGCAAGAAAGGCGACAATAAAATGATTATTCGAATCCGACTTCCCTCCTGTCCATTATTTGAGGGGATCGCTCCAGAGGCACTACTGGAAGAACTGGCCCGCCTGCAGGCAGCAGAACGAAAATACAAGGCCGGGGAAACACTGCTGGCGGCTGGTTCTCCCACCAGTCGGATGGGGCTGGTGCTGGAGGGGGAACTCCACGCGATTTTGCCATTACCGCAGGGACGGCAGCTGCTGCAAAGCCGGCTGCTGCGTGGGGAGCTTTTTGGACAGTTGCTGGCACTGGATGGAGAACGGGAAAGCCCCGTGACCGTAACTGCCCACACCCCCTGCCGCGTGCTGTGGATCCCGATGAAGAACCTCCTGGCCGGTGGAGGAACGCCTTCTTCCGCACGGCTTCTGAGCAATCTATGCCGTCAGCTAAGCAGCGCCTATTTCTCCTTACAACGGCGGCTCATCTGCCTAACACAGCCTACTCTGCGGGAACGATTACTGTACTACCTGCGGACGGAATGCTATACCCAGGGGAGTCGCACCGTTCGTCTGCCCTTTGACCGGGCTGGTTTGGCGGACTATCTTGGGGCCGACCGCAGCGCCCTTTCCCGGGTTCTTTCCGGTCTAAGGCAGGAAGGCTTGCTGGATTTTGACCGAAAGCACCCAGCCGCCATTACACTGCGGTACCCACTGGAGGACTGAATTCCTCATATTTTCCCCCACCGTGGGCAATTCGGGGCTTTCCTCCTTCGCAGGAGTGTGGTATAATAATAGCCGAAAAACGGCAAAAAGCCGTTAAGACAGGCGAATCCCATCATTTACAGGGAGGTTATTTACTGTGACGAAAAAATTTGTATTGAATTTCATTCTTTCCGCTATCTGCTATGTGGCGCTGGGCATTGCTCTCATTGTATGGCCCGCGACCTCCATCAATATCTTTTGCTATGTGTTGGGTGGCGTAACCGCTGCCTATGGTCTGTGGCAGGTATACCGCTTCATCTCTCATCGGGAGGAGCGCTATGCTACCCTGTCGCTGATGGTCGGCATCGTGGCGCTGGCGCTGGGCATCTGCTTCTTTGTCAAACCGGAACTGTTTGCTTCCATCCTGCCCTTTATCCTGGGGCTGTACCTCATCTTTGATGGTGTAGTAAAACTGCAGGCCGCCATTGATATCAAAAAAGAGGGCTACCAAAAATGGGGTATCCTGCTGCTTTTGGCTGTCCTGATGATCGCTTTGGGCGTAGTCATCCTGCTCAATCCTTTCCAGTCGGCACAGGCACTCATCACTTTTATCGGCATCTGTATGCTGCTGGATGGCGTTATTAACCTGTGGAATGCCTTTGTCGTCTGGCAGCATCTGCGGGTGCTGAAAAAAGCCGCTTCCGCCGCCATTGATACCATCGCCGCCGCAGTGGATGCCGCCAATGGCAATGCTCCCGCTGATGTGGTAGTGGATGCCGTAAGCACTGCCGATGCCCCTGCGGAGGAACCCACTGCGGAACAACCCGTCGAAGAAAATACCCCCAACGAATAAACCTGAAAGATAAAATTTCCCCTCCGCCGCAAGACGGAGGGGATTTTGTTATTTGTTCTCCTGCTCTACATGGATGGCTGCCAGCCCCAGTCGCATAATAATATGCCGCACCCATGGGGTATACATAAACCAGCGTTTGATGGTCTTAAGCCACAGCTTCAGACGCAATGAAGTCGTTTTTCTCCGGTAAAAGCGGGCAAGTTCGCGGTCATCATCGGCTTGGCTCATGGCCTCCGCCAGGGCGCTGCCGCTGCGGATGGCGCTGCTGATTCCTTCGAAGGAGCTGGCGCTGATAAAGCCCGCCGCTTCCCCAATAAGATATACGCCATCCCGGCCAGTGATAAAATCCGAAAAGCCGCGTGGACGCACCGCCTGGCAGGCCTCAGTCTTAATGGGGCGGCCCAGCGAATGCCCCAGGTACTCCTCCAGTCGGCTTTTCTGTCGATTATAGGCTTCCCTGCTGTCCTGTGGAGAAAAGCAACCGCCAAAAATCAGGGTGTCGTCTTTCCGTATGATCCAGGAACAGCTTTCGCTGGTGACCGGATCGAAAATACAGGAATAAAAGGGCGCGCGATTCTCCCCGGCCGGGAACCACTGCTGAATAGCCGTGTAGCGGGTCTTCGGCTCCCGGTAAAAGGTGCGGCGCACCAGCGAGGACGCACCATCCGCCCCCACCACCCGGCGCGCTGTAAACCGTTGCTCTCCCCCATCAGTCTTTACCGTCAGGCAAAAACCGTTCTCTCCGCGGGTGACTTCCGCGCACCATCCGGAGAGGACCTCCGCCTGCGGTGGAAGCAAGGATAGTAGCCAACGGTCAAAGGCATAGCGATCCATATTGAGGTAGTAGCGTTGATAATAACGCACCTGCCGGCTGCAAAGATCAATGGTCTGCACCGTGAAGATCTGCGGATCGACCAGCACCTCCTTGGGCAAGGTGAGATCGAAATGCGCCAACGCCTTTTGGGAATCGGGGGCCAACAGGCCGCCACAGGGCTTTTTATGCTGCTCGTTCTGTCCATCTATAAGGAGCAGCGAGGCTCCTGGACAAAGAATCAAGTATCGACGGGCAAAAGTTGCGGCGGCAGGGCCTCCCCCCACCACCGCAATGTCATAAATCATATTGTTTCCTCACGATGAGTGTGGGGATTTTCTTCACTGCGGCGGAACGGCACCAGCTTGGCACGGTCCAGCGCCACCATGATAGCCGGGATAAGCACCAGTTGCAGAATAATACCGGGAATGGCATTGAGGAATGCGCCGGAAATAAACATCTGCCAGGTAAATGCACCGCCGGAAAGCCCCAGCAGTACAATCATAGCAGCCGCCCACACTATACGCCCAGCAATCATGGCGATGATAAGGGAGCGATACAGCATGCGGGTGCACTGCCAGCGCGCCCGACTATAAAGAAAACCTGCTGCAAACGCATACGCCGCCATCTCAAAGGCCATGGCCAAAGCAGTAGGCATGCGGGGCATGAAAAACAGTGCAAAGCGCAGAATGGGCATAATAAAGCCGACGGCGGCGCCGTACTGCCAGCCACAGATCAAGGCGCAGAGGAACACCGGTAGATGCATGGGCAGCAGCATGTTGCCGATCTCCTTGATCTGCCCGGTGAAAAAGGGCAGCACCAAACCAATGGCCAGGAATATAGCCGCCAGCAGCAGGTTTCTCAGTGATTGATTTTGATGCTTCATATTTTTATTCCTCCTTGATGGGTTTGATAAACGGGGCATAATATTCCGCTAACTGCAGTGGCAAATCATTCCGGTTCTGTTCCGTCACCGTTATCAACTGTACCTTAGGGTGGTTGCGAATATCCTCCAGCCAGCCCATGGCATCCTGCCGGACAGCGCCCAATACTGGCACATCCCCGTCCAGCAGCTCCAGCACCCGTGCCCGGAAGCGGGGCAGCTGCTGTTCCAGCCGGCCGCACTCATCCAGCACGATGAGAGGATAAGATGAGGCTTCCGAGAGATACTGCAGGCCCAGCTCCTCAAACCGGGGCAGGACGATGTGCACCGGCATACCATTCTCATTTAGCCCGTATTTTACAATGGCGTGCTCCGGCGTAAAGGTACATGGCTCCGCAGCGCTGCTCATATACAGGTACCGGCAGGGAGATTTGCGATCCGCCCCAAAGTAGGAGCGAAAGCCGCCGGGGGTAACCTTCAGCAGCTCCAGCGTTTTATTCAAGGCAGTCGTTTTCCCAATCTGGACGCTACCGGTCAAAAACAGATGCATATGATCACTCCTTTTGCTGGGGGGTACCCTGCCCTACCACTTTTGCTATTTTACCACAAAAGATGGCTGACGACAACACAAAAGCGCCCGACCAAAATGGCCGGGCGCTATGCATTTTAGCTATGACTTGCAATTACTTGTGGATAGCGGTACCGGACTTGCCTTCCAGTGCCAGGGCAGCATTGTGCAGATCAGCAATGATGGCACGGCCGCCGGACTGAGCAAAGGCAATGGCAGCCTGAACCTTGGGCAGCATGGAGCCGGGAGCAAACTGGTTCTCACCGATGTACTTCTCTGCCTCGGCAATGCTCATCTCCTCCAGGCTCTTCTGATCGGGCTTGCCCCAGTTGATGGCGACACGATCCACAGCAGTGAGAATGAACAGTGCGTCGGCATGCAGCAGCTCAGCGATCTTGGAGGAAGCAAAGTCCTTATCAATAACCGCGGGAACACCTACCAGTTTGCCGTCCTTCTTGATAACGGGGATGCCGCCGCCGCCTACGGTAATTACAACAGCACCGGAATTAACAACAGCCTCTACTACATCCTTCTCCACCACATCAACAGGCTTGGGGGAGGGAACCACGCGGCGATAGCCGCGGCCGGCATCCTCTACCATGGTAAAGCCCTTGGTAGCTGCGATCTCATCAGCCTGCTCCTTGGTATAGAAAGCACCGATGGGCTTAGTGGGCTTCTGGAAAGCGCCGTCATTCTCATCTACCAGAACCTGAGTAACAATGGTCGCTACGGGCTTATTGATGCCGCGCTTGACCAGTTCGTTGCCAATGGCATTCTGCAGGTGATAGCCGATGTAGCCCTGGGACATAGCACCGCACTCAGGGAAGGGCATATCGCTCTTTACAGCGCCGGCTTCAGCCGCAGCGCTCATGGCCAGGTTGATCATACCGACCTGGGGACCATTACCGTGGGCAATGATAACTTCGTTGCCGGCCTCGATGAGGTCAACAATGGGCTTAGCGGTCTCGGTTACGAGCTCGAGCTGCTCATAAGGGGTGTTGCCAAGGGCGTTGCCGCCCAGGGCGATAACAATTCTGGACATAGCAGTTTCTCCTTTTGTATGTTTTTTCTATGGTTCTTCCGGCGTAATTCCCCAAATTGGCTAAAATTCGGGGGTTGAATACAGAAATATCATAGCAAATGGCCGTTATTTTGTAAAGAGTTTAGGAGAAAAATTTTAGAAGCAATTTTTCAGTATGTAAAAAGTTCACAAAGCGCTTTCCCCTATTCCAGTCTGTTTTTCGTCGTGGCGACAAAGGGGCGGCTTCTCCACCGGTTTTGGTTCTTCATTTGGCTGCGTTTTGCGCTATGCGGGGATAAACTCTTTTTTGCCGTTTCTGTCTTGACGGTGAATTGAAAGCGCAAAAGCCCCCGGTCTTCCACCGGGGGCTTTCTTCATTCTCTCTAAAACTTACTTTTGGTTATTTACCGAAGTAGCGCTTCAGCAGACCGGCAAAGGCACGGCCGTGACGGGCCTCATCGCGGGCCATCTCATGCACAGTATCGTGAATAGCGTCCAAATTGAGAGCTTTAGCCTTCTTTGCCAGCTCGGTCTTGCCCATGGTTGCGCCGTTTTCAGCTTCCACACGCATCTTCAGATTCTTCTCGGTGGAGTCGGTTACGACCTCACCCAACAGCTCGGCAAACTTGGCAGCATGCTCAGCCTCTTCCCAGGCTGCCTTCTCCCAGTACAGGCCAATTTCAGGATAGCCCTCGCGATGGGCTACACGGGCCATAGCTAGGTACATACCAACTTCGCAGCACTCGCCGTTAAAGTTCTCGCGCAGGCCCTGCAGAATCTCAGGATCACATCCTTGGGCAACACCCACTACATGCTCAGCAGCCCAGGCCATCTCGCCTTCTACCTTCTGGAACTTGGAAGCCGGAGCCTTGCAAACGGGGCAGAATTCGGGAGCCTCATCGCCCTCATGAACATAACCGCAAACAGTGCAAACATATTTAGCCATAGTATAATATCTCCTTTTTAGTAATAATTATCGTTTCTGTAACTTTATTATACCATATCCTATTTATTTGTCAAGCCTAATCTGAAAAATTTTTTTGCATTTTTTACGGCTGTTTTTTATCGTATAAGATGGCATTGTGGAGCGCATAATATTTCCACAAAGGAGGTGAATTCAAATGAGTAAAAATTCTCAGAACAACGCTAAGAATAATGCCCAGAACGGCACCAATAACACGCAGAACAATACTCAAAACAAAAACAGCGCGGAAAACCGCAGCGAAAAGCAGAACGCGGAAAATCGCTGCGACTGATTCGTCATCTTCCACAAAAAATACCGGCCTGTTTTTCCACCTTGGATCTCACAGGCCGATATTTTTGTTTTTGAGTCTATTTTTCACGCCTTGTTCGCGTTTTGGTGTTAGAAAAATTATCTCAAATTTTATGGAACATGCCCTTTTTCTGCTAAGTTTTTGTCCTCATTTCTCCTCTGTGGTTCCTCTTTTTAGACCAGGTCGATGTTTTTCGACTTTAATTGTCAATCTATTGTGCGCTCTGTAAAAAATCTAAATGAAATTTTTGTCATACCGTTCCTTAAAAAGTATGGTAAAATCTATCCAGCAGCATTGCTAAAGCCTCATACCAAAGCCAAAGTAAATCAGCATAAACCAAAAAGAGGAGGATCCGACCCTTGTGCACTTTAGAGGAAAAAGAGAAAGAGAGTAAGATGAGAACACAAACCGTCCGCTACCGCGTTTACGAAGAATGGATCACCCACCCGCAGCTTGGCCGCTACTGTTGCTATGGTATCGTGTGTGAAAGCTATCTTCCCAAACACGGCTGGCAACTGCAGCAGGCTATTTCTGATATTACAGATGACCGCAATGCCGCAGAAGCTCTGGCTGCTTTAATGCAGCAGGAAGATCTGGAGCCCTGCCACCTGCTTGATGTAGTGGAGGACTACCTGAATGGCATGTAAGCCATTCCAAAAGAAAGACGCCATCCGCTGGTTCGATGCCGGGATGGTGTCTTTCTTTTTACCCTCTGCAATGCACAAGTACCGGCCGCAGGCTACGATGTTTCGCATCGTCAACGCCCTTATAGGGCATCGGCCCAGGCTTAGTCCGGGCCGCCTGCGGCCGACTCTCACAATTTGCAGTTTGTTCCGGTTGCCTCGGAGATTCACCACATCAAATTGCACACCAACAGGCTAATGGCTCCCGGCAGGCCCAAAATACCACACACCGCCACAGTAAATAAATTCACCGGCAGCAGCGCACCTATAGCTTGCACCAGGCACAGCACCCCCAGTCCACCGGCTGCCGAAAGCAACCAGCCTCGCAGGGCATGCCGCCAGCGCACCAGCAGCGCCAGAATAAGTACCACCCCAGCAATAATCCAAACTCCCATGATGTCCTCCTTTTTGTTGTGGTGCTTACAGGGCAATGGGTTCCGGCTGTTCCGCCTGTCGGCGCGCGGTGCGCAGCAGGTAGGTCCGGTAGGTCAGCAGTGTCTGGATGCGGTAGGTACAAGCTTCAATCAATGTGTCCTCCGTCACTACATCAAAAAGCTCCTCCGCCCGGCGGAGTTCCTTGTTTACCCTGCTCAGCTCTTCCCGCAGAGTCTCCTGTGTTCCCGTCTTTTGCGGTTCCCTGCATCGGTTCATCTCTGCCATGATCCCGCGCCTCCTTTTCCATCTTTATGCAGGCAGTATGGGCCGCTATACCGCCGCTATGCAAAAAGCTCCCGCAAACTGTTGAGATTTTTTACATCACCCGCTATAATAGATGGGACAAACCTAGTAAGAAAGGAACTGCCATGAACTGGACTGACCTGAAAATAACCGTAAGCACCAAAGACGCCGAGACTGCCGAGGCTATTGCGCAGATGGCCGTCCCCTACGGCATCTACATCGAGGATTATAGCGATATGCTGGAGCTGGTGCCGCAAATTGCCCACATTGATCTCATCGATGAGGATCTTCTGGCCCGCAGCCGCACCGAAGCGATCCTGCACCTGTACCTGCCCCCGGAGGAAAATCCAGCCGAAGCCTCCGCCTTCCTTACCCACCGGCTGGAAGCAGAGGGCATTCCCTATCGCATCGAGACCGACCAAACGCTGGCCGAGGAGGACTGGGCCAATGCCTGGAAGCGTTTTTATCACCCCACCCACCTGGGTAAACGGCTGGTGGTATGCCCCAGCTGGGAGGAATACACCCCCACCCCGGAAGAACTGGTGATGACACTGGATCCCGGCATGGCCTTTGGCAGCGGCACCCACCACACCACCCGCCTGTGCTGCGAGCTGCTGGAGCAGCTCCCCGTTGAACATACGCGCATATTGGATATGGGAACCGGCAGCGGCATTCTTTCCATTGCCGCATTGATGCTGGGCGCCCAGGAAGCTGTTGGGGTAGATATCGACAAGGTGGCCGTGCGCACTGCCGCCGAAAACGCCGAGGTAAATGGCTTTGGTCCTGACCGTTTTACCGCTGTTGCCGCTGATCTTATTCATCAGCCGTTGGAAGGAGAATTGACCCGCGGCGGCTTCGACATCGTGCTGGCCAATATCGTCGCCGATGTCATTATCGCGCTGGCCCCCGCCATTTACCATCACCTAAAGTCCGGTGGGCACCTGGTGGCTTCCGGCATTATCCTCCCCCGGAAAGAGGAAGTCATCGCCGCATTGGAGACTGAGGGCATGGTCATCACCCAGGAGAAGGAACAGGATGGCTGGTGCGCTCTGCTAATGCAAAAAGCATAAGCCGTGCAGCAAATCGCCGCCTAAACGGCACTTACTATATAAATCACTTTACCGTGAACAAACGGAGGGAGAAACCATGAGCCAAAAAGAACATTCCCGCGCCCACCGCAGCCGCACCTATAAGCGCGTGCGCGGCGTAATCCTGATTTTACTGGTACTGGGTATCATTTGGGGCATTACCGCGTTGGTGCGCCATAATGCCGCACAGCCCGACCCCACCCCGGATCCCAATGCCGGTCAGCAGACCGGTACGACCGATGAAAAGCAGAACAATCAAACACCCGATCCTGATCCTGACCCCGAACCGTCTCCCGATCCGGCTCCGGAACCAACCCCTGACCCCACTCCGGATCCCAAGCCCACTCCCGATCCGGAGCCTTCCGGCACCAACCTGACTAACCCCGGCAGCGACGACTGGCGTACCATTCTGGTCAGCGCCAAATACCCGCTGGCCGAAGAGCTGGATATGGAGCGGGAATTCATCTGCAACTACGCCGGATTTGACCTGAAAGTCGACGCCCGCATTGCCCAGCCACTCCGGGACTTTATGGCGGCGGCCAAGGCAGATGGCTATGACCTGCAGCTCATCAGCGCCTACCGCACCTTTGCCCGCAGCGCCATTCTGCTGGAAAATGAGGTGCAGGCGCAGATGAAATATAATGGTTACAGCCGGGAAAAGGCGGAGCAGGTGGCCGCTACCCGTGTAGCGCCTCCCGGAACCAGTGAGCACAACACCGGCCTAGCGGTGGATATCCTTTCCGGTGATTATTACTATCACCACAGCACCATGGAGGAATCCTTCGAGTATGATGCTGAAGCCATCTGGATGGCGGAGCACTGTGCCGAATACGGCTTCATCCTGCGCTACCCCAAGGGCAAGCAGGATGTGACCGGCATCATCTTTGAACCATGGCATTTCCGCTATGTCGGCGTAGAGATCGCGACCTACATCATGGAGAACAACCTGACGCTGGAGGAATACCTGGGCGTGGCATAATTTTCGTTTCTATCTCCCCGATAGCTAGCTGCTATCGGGGACTTTTCTTTGGGCCCGCTTTGTGGTATAATCCGGTATCATAGCCCCACAGCCAGCAGCTTTCCGCAAAATGTCCAAGGAGGATACCACCTATGACGACCTTTCGCTATCTTATCACTGCCGAGGACGCAGGCGATCAGATCCAGCACTTCCTGCGCTTTAAGCAGGGCATCAGCCGCAAGGTGGTCATCTCTCTCAAGCATCTGCCGGAGGGCATCCTGCTCAATGGCTCCCACGCCCGCACCATCGATCTGCTGCGGGAAGGCGATACGCTGGAGATCAACCTGCCGGACCAAGCCCGCAAACTACCTCCCTGCGAAATCGATGTTCCCCGCCTCTACTGGGACCGGGATGTCGCCGTTTTCAATAAACCTGCCGGTATGCCGGTGCATCAGTCTGGCGGGCACATCTTCGGCACGCTGGCCAGTGTATATGCCACCCTGTGCGAAAAAGAGGGCAGCAGCGGCACCTTTCGGGCGGTAAACCGCATCGATAAGGACACCACCGGAGCTGTAGTAGTCGCCCGCCATCAAATTGCCGCAGGCAAGCTGTGGAAAGCCGTTACCAAGCGTTATGTTGCCGTAGTAAGTGGCGTTCCGCAGCCCCCCGAAGGCCTCATCGACCTGCCGCTGGAGCGGGAGATCCCGCTCGAAATGAAGCGTGTGGTTTCCCCCGATGGGGAACGCGCCGTAACCGAGTATAAAGTCCTTGCCACAGCACCGGATAAAAGCTGCGCCTTGGTGGGGTTCATTCTGCACACCGGCCGCACCCATCAGATTCGGGTGCATATGGCTGAAAAAGGCTGGCCGCTGCTGGGAGATGAGCTTTACGGCGGCCCCATGGAGGAATTCCCCCGGCAGGCGCTGCACTGTGCCGGGGTCGCCTTTACCCACCCCATCACCGGGGAACAGCTATGCCTTACCGCTCCCCTGCCGGAGGATATGGCCGCATTACTGATGAAAAAGGGAATCGGCTGGCGGCCTGTACTAACCCCATTTGTGGAGGAACTGCTGACGGTACAGCCCACCACAGTGGAGGAAATCACCGAACGGTACCGTAAGCCCAAGCAAAAAGGCCGTCCCTGAAATCTGCCTAAAAAGGAGCCGCCATGCCGAATACCGAAATTAAGCTGATCGCCACTGATTTAGACGGAACGCTGCTGCGCGATGACCACCTCACTCTCTCCCCCGCCAACCGTGAGGCACTCACCAGTGCCGCCAAAGCGGGCATCGAGGTCGTAATCGCCACCAGGCGAAGCCTGGCTGCTGTTGCACCACAGGTATTGGAACTGCCCTTTCTCCACTACTTCATCACCTGTAACGGCAGCATAACCACCGACCGGGAAGGCCATATTCTGCGGGCGGCACCGCTGCCTCTGGATACCACCTTGGAGATCCTGGAGCATTTGACCACCATGGGCGACTTTGCTGTGCAGCTTTATGCCGATCAAAAAATGTACATCACCCGCACCGACTGGGAACGGCGGGAGGTAATCCATCTGCCTGCGTTTCATCTCAAGGTGCTTTTCTCCGATGATGAAAGTGTAGTGGAAAGCCTCGCCGAGCGTGCTCGCCGCCCCCATAGCCATGTAGAAAAAATCAACCTGCCGTATCTTTTGCCGAAACAGAAATCAGAGATCAAGGCCTGGCTGGCACAGCGCTATGGCGACCGAGTACGCGCCGTCAGCACCATGGAGTGCAATCTAGAGCTGACCGACCGTGACGGCAGCAAGGGAGCGGCACTGGGCGCTCTGTGTGACAGCCTACATATTCCTACCGAACAAGCCATGGCCCTGGGAGATGCCGGTAATGACATCGGCATGCTGCAAACCGCCGGTATCGGGGTCGCCATGAGCAATGCCATCCCGGAAGTTCAAGCAGCTGCCGATTGGATCACCCTTTCCAACGAAGAAGACGGCGTCGCACATGCCATTCACAGCCTCCTTGGAATATAAACTATATAGAAAAGCCGAGCCTGTCCTTTTCGACAAGCCCGGCTTTATTGCTCTCAAAAATCACAGCAGCATTTCCCACTCGCTTTCTCCATAAACAGCAATGCCGTTTTGCAGCAGTAGCTCAGCTGTTACACCGTCCCCCTCTACCAGTCCGCCATTGAACAGACCGTTATGAATAACACCGTGCCCGCAGCTGGGGCTGCGCTCCTTCAGCAGGGCCGCCTCACAGCCGTACAGCCGGCACAGGCGCAGCGCTTCTTCCGCCCCACGGCGGAACTGCTCTGTAACCTCTCCGCCCGTTTTGGCCACCACTCGCTCTCCCAGCCGTTCAGATGCCGGCCGGGGTGTGGGCAGCCCACCATAGATCTCCGGGCAAAAAGGGATCATCGTATGCTTTTCCAGCAGGGAGCACACGCCCTCATGTGTTTTCGCCTTGCCATCATAGCGGCAGAGCACCCCCAGCAGGCAGGCACTTACCAATAGCTTCATCTGTCCTCCTCCAGCGGCAGGGGCTTGCCATCCCGCACCGCTTCCACCAGTGTATCTCCGGCGTACCGCAGCTTAAGAGAAAAGAATGCTTTCTCTCGCCGCAGCAGCTCCAGAAAGATCTTATCTCCCTGCCACAACGGCAGGTTTTCCACCTGCCCGATGGGCACCCACTCCAGAGTACCCTCATCGCAGTCCCGCAGCGTACCGGTATAACCGCCTGCGGTAAAAAGATGCATATACTCGGTGGGCGCTTCATTGGATACAAAGGTCACCAAACCACGGAATCGATATTCGGTCAGGGTCAGGCCGGTTTCCTCCCTCACCTCCCGCAGCAGGCAGTCCTCAGGGCTCTCCCCCTCCTCAAACTTGCCGCCTACACCAATCCACTTATCATGGTTCACATCGTTCTTCTTTTTTACCCGGTGCAGCATCAGCCAGCAGCCGTCTTTTTCGATGTAACACAGTGTCGAAAGGATCATACCCTTTCCCTCCCCGCTGTTTCATTCTGTTTCTATTGTCATTGTACCACAAGCATCCGCGGCTGGCAAATCCCCTCCCACGCTTTATGGAGAAGAAACAAGTTTTTGCTTTCGATATGCCTAATATCCTATTAAATTTAGCTCTTTTATAGCGTCTGTATTATGGAAAGACAATAAACACCGTTCGTTTTGCAGATTTCCCCCGCCAAAGTTTAATCTTGCTTTTTGTGGATTTTGCCACCATAAAATAGGCGGAATTTTTGCACTTGTTTTTAGCGATTGGTGCTATATAACAAATAGATAATACATTTATTCAATATTTTAGGGCTCATTTGTAGTTAAATTCCAACTCGTCTTTTTTTGTTCAAATTTTCGGGGTTCCTAATTTGCACTTTTCTCCAATTTTTTATTTGTTAATTTTTTAGCAATTGTTTGACACCACCCCTTTTTGCAGTTATACTGAAGTTGCTTTTGATGTGGATAAATATTAAGTGAAAGCCGTTTTACGGCGAAAGGACACCATATGACAAGGGCTGTTTATCCCGGAAGTTTTGATCCCGTTACACTGGGCCACATGGATATTATCCGCCGGGCCTCCCGCGTAGTAGATGAGTTGGTTATCGGCGTGCTCATCAACCGCGATAAGAACCCGCTTTTCACTGTGGAAGAACGGGTAGAAATGCTCCAAGAGAGCGTCAAAGAACTCAAAAATGTTTCAGTCAAAACCTTTGATGGCCGCACTGTCGATTTTGCCCGGGCCAATCAGGCACAGATCATCATCCGCGGGCTGCGCGCTGTCACCGATTTTGAGCATGAGATGCAGATGGCGCAGACCAACCGCATCCTCGATCCCACCATCGATACCATGTTCTTTACCACCAGCCTGCGTTATGCCTACCTCAGCAGCACTATTGTAAAAGAGGTAGCCCACTACGATAACACCGATATCTCCAAGTTCGTCAATCCCTGCGTAGCCGCTCGCTTAAAGGAAAAACTAGGAAGCTGATCTTCCCCCGTTTCATCCGGCTGCTTTTCGGCCGTGAAAATAATTTTGTTTTCAATTTCATTTTATTTTATCAAGGAGGCACACACTTATGAAGAAAATCGTTTTGGCAGGCGCCTGCCGTACCGCCATCGGCACCATGGGCGGTGCTCTCAGCACCGTTCCCGCCGCTGAACTCGGTTCCGTCGTTATCAAGGAGGCCCTGAACCGCGCCGGCATTCCCGCCGAGCAGGTTGACCATGTTTACATGGGCTGCGTTATCCAGGCTGGTCTGGGCCAGAATGTCGCCCGTCAGGCTTCCTTGAAGGCTGGCCTGCCTGTGACCACCCCCGCCGTTACCGTCAATGTCGTCTGCGGTTCCGGTCTGAACTGTGTCAATATGGCCGCTCAGATGATCGAAGCCGGCGATGCCGATATCGTAGTAGCCGGCGGTATGGAGAGCATGTCTCTCGCCCCCTACGCCATGATGAAGGGCCGTTACGGCTACCGCATGGGCAATGCTACCCTGGTAGATACCATGGTAAATGACGCCCTGTGGGATGCTTTCAACAACTATCACATGGGCATCACTGCCGAGAATGTTGCCGAGCAGTGGCACCTGACCCGCGAAATGCTCGATGAGTTCTCCGCCAACAGCCAGCAGAAGTGCGAAAAGGCCATGGCCGATGGCAAGTTCAAGGACGAGATCGTTCCCGTAGAGGTCAAGGGCAAGAAGGGCTCTGTGATCGTTGATACCGATGAGGGTCCCCGTCCCGGTACCACTGTGGAGACCCTGGCCCGCCTGAAGCCCGCCTTCAAGAAGGACGGCATCGTCACCGCCGGCAACGCTTCCGGTATCAATGACGGCGCTGCCGCCATCGTAGTAATGAGCGAAGAGAAGGCCAAGGAGCTGGGCGTTAAGCCGATGGCTACCTGGGTTGGCGGCGCTCTGGGCGGCGTAGATCCCTCCATCATGGGCGTAGGCCCCGTTGCCGCTGTCAATAAGCTGATGAAGAAGCTGGATATGAAGGTTGCCGATATGGACCTCATCGAGGCCAACGAGGCCTTTGCCGCGCAGTCCCTGGCTGTCGGCCATGATCTGGAATTCGATCCCGCCAAGCTGAATGTCAATGGCGGCGCCATCGCTCTTGGCCACCCCGTAGGCGCTTCTGGCTGCCGTATCCTGGTCACCCTGCTGCACGAGATGCAGCGCCGTGACGCCAAGACCGGTCTCGCCACCCTGTGCATCGGTGGCGGCATGGGCTGCGCCACCGTTGTTAAGCGCGACTAATCTTTTTCACAAATCAATAGTGCACCGGAGAGCCACGGCTCTCCGGTGCTCCGCAAAATAAGTCAAGGAGAGTGACATTCCATGGAGTTTATCACCTATGAAGTGGAAGGCCAGATCGGTATTATCACCATCAACCGTCCCAAGGCCCTCAATGCGCTGAACAGCGCCGTGCTGGATGAGCTGGATAAGACCCTCGACGCGGTCGATCAGGAAGCCATCCGTTGCCTCATCCTCACCGGAGCGGGTGAAAAGAGCTTTGTGGCCGGCGCCGATATCGGCGAGATGAGCACCCTGACCAAGGCCGAGGGCGAAGCCTTTGGCAAAAAGGGCAACGATGTGTTCCGCAAGCTGGAGACCTTCCCCATCCCCGTTATTGCGGCCGTCAATGGCTTTGCGCTGGGCGGCGGCTGTGAGATCAGCATGAGCTGCGATATCCGCATCTGCAGCGAAAACGCCGTGTTCGGTCAGCCCGAGGTCGGCCTGGGTATCACCCCCGGTTTCGGCGGCACCCAGCGTCTGGCCCGCATCGTCGGCACCGGCAAGGCCAAAGAGATGATCTACGGCGCCCGCAATATTAAAGCGGAAGAAGCCTATCGCATCGGCCTGGTGAACAATGTTTACCCTGCCGAAGAACTGATGCCCGCCGCCAAAAAGCTGGCCTCCACCATCGCCCGCAATGCTCCCATCGCTGTGCGCAACTGCAAGCGCGCTATCAATGAAGGCATACAGGTCGATATGGACCAGGCCATCGTCATCGAAGAAAAGCTGTTTGGCAGCTGCTTTGAGACCTGCGACCAGAAAGAAGGCATGAACGCTTTCCTGGAAAAGCGCAAGGTCGACGCATTCCTCAATAAATAATTAAAGCCCCAAAAACTATACTTACGGAGGTAACTGAAAATGAAAGTTGGTATTATTGGCGCTGGTACTATGGGTTCCGGCATCGCTCAGGCCTTTGCTCAGTCCAATGGCTACGAGGTTCTCCTGTGCGATATCAACGAAGAGTTTGCCGCTAACGGCAAAAACAAGATTGCCAAGGGTCTGAACGGCCGCGTGGCCAAGGGCAAGATGGAGCAGGCCGCTGCCGATGCCATCCTCGCTAAGATCACCACCGGCACCAAGGAGATCTGCAAGGATTGTGACCTCGTCATCGAGGCTGCCATTGAGAATATGGAGGTCAAGAAGCAGACCTTCCAGGAGCTCTCCCAGATCTGCAAACCCGAGTGCATGTTCGCCACCAATACTTCCTCCCTCTCCATCACCGAAATCGGCGCTAAGCTCGATCGTCCCATCATCGGCATGCATTTCTTCAATCCCGCTCCTGTTATGAAGCTGGTCGAAGTCATCGCCGGCCTGAATACCCCCGCTGAGATGGTAGAAACCATCAAGAAGATCGCGGAAGACATCGGCAAAACCCCCGTACAGGTCGAAGAAGCTGCCGGTTTCGTTGTTAACCGCATCCTCATCCCCATGATTAACGAAGCTGTCGGCATCTATGCCGAAGGCGTTGCCTCCGTTGAGGGCATTGATAATGCCATGATGCTGGGCGCCAACCACCCCATGGGTCCTCTCGCTTTGGGCGATCTGATCGGTCTGGATGTATGCCTCGCCATTATGGAAGTTCTGCAGGCCGAGACCGGCGACGATAAGTATCGTCCTCACCCCCTGCTGCGCAAGATGGTTCGCGGCGGCAAGCTGGGCAGAAAGACCGGCGTTGGTTTCTACGATTACAGAAAGTAAGCGATAAGGAGGATCTGTTATGGATTTCAAACTCACCAGAGAGCAGGCCATGGTGCAGAAGATGTACCGTGAGTTTGCCGAGAATGAAGTAAAGCCCCTGGCTGCCGAGGTAGATGAGGAAGAGCGCTTCCCCGAAGAAACCGTCAAAAAGATGGCTAAGCTCGGTATGATGGGTATCTACTTCCCCAAAGAGTACGGCGGCGCCGGCGGCGATGTCCTCTCCTATGTCATGGCTGTCGAAGAGCTCTCCAAGGTCTGCGGCACCACCGGCGTTATTCTTTCCGCCCATACCTCCCTATGCTGCGCTCCTATCTATGAGAACGGCACCGAGGAGCAGAAGAAATATTACCTGCCCAAGCTGTGCAGCGGCGAGTGGATTGGTGCTTTCGGTCTGACTGAGCCGGGCGCCGGCACCGACGCACAGGGTCAGCAGACCTTTGCCGTGCTGGATGGCGACCACTGGGTCCTCAATGGCTCCAAGATCTTCATCACCAATGCCGGCTATGCCAATGTGTTCATCATCATTGCCGTTACCGGCATCATCCCCGATAAGAAGAACCCCAAAAAGACCCGCAAGGAGATCTCCGCTTTCATTGTAGAGCGTACCGATCCCGGCTTCAGTGTTGGTAAGCACGAAAAGAAGATGGGTATCCGCGGCTCCTCCACCTGCGAGCTGATCATGGAAGACTGCCGCATCCCTGCCGACCGTCTGCTGGGCAAGAAGGGTAAGGGCTTCAATATCGCTATGGCTACCCTCGATGGCGGTCGCATCGGTATCGCCGCTCAGGCTCTGGGGCTCGGCGAAGGCGCTGTGGAGGAGGTCATCAAGTACACCCACGAGCGCGTTCAGTTCGGCCGCCGCATTTCCCAGTTCCAGAACACCCAGTTCCAGATCGCTGATATGCACACCCGCATGGAAGCTGCCAAGTATTTGGTTTACTCCGCTGCCTGCAAGAAGAACGCCCACGAGCCATACAGCGTGGATGCCGCCATGGCAAAGCTGTTTGCTGCCGAGGCTGCCAGCGATGTCACCCGCCGTGCGGTACAGCTCTTTGGCGGTTACGGCTACACCCGTGACTACCCCGTGGAGCGCATGATGCGTGATGCCAAGATCACTGAAATCTACGAGGGTACCTCCGAGGTTCAGCGCATGGTCATCGCCGCCAATCTTAAGGTCAACTGATAGGAGGAGTATGCCGTTATGAAATGTATCGTATGTGTAAAGCAGGTACCGGATACCTCCGGTAAGGTTGCTGTAAAAGAAGACGGTACCATGGATCGTGCCTCCATGGATACCATCACCAACCCCGATGACCTCAATGCCATCGAGGCTGCCCTGACCCTCAAGGACGAAACCGGCTGCGAGGTTGTGGTCGTTTCCATGGGCCCCCCTCCCGCCGAGGGGATGCTGCGTGAGCTGCTGGCCCGCGGCGCCGACCGTGCCGTTCTGGTTTCCGCCCGTGAATTCGGCGGCTCCGATACCTTTGCCACCAGCCAGATTCTCGCCGCCGCCATCAAGAAGATCGGCGTGGAGAAGGGTGACATCGTATTCTGCGGCCGTCAGGCCATTGATGGCGATACCGCCCAGGTAGGCCCCCAGATCGCCGAAAAGCTGGGTATGCCCCAGATCACCTATGTTTCCGAGATCAAGGTCGATGGGGAGCATGTCATCTGTCGGCGTATGCTGGAGGATGGCTACATGACCATCAAGACCCACACCCCTTGCCTGCTCACCTGCATCAAGGAGCTGAATACTCCCCGCTACATGAGCGTCGGCGGTATCTTCGAGTGCTACAATAAGCCTCTGGAGATCTACAACTTTGAGACCCTGAAGGATGATCCGCTCATCGAGCTGGATACCATCGGCCTCAAGGGCTCTCCCACCAATGTTTACAAGTCTTTCTCTCCCCCTCAGAAGGGTGCCGGCATGATGCTGGAGGGCGCTGATAAGGCGACCTGCGAAAAGCTGGTTTCTCTGCTGGCAGAGAAGCACATCATCTGATAGAAAGGAGAAAATGACTATGTCTACTTTTGTGAATACCGATCCCACCGCCTTCAAGGGCGTATGGGTATTCTGCGAGCAGCGCGAGGGCAAGCTGATGCCCACCGATTTCGAGCTCATCAGCGAAGGCCGCAAGCTGGCCGACGACCTGGGCGTGGAGCTGTGCGGCCTGCTGCTGGGCGATAAGGTAGAGGGGCTGGCCAAAGAGTTGGGCGGCTACGGCGCCGACCGTATCATCGTCTGCGAGCATCCTCTCCTCAAGGACTACACCACCGATGCCTACACTAAGGTCATCTGCGATGTCGTAATGGAAAAGAAGCCTGAGATCATGCTCATCGGCGCTACCAATATCGGCCGTGACCTGGGCCCCCGCTGTGCCGCTACCCTGCACACCGGCCTCACCGCCGACTGCACCCACCTGGATGTGGATGTTGAGAAGTACAAGGCCTTCCTGAAGACCACCTCCACCATGGATGTGGATAACATGAAGTTTGATGAGGGCACCCACCTGAAGATGACCCGTCCCGCATTCGGCGGCCACCTGATGGCGACCATCATCTGCCCCCGCTTCCGTCCTCAGATGTCCACCGTCCGTCCCGGCGTTATGCAGCGCGCTCCCTTCGACCAGGCCAAGGCTGATAAGGTCATTGTCGAGAAGCATCCCGTCGAGCTGGCGGCTTCCGACCTGCAGACCGAGGTCCTGGAGATCGTCAAGGCGGCCAAGGATCTAGTCGATCTGACCGGCGCCGAGGTCATCGTTTCGGTCGGCCGCGGCATCGGTAAGGATGTTCCCACTGGCATCAAGCTGGCCGAGGAGCTGGCCGAGGCCCTGGGCGGCGGCGTAGTAGGCGGCAGCCGTGCCGCTGTGGATGCTGGTTGGCTCTCCGCCGATCATCAGGTCGGCCAGACCGGTAAGACCGTTCGTCCCAAGATCTATGTCGCTCTGGGTATCTCCGGTGCCATCCAGCACCTGGCCGGTATGCAGGACTCCGAGTGCATCATCGCCGTGAACAAGAATGAGACCGCTCCTATCTTCGAGGCTGCCGATTACGGCATCTGCGGGGATCTCTTTAAGGTCGTTCCCATGATGATCGAGGCCCTGAAAGCCGAGAAAAAATAAGGCCTGGCATAAAAGCCCTCACCCTTTCGCGGGTGGGGGCTTTTGCATTTTGCCGATAAAAGAAGCCGGTACCCTGTGCGGATACCGGCGGCCTGTCATTTTTATTTTAACCAAAGAAGCGCTTGATCTCGATCTCGGCGTTTTCGACCGAGTCGGAGCCGTGGATGAGGTTTTCGCTGGTGCAGCAGGCATAGTCGCCGCGGATAGTACCGGCAGTCGCTTCCTCAAACTTGGTGGCGCCCATGATGATGCGCATGCCCTTTACGGCGTTGTCACCCTCTACGATCATCGCGAGGACGGGACCGCTCGTCATGTAGGTGACGATCTCCGGGAAGAAAGGCTTATCCGCGATGTGGGCATAGTGCTCGCGCAGAATCGGCTCATCCAGCATCATCATTTTGGCGTCAATAATCTTGTAGTTCTTGCGCTCAATGCGGGAAATGACCTCGCCCATCAGGCCCCGCTTTACACAGTCGGGCTTCAGCATGATATAAGTTCTTTCCATAGCCATAGTTTTTACACTCCTTATTCTTCTGCAAAATTCTCCGTTTGCAAATTGCCTATATAGTATAGCAGAAAAAAATGGCCTTGGCTATCCCTTTTTGCCCCCTTTTTTCGGAAAACTTCGCTGCTTGCTTCCCTTTTGTTTGACTGCTGTCCCGCAAAATGCTACAATACCCACAGTTGATGGGCCGCTGCTCTTGGCCGTAGCCCGCGGCAGCCGTCAGACCGCCCGCAGGGCAGCCCGCCTGCGGCGGGCTCGA
>URGQ01000018.1 GCA_900547385.1 uncultured Oscillospiraceae bacterium | reverse complement strand
AACCTGTGACCCCCTGCTTGTAAGGCAGGTGCTCTCCCAGCTGAGCTATGCTCCCACATTGGCTTGTCCTCCGGCGGATATTTCCGCAGGCGACAAAACGAATTATACTATATCATCAGCCTCTTGTCAACCATTTTACTGCTTTTTTTTAGTTTTTTTTCGTCCTTTTTTCTCCTACCGCTTTAGCGGCTGTTTAGCCCAGATACGCTACCGGTCGTAGGGTCTCCACCAGGTGCTCCCCTATCCCTTGAATTTGACGGAATTCGGACCAATCGGCGAAGGGGCCACGCTGTACCCGGTATTGCAGGATACGGTCGGAGAGGACCTCCCCGATGCCGGGCAGCTTCATCAGGGCTTCCTTATCGGCCGTATTAATATCGGTAGACGCCAGCTTGAGGAATTCATCCAAGTCTTCCGGGACAGCCTCCATCCTCTCGGCAAAGGGCGTTTCTGTATAGGGTTCCTCCCGTAACGGCAGGAGCAGCAATCCCGCACATAGCAGAAGGGCCGCCACCGGCAGCACACGATCCAGCCGCCGCTGCGGCAGACGAAATCTTGCCATAGAAGCCCTCCTTTCTTTGCGCAAAAGCCGCCCGGAGCCGCACAAAGCAGCGCCGGGCGGCGTGGTGATTCAATTACTTCAGTAGTTCCTTGGCACGGGCCGCAATGTTTTCGGCAGTAAAGCCGTACTCCTCCAGCAACTTGGCGCCGGGGCCGGAATGTCCGTACTGATCGTTGACACCCAGGCGGCTGACCTTGCAGGGGGCATCCTCCGCGATAGCTTCGATGACGGCGGAACCCAGGCCGCCAATGATGGAATGCTCCTCGCAGGTGAGAATGCGGCCAGTCTCCCGGCTGGCCTTTACCAGCAGCTCTTTATCAATAGGCTTGATGGTGTGGATATTGATGATACGGGCATCGATCCTCTCAGCGGCCAGCAGCTCACCAGCCTTGATGGCCTCGCCTACCAGGATACCAGTAGCCACAATGGTCACATCCTTGCCGTCCCGCAGGGTAATGCCCTTGCCCATCTCAAACTTGTAGGTCGTGGCATCATTAAAAATGGGGGCAGCCAGACGGCCAAAGCGCAGATAAACCGGGCCTACATAGGCAGCGGCAGCCTTTACAGCAGCCTTGGCTTCCACATCATCGGCGGGATTGATAACCACCATACCGGGAATGGTGCGCATTAGGGCGATGTCCTCATTGCACTGGTGGGTCGCACCATCCTCACCGACGGAAATACCGGCATGGGTCGCGCCGATCTTGACATTGAGGTGGGGATAACCAATGCTGTTGCGGATCTGCTCATAGGCGCGGCCGGCTGCAAACATGGCAAAGGTACTGGCAAAAGGAATGTATCCGCAGGTAGAAACACCCGCTGCCGCTACCATCATATTCCCCTCAGCAATGCCGCAATCAAAGAAGCGGTCCGGGAAGGCCTTTTTGAATACGCCGGTCTTGGTGGCACCGGCCAGGTCCGCATCAAATACTACAATATTGGGGTTTTCCTGCCCCAGCTCTACCAGTGCTTCGCCGTAGCTGTCACGGGTCGCTTTTTTCATTACCTCTGCCATGTTACCGCACCTCCTCCAGCTCTTTCATGCCCTGTTCGTACTCGGCGTCATTAGGGGCCTTGCCGTGCCAGCCCACCTGGTCTTCCATGTAGCTGACACCCTTGCCCTTTATAGTCTTGGCAATGATCGCTGCCGGCTTGCCGGTTACATTCAGCACCTTTTGGAAGGTCTCCTCCAACGCGGCAAAATCGTGGCCATCGCAGCAGAATACCTCAAAGCCAAAGGCACGGAACTTTTCATCGATGGGGTAGGGAGAAGAAACCTCGCCCACACGGCCGTCGATCTGCAGATCGTTGTTATCGATGATGAAGCAAAGGTTATCCAGCTTGTAGTGGTCGGCAAACATAGCGGCCTCCCACACCTGGCCCTCTTCAATTTCGCCATCGCCCAGAATGGTATAGACACGGTAGTCCTTGTGCCCCAGCTTACCGGCCAACGCCATACCGCAGGCGGCACTGACGCCCTGACCCAGCGAACCGGCGGAAAAATCAATGCCGGGGGCCTTATTCATATCGGGGTGGCCCTGCAGACGGGAACCGATCGCGCGGAAGGTGGTCAGCTCCTCCTTGGGGAAGAAGCCCTTTTCCGCCAGCATAGCGTACAGCGCCGGGCAGGTGTGACCCTTGCTTAGCACCAATCTGTCACGGTCCTCCCAGCGGGGGGTTTCGGGGTCAACCCGCAGCACCTCGCTGTACAGGTAGGTAATAATATCCGCGACCGAAAGCGAGCCGCCCGGATGACCCGACTTGGCGGCGTGAACTTCGGTCAGAATACCGCGGCGCACCTCTGTGGCGGTCGCTTTCAGCTGTTCCAGTTTTTCCTGTGTCATAGCTACCTCCGATTACACGATTACTCTTTGCTTATTTTCATCAGCAGTGCCGTAAAGTACTGCGGCAGCGCTGAATCAAATTCCATATATTCGCCCGTTCTTGGGTGGATGAATCCGATCTTTTTGGCGTGCAGGCACTGGCCCTGCACCCCGCAGTCCGGCCGCCCCGGAGCATACACCGGATCCCCCACCACCGGGTGGCCCATATAGGCCATATGCACTCTGATCTGGTGCGTACGGCCGGTTTCCAGCCTGCACCGAATATGGCTAAAGCCGGGATATTCCGCCAGCACCTGCACATGGGTAACAGCGTGGCGGCTGTTTTCCTCGGTCACACACATCTTTTTGCGTTCGGTTTTATGCCGGCCGATCGGTGCATCCACGGTAAACTGCCGTTCCTTAAAATGCCCGTAAACTATTGCTTCATACTCCCGTGTAAAGCTGTGGGCCTTTATTTGCTCGGCCAGGTGTCGGTGGGCGGTGTCATTCTTGGCCACGATCAGCAGCCCACTGGTATCCTTATCGATGCGATGCACAATACCGGGGCGTATCTCTCCATTGATGCCGGAAAGGCTGTCCCCGCAGTGATACAGCAGGGCATTCACCAGCGTGCCGGTATAATTACCTGCCGCCGGGTGAACCACCATTCCCTTGGGCTTATTCACTACCAGCAGGTCGTCGTCCTCGTAGACAATCTCCAGCGGGATATTCTCGGCCTGGGTGCCGGTGGGTACCGGATCCGGCAGGGTAATGATGATACTGTCACCCTCCCGCAAGGTGTCCTTTTTCCCTGCCGCAGCGCCGTTTTTCAGGATACTTCCCTTTTCCGCCAAAGTTTGAATTTGACTGCGGGAAAGCTCCGGTGCCAGCAGCGCCAATCCTTTATCCAGCCGGCAGCCCGCCGCTTCGGCAGCCACGGTCAGCTCACGGCGTTCCACTCTTTTTCTCCTTCTTCCCGTCGATAAACAGGATATAGATGACCAAAAGCGCCACGCCAACGGTGATGGCGATATCCGCTACATTAAAGGTCGGGAAACGGTTCCAAAACGCAAAGCGGATAAAATCCACCACATAGCCCTGCGCCACGCGGTCAATAAGATTCCCGACGCCACCGGATACCACCAGTATCAGCGAAAGGAAGGCCATGTTGGCCATTTTTTTGCGCTTGGCCACCATGTAGATGATGATAGCCAGCAGCATAACGGCCGTCGCCGCGATAAGCAGCGTCTGCTTGCCGGAGAGCATTCCCCAGGCAGCGCCGTCATTGCCATTGGGCAAAAAATCAAAATTGAAAAGTCCCGGCAGCGCCGGTACCGTACCGGCTCCCTCCAGGTGGGTGATGGCCCACTGCTTGCTCCACTGGTCCAGCCCCAGCAGCAGAAAACCGATCACAACCGAAATGATCTTAAACATATCAATACCCTCAAAAGTCTGCGACCCGTTTACCACAGGCCGCAGACTGCTTTAGTTTTTATTAAAAGTCGTCGTCCTCATCATCCATCAGGTTAAAATCGTTGCCGAACTTCAGCCCCGCAAATTTACTGCGGCGCTCAGTTTCTGGCTGCTCCCCGATATCAAAATTGAGGATCTGCTGTTTTTTCTTTTCAAACTCGGCAAAGATGTCCTCACCAGCCGCGGGGATATCCGATTTTTCTTCCACTATGGGGGCAGCAGGTGCTTCCTCCACGGGGGCAGACTGCTCCTCATGCTCGGCTGCCGCTTCTTCGGCCGCTTCCACAGGGGTAGGTTCCACAGCCGGTTCAGCTACCTCCACCGTCTCGGCCACTTCCTCGGCAATAGGCTCTTCCACGGCAGGAGCTTCCTCTGCGGGGGCGCTATCGCTTACGGGGATGCGGGTCACCAGCTCGATGTGTTCCCGGTACAGCTCAATGAGCTTTGCCTTAAAATCAGCGGCAGCAGTCTGTACCCGGATGAGCTCGTCCTTTTCATCTTCCACCTTTTTGCGAGCCTCCTCCACGATATGCGCCGCCTTAACGGAAGCCTCCCGCATGGTGATCTCCGCCTTATTGTTCGCGTTCTTGACGATGCTGTCACCCATCTTCTGCGCGCCCAGCAGCGCCTCCCGCAGGCTGTCCTCATCCTCGCGGTATTTCTGCAGACTTTCGGCCAGTACGCCTATCTTTTCTTCCAAAACCTCATTCTGGTCCTTGAGATCCTTGATGGTATCCAGTACCTTATCGATGTAAGAATCCACTTCCTCGACCTTATAGCCGGAAAGTCCCTTGCTAAACTGCGGATGAGCCAAATTCTCGGTCATTTTCTGTTCCTCCCCCGGTCGTGCCGGTCCAGTGTTACGGTCCCTTGCTTACAGATACAGTCCGCTGTTTTCCAGCTCGTCCAGCAGGCTGTCGCCCATCACGCCTACATTATAGGGGGTGATGATATAAGTAGAATTTGCCACTTTCTTGATCTGACCACCGTTGGCATAGGCCACACCGCTTAAGAAATCCACCAGGCGGCGTGCGATTTCCCGGTTGGTCGATTCCAGATTGAGCACCACGGTGCGCTTGGCCAGCAGATGATCCGCGATGCCGGAAGCGTCCTCAAACTTCTCCGGCTTTACCAGCACCACCTGCAGCTGCGTGGTGGTATTGATATTGACGACCTTATTATCCTTGCGGGGCGCCGCGGTCTTTTCGGCCGGCTCGGTTTTGCCGGGGCGGTACTCCGGCTGCATGGAAAAGCCCCCAAACGGATCGTCTTCCATCTCCTCGGGCTGCTCGTTTTCCTCAAAATCGTCCTCGAAATCTTCTTCGCCGATCCCCATAAAGTCCTTGAATTTATTGATGAAACTCATAACGGCCTCCTTGCGCAGAATATTTGATATATAAATCTATTATCCCATTCTTTGTGGTTCCTGTCAATGCGTTACCACAAGAAATTGTGTCTATGTCCGGAAGTTCCCTCACAAATCACTAAGCGGCATCCCATCGTAAAGCTCCGTTTTACTTGCAATAAGCTTATCGAAGATATTGAGCTGCTCTTCGCCGGTATAGTTCAGCCGGCTGAGGTAGTAGGTGTCCCCTTCATAAATGATATCCACCGTCTTAAACTTGACACTGTACCCGTTATCGACATAAACGCCTTTTACGCCATCCACAATGCGCAGGTATTCCTTATCAAACCGCACGCCGGTATAATTTTCGGAAGAAAGTCGCACCGTAGCTGCCCGGCGGGATACGGTATCCTCCGTAACGGTATCACCCCGGATGACCAACATCATGGCGCTGCCGTCATCGGAAAGCTCGGTGCGCACCACCGTGCCCTGTGCTGTGCCTCCCCCGGCAAAAGCGAGATTGACCCGGCTGCCCAGCTGGTAGTTTTTGTGCTCCTTGCTGCTGATGGTCAGCGCAAAGTACCACTCCGGCCCGGAAACTACCTTGCCCAGCCCAGCTTCTTCCGTTTCACCGGCAGTCAGCAGCGTTTGCAGGTCATCGCAGCTCATCGCTTCCAGGCGGGCCGGGGTATATTCCCCTTCCCGGCCATCCACCGCACTGCTGAAATACCCCTCCAGTGTGCTGTATACCGCTTCCCCGCTGGCACTCCCAGATGTCTGGGCCTCCAGCTCAGCAATGCGGGCTTCCAGCGCCGCGGTTTTCCCGGTAATGCCGCTGCCCAGGTTGATCTCCTCCTGCAGGTTCAGCGCCAGGGTATCCATCCCGCTGTAATGCTCCAGTGCCACCGCTTCCGCCAGCTTTTGCAGGTCGATATCGGTATTCCTGGTCAGGTCGCTTACGGTAGGGGTATTGCTGCTTTGCAGCTGGGCCAGTACCCTCTGCAGCATGGTCAGCTCCTTCTGGGCCTCTGCCCGGCGCTCCGCCAAGTCGGCACTCAGGGCATCGCTGTACCGGTAGGCCAGCACGCTGCCCACCCGCACCTTTTCGCCATCACGCACCGCATAGCGCAGGTTGCTGCCCGCGGACTGGTCCAGGCTTTTTTCCTCCCGAAAAAACACCCCCTGAGCGGTAGTGCTGTGGTACACCGTATAGCGGTATACATTCTCGGTAGTATAGTCGCTGAAAAAGTGCCGGTAGGCATGGTAGCCCGCAAACACCAGCAAAAATGCCGCCATAATAAAGGTCAGCAGCTTGCCCATTCCGCTTTTCATGCCATTCCCTCCTTTTCCAGTATCTCCATTGCCTTATCCAGCGGCGTTTCCCCCGCGGCCAGCGTGTCCGGCTCGATCCAGCGCATCCGCTGATCCGTCCCAAACCAGGTCAGCTGCCGCTTGGCGTAGCGGCGGGTGCTTTGCTTCAATTTATCCAGCGCTTCCTCCATGGTTTCTTCGCCATCCAGCCAGCCATACAGCTCCTTACAGCCGATGGCCTGCGCGGCGGTAGCGGTCAGGCCCTGTTCCCGGGCAGCTTTTACCTCCTCAGTCAGCCCCATCTCCACCATTTTATCCACCCGCCGGTTAATGCGTCCATACAGCGTTTCCCGGTCGTGATAGCGCAGCCCCAGCTCAATGACATGATAGGGACATGGCTCCCGCAGGCTTTCGGCTTCGTGTTCCCGGATGGACTTTCCGCTGACCGTCATCACCTCAATGGCCCGGATGACCCGGCCGATATTATTGGGGTGGATACGCTTGGCCGTTTCGGGGTCCATTGCTTCCAGCCGCCGCCACAGGGCATCATTGCCCTCCCGCTCCGCCAGCTGCCGCAGCCGCTCCCGCAGCGCTTCATCGCCGGTGATTGCCTCGCTGTACTGCACATTGTCCACAATGGCCTTGATGTAAAGCCCCGTACCGCCGCACAGCACCGGCACCTTGCCCCGGCTTAGAATATCATTGATCTCCTTGCGGGCCAACTCCGCGTAATCCGCCACCGAAAAAGCCCGATCCATCGGCAAAAAGCCGATAAGGTGGTGAGGCACCGCCGCCAGCTCCTCCGGGGTGGGCTTTGCCGTGGCAATGTCCACTCCCCGGTAGATCTGCATACTATCGGCGGAAACGATCTCTCCATCCACCGCTTTCGCGATTTGGATGGCCAGCGCTGTTTTGCCGGAGGCCGTGGGCCCCGCCACTACGATCAGCGTATTCGGTTTCAGCCGCACGGCACTCCCCTCCTTCTACGCAAAAAGGATCAAACGATCCTCCCGAACATTCTTTCCAGCTCCCGCCGGGTAATGACAATGGCCACCGGCCGCCCATGCGGACAGTTGCGCACTGTGGGGTCCTCCCGCAGCAGCCGCAGCAGCTCCTGCTGCTCCCGCTCCATCGAGGGAATATTCCCCTTGATGGCTGCCTTGCACGCCACCGAATGATACAGCTCATCATAAATAGCTTCCTCATCCATGCCGCCGCGATGCAGCAGCCGCTCACACAGCTCGGTCAGCAGGTCCTCCGCCGGGGTATCCTCCAGGATGGTCGGGACTTCCCGCACCCGCAGGCACCCCTCACCAAAGTCCTCCGCAGCAAAGCCTGCCCGCTCAAAGCAATCCAGGTTCTTTATGGCGGCATCGTACAGCTCCCGCGGCATATGGATGGTCAAAGGCACCAACAGCACCTGGCGTTCCACAGCGCCGCTTTGGTGCTGGCGCTTCAGCCGGTTGAAGAGGATCCTCTCATGGGCCGCATGCTTATCAATAAGCAGCATTTCATTGTCCCGCTCCGCCATGATATATGTCGCAAAGACCTCTCCGATCAGTCGGTAATCCGGTTCCGGTTCCGGTTCCTGCGCCTGTTCAGGTTCCTCTCGTTGTGCCGTCGGTTCTAGGGGCTCAGTCACCACCGGCTTACCGCCCAGAGTCACCGGCTCATGGCGCTCGGCTTTCGCTTCCTCCACCGGTAGATCAACTACCACAGGCCTGCCGCCTATGGCCGACAGTGCTACTGCCTCATTGCTCTTATCTGTAATAGTTACCGCCTGGTTTTCCGCCTTTTTATGCGGTTCATCATCTGTAACGCCAATTTCCTCTACAGATGTTTTTGGCTTTACCGGCTCCCATTTTCTCGGCTCTGCCGGGGGCTGCGCCCCCATGCCATAGCTTGTCCCCTTTGGCGGCAGGCCACGGCGGTACTGGTCGCTTCCGCCGCCGCTCATCAGGGTACCCATGCTGCCGTAGCTCTTTTTCTCCGGCAGGCTTTCCGCCATTTGACGGTACTGTTCCACAGTCATGCGGGTCTGGGTACCTTCTGCGGGGCGGTTACGCAGCTCAAAATCGCTAAAGCGTTTCCCGCCCACATCCCGCACCGCCACCGTCCTGTTCATCCGGGCCAGGGCGCCGCGGCAGGCGTTCACCACCGCATCAAAGACCGACCGCTCATCGCTGAGCTTCACTTCCAGCTTGGCCGGGTGGACATTCACATCCACCTGGGCGGGATCTACCATCAGGTTGATAATACACCCCGGGAACTTGCCCACCATGATATGATTGCGGTAGCTTTCCTCCACCGCCGCCATGATGGTAACACTTTTCACATAGCGATTGTTGATGAAAAAGTGCTCCATGCTGCGGGAGGGCCGGCAGCATTCCGGCCTTGCCAGGTAGCCGCTGACCCGGATGGACCCGTTCTCACACTCCACCGGGATGAGACCCCGGCCAAATTCATTGCCATACACCGCAAAAATGGCCGCCAGCAGATCGCCGCTGCCAGGGGTGGCCAGCTTTACTTCCCGATCCCGGATAAGCTTAAACGCAATTTCCGGGTGAGAAAGCGCCAACCGATCCATCAGCGTTGCCACCGCTGTTCCCTCGGTGCTGTCCTTCTTCAGAAATTTCATCCTGGCCGGCACATTGTAGAAGAGATTTTTTGCCGTGATGGTGGTTCCCACCGGGCAGCCCGCCTCCGCCAGCTCGCCGGCGCATTCCCCGGCCAGCGTGTACCTCGTCCCGATCTCCTCGGCAGCCGCGCGGGTCAGTATTTCACATTCACTCACGGCGCAGATGGAGGCCAGCGCCTCCCCGCGGAAGCCCAGCGTCCCGATGCGGTCCAGGTCCTCCGGGCGCAGCACCTTGCTGGTGGCGTGCCGCAGAAATGCCTTCGGCACATCCTCCCGCTCGATGCCGCAGCCGTTATCGGTCACACGGATGAGCCGTACCCCGCCGTGTCCGATCTCCACCGTGATGGCGGTCGCCCCGGCATCGATTGAATTTTCCACCAGCTCTTTCACCACCGAGGCGGGACGCTCTATCACTTCACCCGCCGCGATCAGCTCCGCGGTTTCCCGGTCCAGTATATTGATTTTCGGCACAGGCTCATCTCCTTTCACTGTACTTGCCATGGTGTCTTTGGTTTATATTGCCGCTTACAGCAGCTTCTTCAGTTCATAAATGAGGTTCAACGCCTCGATGGGCGTTAGGGTATTGGGATCGGCACCGCGCAGCCGTTTCTTTATGGCTTCCGCCTTTTCATCAATGAAATACAACTGCTCGCTTTCCTCTTTGGGCTTGGCGCGGGTTTTTACCTTTGCCTCGCTCACGGTCTGCCCCTCCTCCAGCGAAGAAAGCACCTCATAGGCGCGGTCAATGACCCAGCGCGGGATACCCGCCAGCTTGGAAACCTCGATACCGTAGCTTTCATCCACCCCACCGGGGATGATGCGCCGCAGGAAGACGATATCCTCACCGCGTTTTTTCACCGCCACATTGTAGTTTTTCACACAGGGAATAAGCTCCTCCAGCTCGGTCAGCTCGTGGTAGTGGGTGGCAAACAGTGTCTTGGCCCCAAGCTTTTTGCGGTCGGCAATATATTCAATCACTGCCCGTGCAATGCTCATGCCATCGTAAGTGGAGGTTCCCCGCCCGATCTCATCGAGAATGAGCAGACTCTTTTCGGTGGCTTCCTTCAGGATATTCGCCACCTCGCTCATTTCCACCATGAAGGTGGATTGGCCGGTGGTTAGGTCATCGCTGGCGCCCACACGGGTATATATCCCGTCCACAATGCCGATTTTGGCGCTTGCCGCCGGAACAAACGACCCGATCTGCGCCATCAGCACGATCAGTGCCACCTGCCGCATATAGGTGGATTTACCCGCCATATTGGGGCCGGTCAGTACCGCAATCTGGTTTTCCCGGTTATTAAGCTTGGTATCATTCGGCACAAAGGGTGCGCCGTCCAGCAGCTGCTCCACCACAGGGTGCCGCCCCTCGCTGATTTCAATTTCATCCGAGAGATCCACCGTGGGGCAGCAGTAGTTGTTATTCAGCGCCACAGTGGCCAGGCCGCACAGCATATCCAGCCCGGCTACGGCCGCCGCCGTCTGCTGGATGCGCGGCAGCTCCGCCGCAACCGTCGCTCTCACCTGCTCGTACAGCTCGGAAGCCCGGTCTATGGCTTCCTGCTGGGCGTGCAGCACCCGTTCCTCCAGCTCCTTTATCTCCTCGGTAATGTACCGCTCGGCATTGGTCAGGGTCTGCTTGCGGATATAATGCGCCGGCACCTGATCCTTGAAGGAATTGGATACTTCAATGTAATAGCCGAACACCCGGTTATACCCGATGCGCAGCGTCCGGATGCCGGTGGCATCCTTTTCCCGTTCCTCTATCTCCGCCAGAATGCCCCGGATATTCTTGGAAAGATGCCGAGCCTCATCCAGCTGCTTATCGTACCCCTCCCGGATGACCCCGCCTTCTTTCAGCGGAATATCACTGTCCGGATCGATGGCTGATCCGATGAGCCGGGCCACATCCTCCAGGGGGTCTATGTTCTGTTCAATTTCCCGCAGCAGGGCGCACTGTACCTCACCCAGCAGCTCCTTAATGGCCGGCAGACGGGCCGTAGTAGCCCCCAGGGCGATCATATCCTTCACCGGAGGATTGCCGTACACCACACGGGTCATCAGCCGTTCCAGGTCATACACGCCATCCAGAGCCGCCGCCAGCTCACTGATGAGAATACTGTTCCGGGTCAGCTCGGTCACGGCATTCAGCCGCCGGTTAATGGCATTGACCGATAAAAGCGGCTGCTCGATAGAGCTTCTCAGCAGTCGCCGTCCCATCGAGGTCTTGGTCTTATCCAGCACCCAGAAAAGCGTTCCCCGCTTTTCCCGGCTGCGCATCGTTTCGGTCAGCTCCAGGTTGCGCCGGGCCGCCACATCCAGCCGCATATATTCCTGCGGCAGATAGCTTTTTGCCTCCAGCAGGCGCTCCAGCCCGGTGAACTGTGTCACCCTCAAGTAGGCCATCAGCCCGCCCAGGGCCCGCACCGCCAGCGGGGTACCCGCCAGTCGGGCCACGGTATCCGCGCCAAACTGCTCCGTTACCAGCTTTTTGGCTGTTTCCTCGGTATAGGCATCACGGTCTCCCGCCTGGGCCGCACAGCACAGCCGGTCCTTGAGAAAGCCCACCACTGAACGCAGCTGCGGCAGCTCCTCGGCGTAGATGACCTCATGCGGCGCGTACTTGCCCAGCTCGTTGATGGCCGCCATTTCCCCGGAGACCTCGGTCACCAGCACGCTGCCGGTGGAAATATCGGCAAAGGCCAGACCGCAGCGCTCCCCTGCCGGGCACAGGCTGCAGATATAGTTATTGCTGCCCTCCTCCAGCATATTGGCTTCCATCAGGGTGCCAGGCGTCACCACCCGGACAATATCCCGCTTGACCATGCCCTTGGCCAGGGCCGGGTTTTCCATCTGCTCACAGATGGCCACCTTGTAGCCTTTTTTCACCAGGCGGGCAATATAATTATCCACACTGTGGTAGGGCACACCGCACATCGGGGCGCGCTCCGGCAGGCCGCAGTCCCGCCCGGTCAGCGTCAATTCCAGCTCCCGGGAGGCGGTCACGGCATCATCAAAGAACATCTCGTAAAAATCTCCGAGACGGAACATGAGGATCTGGTCCCGATGCTCATCCTTCATGGAAAGATACTGCTGCATCATGGGGGATAATTTACTGCGGTCCTGCGGTATCAGCGACATTTCGGCACCCTCTTTTTTGTCATTTCGTCAGGTCTTAGTTGGCGTCAGTGGCAGCCGCCGCAGGCAGAGCAATCTCCGCCGCAGGACTGTTCCTCGATCTCGTAGGGGTTATCGCCATTGGCGCTGCCCTGGATGATCTGCATGATGAATCGCACCGTATTGTCCAGTTCGTCCTTGGTGGTGGAATAGGCGATCATTAGGGGATCGCTCACAATCGCCTCGTACAGATTCTTCACCTCTCCGTTCAGCTCCGCTATTTTTTCGTTGTCCTTTTCCTCGGCGATGATGGCCCGGTTGAGATCCAGCTTTTTCAGGTTGAACTGCCCCAGCTTATCCTGCAGCTTTTCGCTTTTATCGGCAGCAGTTTTGGCCACGATAAATGCGGTAAATTCATCGGTATCCTGGATGCCGACGCCCAACTCTCTTGCCTTCTCGATCAGTTCGGTGTAAGTCATGGTATATCCTCCGTTTGGTTTATTGTATTTTTAGAATTAACTTGATTTTGCGCCTTTTTCTCCGGCGGCACGCCTCCGCTCCGCCTCGGGCAGACCCTCCGTTTCCCTCCGGGCTGCCCTCATCCGCTGCGCCGCGCCGCCTGCCCCGCTTAAACCGGTTCTCCCCGCAGGGCCCAGTTCATCGCAGCGGTGATGCGTACCTCCATAAACTCCCCGATCCTTTCGGGCGGGGCCGCCACCTCCACAATGGTATTATCCTCCGCCCGGCAGCTAAGAGTCCCGGGGGTTTTGCCCTCGTCCTCCGCCAGCACCCGCAGCGTTTTGCCCACATAGTTTTTCAGCAGTTCGCTGCCGATAGCCCCTTGTGTGTCCAGCAGTTCCCTAAACCACCGGCTTTTTTCCTCGGCCGGAATGGGATCAGGCAGCTTTTCGGCGGCAGTGCCGCTGCGCCGGGAGTAGATGAAGGTAAAGAGCGCGCTGTATTTGGTCCGCCGTACCAGCTCCAGCGTTTTCTCAAAGTCTTCCCTTGTTTCTCCGGGGAAGCCCACAATAATATCGCTGGTGATGGAAAGCCCCGGCATTTTTTCCCTGGCATAGCGCAGCAATTCCTCGTAATGCCGCAAGTCGTAGTGGCGGTTCATCGCCGTTAGGATGCGGTCGCTGCCGCTCTGTACCGGCAGGTGCAGGTGTTTACACACCTTATCACACTCCGCCATGGCGTCCAGCAGTTCATGGGTGCAGTCCTTGGGGTGGCTGGTCATAAAGCGGATGCGGAAATCTCCCGGTATGTCGTTCACCATCCGCAGCAGCCGTGCAAAACTGCACGGTTCCTCCAGCCCCTTACCGTAAGAATTTACATTCTGCCCCAACAGGGTGATATCCCGGCAGCCGTTCTCCACCAGATTTTTTACCTCGCGCGCGACATCCGCGGGCAGGCGGCTGCGCTCGCGCCCGCGCACGAAGGGCACAATACAGTAGGAGCAAAAATTATCGCAGCCGTACATCACCGGCACAAAGGCCTTGAACCGGCTTTCGTGCAGCACCGGCATCTCCTCGTACAGAGTGGTATCGGTGCCGCCCTCCCCTGCATCCCGGCGGATGCTGCGCCGCCCTTCGATAAGGACACGGTACAAAAGCTCCGGCAGCCGGCCGGCGGCATTGCTGCCCATTACAAGATCCACATAGGGATAACTCATTTTCAGCTTTTCGCTTACCTGCTGCTGTTCGGTCATGCAGCCCGCCAGGGCAATAACAAGGTCGGGCTTTTGCTTTTTGAGGCCCTTGAGCGCCCCCACATTGCCGAATACCCGCTGCTCTGCATTTTCCCGTACGGCACAGGTATTATACAGGATCAGATCCGCCTGACGGATCTCATCGGTAAAGCCATAGCCCAGCTGGGCCAGCACCCCCTTAAAGCGTTCACCATCGTAAACGCTCTGCTGGCAGCCAAAGGAATGCACATGGGCCAGTGGTGGGGTCTCGTACTTTTCGCTGAGGTATTTTTTTATGGCATCGGCCCACCCCTGCTGCTCGCGGAGCGTCCGGTAATTCTGTATGGTTTTTTCGGTTTGGCTCAAAGGCCCGCCACCCTCTCTTTTTACAATTTTCCACCCTATATTGTATCATGAATCCTCCCGCACCGCAACACCTGCCGCAAGAAATCCTTTCCCCACCCCACAAAAAAGCACGCCCCGTAAGGCGTGCCTGTTGTAATTTAGCCCAATGGGAAAAGCTCCTGCAGAGTATCCGCTGTCATCTGCCGCGCGGCGGCGCTCTGTACGCCCTTGGGGGTGGTCAGCGCGCTGCACAGCAGGAAGGTCATCCGATCCGCATCGGCTTTGGCCTTTTCCGGGTCACTCCCGCGGAATTCCAGCCGTTCTGCCAAGATATCCCGCATTTCCTCCTGCTTGCCAAGCAGCAGCTCATTCACCGCCGGCATGGCCAGAGCCATGGCCTGCAGCATGATGTAAAACCGGTTCTGCTCGTTATCGCCCAGCAGCTCCTCCAGCATCTTTTCTCTCTCCGCGGCATCCTTGATGCGCAGCAGGTCGCTCAGGTGGTTCTGCAGCTCCAGCAGCACCATTTCCGCCGTCACCAGCAGAATATCATCCTTGCTCTCAAAATAGTGATGCAGCATTCCGGCGGCCATCCCCGCCTCCTGCGCAATGTCCTTCACCGAGGTCATCTCATACGATCCGTTGCGGATGACACAGCTTTGCAGCGCCCGGCATATTTCCACACGGCGTTGCTCCGCCAGTGATGGTCTCCCCATGCGCTTTTTCCTCCTTTGGGTATTTCTTTCGGCTCCCGTATTGACAAAACCCACCCATTTGTTGCTTAATGGAGGTAGAAAACCACCACACAGGCCGCTCTATCGGAGCCAACTCTTGTAATTATAGCACAGGAGGAAGATAAATGAAAGTCCTTTTCATCGCGATTGGCATAATAATCATCATTGCCGCCATTATTGCGCTGCGGGTATTCTTTGGGCTGGGCCACCCCGGCAATGCCGCCCCCTATGCCCTGCGCCGCCAGCTGCCCAGGGATAACAGCCCCCTGCGGGGAAAAACCATCCTTTGCCTGGGCTCCTCCATTTCCTCCGGGTTCTCCTCCGGCGGGGTCTCCTTCCTCGATTATCTCGCCCGCATTGATGGCTGCCGCATCATTCAGGAGACTGTTTCCGCCACCACCCTGGCGGACCGGGGATACTTTTCCTACCTTAAGCGGCTGCGCCGCCGCATGGCCCGCATGCCGCAGGCGCCCGATTGCTTCCTGTGTCAGCTTTCCACCAATGACGCCACCTTCCGCAGTGTGCCGGGCCGGGTCAGCCGCTGCTTCCGGGCGGAGGACTTTGATGTTTCCACCACTGTCGGCGGCATGGAGGCTGTGCTGGCCATGGTGCGGGAAAAATGGGACTGCCCCATCGTCTTTTACACCGCCGCCCGGTACGATAACCCCCGCTACCACAAGCTGGTGAACCTGCTGGTGGATCTGCAGGAAAAATGGGACTTTGCCTTGCTGGACCTGTGGCACGATACCGCCTTTAATGCCCTTTCCCCGGAGGAACGGGCGCTCTACATGAACGATGCCATCCACCCCACCCGGGCCGGCTATCTGCTGTGGTGGCTGCCCCGGTTCCAAAAGATCCTGACGGAGGTGCTGGCAAAAGAATGATCTCCAAAAGCGGGTGCTGCGGCATCCGCTTTTTGTTGGCATTTTGCACCGGCCGTTTTGGTCGCTTTCGCACAAAATTGCATCTTTTTCTCCCGCAAATTTCCTCATGGATTTTTGTGAAACGAACTTGTGTTCGCATTCTCTTTGTGGTACAATAGAAGGTGGAAAAGAAGCGACAAGGAGGGCGTATGAGCAAAGACCGATTTGAACTGGTATCCCCTTTCCAGCCCACCGGCGACCAGCCGGAGGCCATAGATGCCCTGGTAAAAAGCATAGAAGCCGGCAACCGGATGCAGACGCTGAAGGGCGTGACCGGCAGCGGCAAAACCTTCACCATGGCCAATATCATCCAGCGCATCAACCGGCCCACGCTGGTACTTGCCCACAATAAGACTCTTGCCGCCCAGCTTTGCAGCGAATTCAAGGAATTCTTCCCCAAAAATGCGGTGGAATACTTTGTGAGCTACTACGACTACTACCAGCCGGAAGCCTACATCGCCTCCACCGATACCTACATTGAGAAGGACAGCGCCATCAATGAGGAGATCGAAAAGCTGCGCCATTCCGCCACCTCCTCCCTTTCGGAGCGCCGGGATGTCATCATCGTTTCCTCCATCTCCTGCATCTACACCCTGGGCGACCCCATCGATTACCGCAACATGGTCATCTCTCTGCGGCAGGGCATGACAAAAGACCGGGACGAGCTGATCCGCAAGCTGGTGGAGATCCAGTACGAGCGCAACGATATCAATTTCGTCCGCAATAAATTCCGTGTGCGCGGGGATGTGGTGGAAATCTTCCCGGCCTATTCCAGCGAGACTGCCATCCGGGTGGAGTTTTTCGGTGATGAGGTCGACCGCATCTGCGAGATCAATACCGTGACCGGCGAAGTGAAAAATGTGGTGAGCCATGTGGCCATCTACCCGGCCTCCCACTACATCGTCCCCAGGGAGCGGCTCATGGCCGGGATCGAGGAGATCCGGCGGGAATGTGATGAACGGGTGGAATATTTCCGGGCCAACAATAAGCTCATCGAGGCGCAGCGCATTGCCGAGCGCACCAACTATGATATCGAAATGCTGCAGGAGATCGGCTTCTGCAAGGGCATCGAGAATTACTCCCGCGTGCTGAGCGGGCGCGCCCCCGGCAGCATGCCCTACACCCTGCTGGATTATTTCCCCGAGGATTTTGTGATCTTCATCGATGAAAGCCATGTGACGCTGCCGCAGGCCCGAGGCATGTACGGCGGCGACCGCAGCCGCAAGGAAGCCCTCATCGAGTATGGGTTCCGGCTGCCCTCGGCGCTGGATAACCGCCCGCTGAAATTCGATGAATTTATGGGCAAGCTCAAACAGATCGTCTGCGTGAGCGCTACGCCCGGCGACCTGGAAAAGAGCGAAAGCGCTCTCATCGCTGAACAGGTCATCCGTCCCACCGGACTGCTGGACCCCGAAATTGATGTGCGGCCGGTAGAGGGACAGATTGACGACCTCATTGGGGAGATCAACGCCCGGACGGCCAAGGGGCAACGGGTGCTGGTCACTACCCTGACCAAAAAAATGGCGGAGGACCTGACCGCCTATCTTGAAAAAACCGGCATCAAGGTGCGGTACATGCACCACGATGTGGATACCATCGAGCGAATGGAGATCATCCGCGACCTGCGAAAAGGCGAATTTGATGTGCTGGTGGGTATCAACCTGCTGCGCGAGGGATTGGATATCCCCGAGGTTTCGCTGGTGGCGATCCTGGACGCCGATAAGGAGGGCTTCCTGCGCAGCGAGACCTCGCTGGTGCAAACCATCGGCCGGGCGGCCCGAAACGCTGAGGGCAAGGTCATTATGTACGCCGATGAAGTGACCGACAGCATGCAGAAGGCCATCCAGGAAACCTACCGCCGGCGGGAGATCCAGCAGAGATACAATACCGAACACGGCATCACCCCGCAGACCATCCGGAAAGAGATCCGGGATGTGCTGGAGATCAGCGTGACGGACAAGAAGAACGGCAAGGGCGGCAAGAAGATGAGCCGCAAGGAGACCGAAGCGGCCATTGCCAAGCTGACCGCCGAGATGCGGGAAGCGGCAAGGCTGCTGGAATTTGAGCATGCCGCCTACCTGCGGGATAAGATAGCCAAGCTGAAAGAGACCCTGTAACAGAAGTAAGCTTTACTGCCGCAAAACGCTGATAACATTAGGCCTTTGCGGCAAGGAGGAACCAATGGCATTAGATAAAATCGTGATCCGCGGCGCGCGGCAGAACAACCTGAAAAATATCGACCTGGAGATCCCCAGAGATAAGCTGATTGTCTTTACTGGGCTTTCCGGCAGCGGCAAGACCTCTCTCGCCTTTGATACCATCTACGCAGACGGCCAAAGACGCTATGTGGAGAGTCTTTCCTCCTACGCCAGGATGTTCCTGGGGCAGGCCGAAAAACCCGATGTGGACGAAATTTCGGGGCTTTCCCCCGCTATTTCCATCGATCAGAAAACCACCAGCAAAAACCCTCGTTCCACCGTGGGCACCGTCACCGAAATCTACGACTACCTGCGTCTTTTATATGCCAGAGTCGGTATCCCCCACTGTCCCATCTGCGGGCGGGAGATCACCCAGCAGACGGTGGACCAAATGGTGGATAAGGTGCTGACCCTGCCGGAGGGGACCCGCATCCAGGTGATGGCGCCCATCGTGCGGCAGCGCAAAGGAACCTATCAAAAGGAACTGGACGCAGCGCGCCGCAGCGGTTATGTAAGAGCCCGGGTTGATGGCAGCATGTATGAGCTGACCGAAGAAATCAAGCTGGAAAAGAACTATAAGCATACCATCGAGATCGTGGTGGACCGCCTTTCGGTCAAACCGGAGATCCGCTCCCGGCTGGCGGATTCGATAGAGACCTGCTGCGCCATGACCGGCGGGCTAGCCCTGGTGGATGTCATTGGCGGCGAGGAGATGCTCTTTAGCCAAAACTACGCCTGCCCCGACCATGATATCTCCATCGAGGAGCTTTCGCCCAATATGTTCTCCTTCAATAACCCCGCTGGGAGCTGCCCCACCTGTACCGGCCTTGGTGTGTTCCAGAAGGTAGACCCGGCACTGGTGGTGCGCTACCCCGACCGTTCCATCCGAGACGGCGCCTTTAAGGTGACGGGCTGGAGCTGCGACCCCGGCTCCATTGGGGAGATGTACTTTACCGGACTGAATAAGCACTTTGGCGTACCGCTAGATGTACCGGTAAAGGATATGCCAAAGGACAAGCTGGACCTGGTGCTCTTTGGCACTAAGGGCGAAAAATTTGAGATGGTGCGGCAATCGGCGGGCTTTAAGGGCAAGTTCGTCAATGACTTTGAGGGCATTGTGAATAACCTGGAGCGGCGCTTTAAGGAGACCAGCAGCGAATGGATGCGGTATGATATCGCCACTTTCATGTCCTCTATCCCCTGCCCCGACTGCCACGGCGACCGCCTGCGGCCCGAGATACTGGCGGTAACGGTGGGCGGCATCAACATCAGCGACTTTTGTAAGATGAGTGTGCGGGACGCGCTGCAATTTATGGACACGCTGGAACTGACCGATATGCAGCAGAAAATCGCCGGGCAGATCATCAAGGAGATCAAGAGCCGGCTTTCGTTCCTGAGCAATGTGGGGCTTAATTACCTGACCCTTGCCCGCAGCGCCAGCACCCTTTCCGGCGGAGAGAGCCAGCGCATCCGGCTGGCGACCCAAATCGGTTCCAGCCTGATGGGGGTGCTGTATATCCTGGATGAGCCCTCCATTGGGCTGCACCAGCGGGATAATGCAAGGCTCATCGAGGCGCTGAAGAACCTGCGCGACCTGGGCAATACCGTCATAGTGGTGGAGCACGATGAAGAGACAATGGAGGCCGCTGATTACATTGTGGATATCGGCCCGGGCGCGGGCATCCACGGCGGCCATGTGGTATACAGCGGCCCGGCAAACGAGATCAAGTATTGCAAGGAATCCATCACCGGGCAGTACCTTTCCGGGGCGAAGAAGATCCCGCTGCCGGAGTCACGCAGACCCGGCAACGGCGGCTATTTGGAGATTGTGGGCGCTGCCGAGAATAACCTCAAGAACATCAATGTCAAGTTCCCGCTGGGATGCTTTGTGGCGGTGACCGGTGTATCTGGGTCCGGCAAAAGTTCGCTGGTCAATGAGATCTTGAACAAGGCGCTGAGCAAGGAGCTGATGGGGGCCCATGTGCGGCCCGGCAAATATAAGACGCTGCATGGGCTGGAGCTGGTGGATAAGGTCATTGATATCGACCAGAGCCCCATAGGGCGGACGCCCCGCAGCAACCCTGCCACCTACACTGGCGTGTTCAATGATATCCGGGAGGTCTTTGCCGCCACCAATGAGGCCAAGATGCGTGGGTATAAGATCGGGCGGTTCTCCTTTAATGTGAAGGGCGGCCGGTGCGAGGCGTGCGAGGGCGCCGGTATTCTGGAGATCCCGATGCACTTTTTGCCGGATGTGTATGTCCCCTGCGAGGTGTGCAAGGGCAAGCGCTATAACCGGGAGACGCTGGAGGTCAAATATAAGGGCAAGAGCATCTATGATGTACTGGAGATGAGCGTGGAAGAGGGCTTGACCTTCTTTGAGAACCTGCCAAAAATAAAGCGCAAGCTGCAAACCCTGTACGATGTGGGGCTGGGGTATATCAAGATCGGACAGCCGGCGACGACCCTTTCCGGCGGCGAGGCACAGCGCGTGAAGCTGGCGACAGAGCTTTCCCGCCGGAGCACAGGCAAGACAGTATATATCCTGGATGAGCCCACCACCGGCCTGCACACCGATGATGTGAAGAAGCTCATTGAGATACTGCAGAAATTTGCGGACGCAGGTAATACCGTTATTGTGATAGAGCACAACCTGGATGTCATCAAGACGGCGGATTATATCATCGACCTGGGCCCCGAGGGCGGCGACGGCGGCGGAATGATCGTCTGCTGCGGCACTCCGGAGGAGGTAGCGGACTGCAAGGCTTCCTTTACCGGGCAGTACCTTGGAAAGCTGCTGAAGAAGAAATAAGGTGCAAAAAGAACCGGCTGGGGGGCAAAACGCTCTGAAGCCGGTTCTTGGTTTATGGGGAATATTTAGGGCGGGCGCGGCGGAGCGGACGAGGGCTGCCCGCAATGCCAGCCCGAGGGGAAGCGGAGGCGTGCCCGCCCGTTCAATCGGCTGGAAAGCCAGGGTTGAGATCATCCTCCGGGCTGCGAAGGGCGAAAACCTGCCGGGCCGCCGAGCTGAAGAAACCCGACTGAGCCATCGAGACATAATCGCTGCCGGCGATGATGAAGTGGTCGATGAGATCGACCGAAATGGCGCGCAGGGCATCCCGCAGTGAAAGGGTGGCGGCGATATCCTCCCGGGAGGGAATGGCCAGCCCGCGCGGGTGATTGTGCGCCAGCAGGATGCTGGGAGCATGGTGCCGCAGCGCTACCTCAGCGATTTTACGGCCAGGCAGCTGCACGGCATTGGGGGCACCTGTGGAGATGCGGTCGGTGCTGATCTCCCGGAGGTTATTATCCAGGCAGACGAGATAGAGTGTTTCCTCCGGCAGGCCATTACAGGCGGCCACCAGCTTTTTGCCGTAGTAGCGCATCAGGTCCTCCCGCTGGGCATCATTGGGCGGAGGAGTGATGGCTTCGGCATAGTAGCGACGGGCGATATCCGCGACGAGGTGGAGATGAACGGCAGCATTCATGCCGATGCCCTCCACCTGGGCCAACTGCTCCGGGGCGGCATTGAGGACACCAACGAGGGAGCCAAACTGTTCAATGAGGCGGTGAGCCAAGACATTGGTATCCCGCCGGGGCACCGAATAAAACAGCAGGAGCTCCAGCACATTGTGGGGCGGGAAGCCATCCAGACCCTCCGAGAGATAGCGCTCCCGCAAGCGATCCCGATGACCGGAATGTTCATTGGCCATACGCTTCTCTCCCCTTTCGACAAAATTCTGCTCCTATCTTACCATTCCCGCCGCAAAAAGTAAAGGGCGGTGGGGCTTGACGGTGAGCTGAAATCCGGGTATGCTTATATTGAATTTTGAAAAAAGAACAGATGGCACGCAGCCGAAAAAATGAGAGGACGGCAAGGAAGGCCCGCAGGCAGGCTGGTGCAGCCGGGGCTCATTTTTACGAGCCGTCAGGCGTAAAAGAAGGACTCATAAATGAAAGAATTTACAATAAGACAAAATGATGCCGGACAACGACTGGATAAATTCCTGGGCAAAGCCGTACCGCTGCTGCCCTCCTCTATGATGTATAGGGGGATCCGCACCAAACGGATCAAGGTGAATGGCAAGCGGGCAGAAATAAGCACCAGACTGGCCGTGGGTGATGTGGTAAGCCTGTACCTCAATGATGAGTTTTTTGAGGAAAAGCGGGCAGATGAGACCTTTCTGCGGGCTGGGGACGCGCTTTCTGCCATCTATGAGGATGAGAATATCCTTATCGCTGATAAGCCCGCCGGGCTGGTGGTACATGAGGATGAAAGCGGCACCGCGGATACGCTGATCGGACGGGTGCAGAAATACCTGTACCAAAAGGGCGAATATGACCCGGCACAGGAAAACAGCTTTGCGCCGGCACTGTGCAATCGCATCGACCGCAACACCTGCGGACTGGTGCTGTGCGCCAAGAACGCCGCCGCGCTGCAGGCGATGAATGAGATCATCAAGGAGCGGCAGGTGAAAAAAACCTACCGCTGCGTAACTGTGGGAGTCCCCAATCCCGACCATGCTACCTGCAAAGCCTTTCTGCGGCGGGATACCAGGACAAAAACCGTAACGGTATTTGATAAGCCACAGCCGGATGCCAAGACCATCCTAACGGAATACCGGGTGCTGCGACAGAAAAACGGAATGGCCCTGCTGGAGGTAACACTGCACACCGGCCGCACCCATCAAATACGAGCGCATATGGCCCACATGGGATGGCCGCTGCTGGGAGATACCAAGTACTGCACACCGGAAAGTCTGAAGAAAAACCGGGCATTAAAATTGCAGCAGCAGGTGCTGTGTGCCTGGCGGCTGCGCTTTACCGGCATTCTGGAGGGCTCCCCCCTATTTTACCTAAACGGACAGGAGTTTACCGCCAAGAAGTTGCTGGACGACTGGGTGAAGTAGTAGTAGTAGTAGTAAAAGCTCTCCCGAGGAAAATTTTTCCCGGGAGAGCTTTAATTTCTGCAATGGTTATTCGATTTCCAGGTCGCCGCTGGTGGAGGAGACGCTGATTTTGCAATCCGCCGGGCCAAAGCCATAGAAATGATCCTGCTTTTGATAGGCGCGCTGGGTGATAAAAGCACCGCTGGCGGTATCAAAGCGGACGGTGCCACCCTGTGCCGGGAGAGTTAGGTCGGTTTCTCCACTGATGGTATTCAGCGCCGCTTCCCGGCAGGAGATAAATTCAAAACCCAGGTCGCCGCTAACGGTATCAGCCGTGAGCTGATCCACGGTGAACTGCTCCCAATCGAAATTGCCGGAAACGCTATTCAAAGATACAGTCTTTACATTGGCGGTATCTACCTCGATATTGCCGCTGACAGTATCAAACTCGGCATTTTCCCCTACCAGGCTATCAATGGAAATATCTCCGCTGACCGTGGCAATGTGAAGCTGCAGTGTGGTAAGCGCGGCCGCGCGGATCGGCGCACTGACATTTTCGATCGTCAGTTCGATACCGCTGGGGATCTCGATGGTGAGCTGCTTCCATTCGGGCTGCATTTCACCGCGGTAATCCGAGGCGCAGTAATGGATGGTAAGGATGCCATCCCGCAGCAGAGAATGAAGCTGGGCCTCCTGCGAACGGTTATCCGCTGAATCACTGACAGAAAGCTCGGCAGAATTCTTTTCGATAAGATCGATGCTGCCCGCGACCCAATAAACACGGACGGCACGAATGTCCTCCGCCTGATAAGTGAAGCGGCCCGCGGTGTAATCGGCAGCGTTATCGTAAGTGGAATAGTGGAACGAGTCATTGGTGGTAATGCCGGCGCTGGGATTGATGTGAATAGTGCAGCCGGCACAGAGTGCCAGCAGCAATGCCAGAATAAGAAGCGCAGAAAGGGATTTGGCCTTCATAAAATGCTCCTCCTGAAATAATTATTGAGATAGAAAAGTGCCATCTCGCAAAGAGATGGCACTTAAGCTTGTATTGGCACTGACCTATTTTCCCGGGCCGCTTCCAGCCAAGTATTTTCGGCACGAATGAGCTTAACTTCTGTGTTCGGGATGGGAACAGGTGGAACCTCATCGTCATAAGCACCAATTATTGTGTCGGCATTTACCTATCTTCCCGGGCCGCTTCCAGCCAAGTATTTTCGGCGCCAATGAGCTTAACTTCTGTGTTCGGGATGGGAACAGGTGGAACCTCATCGCAATCAACACCGACTATGGTGACCCGTGCGGGAATCGAACCCGCGTTACCGGCGTGAGAGGCCGGTGTCTTAGCCGCTTGACCAACGGGCCATAGTACTGTCCCGAAGGTCAGCTTTATTATTATACCGAAAGCACACTGCATTGTCAACACATTTTTTATAAAAGCGACTGTATTTTCCCTTTTGGGCATCTATCTTTTCTCGCTGCTCCAGCACAAACGGTTCAATATGTTCCCAGATAAAATCGACCCAATCATATATGGCAGGCTTAAAGGAATGCGCAGCAGCTATGACGATACGCGGCAGTACATTGACATAAATCACATTGCCGCTATTGCCAATAGCCGCGGAATTTCTCTTTTCCGAGTCGATGATCCACCACAAATAGCCATACATCATCCCTCAGAATCGATTGTTCTCTATCTCTCTTGGCGTTGTCATCGGCTGCGTTCACCACAAGAACAGCCGGGATAAAAGCAAAACCTGCCCCAAGAGGCCAGTAAGGAAAGACTTCTTAGAGCGGCTCGTGATCGATACGACCCTCGATGTGGCACTGCACAAAGAAAACATCCAGTCGATTGCCGCAGACCTTTGTGCATGGCAGCAAAGGCAGAAAGATATCGCGATCCTGGACGGATTAAAATCGTGCAGGAGAGAGTGCGAGAAAGCGATCAGTAATCTTGTTGCCGCACTCGAAGCAGGCGCTGCATCACCCACCATTGCGGCAATGGTAAGAGATAGAGAGGAAGAATTGGAGAGCATCAAGTACGCCATTGCAAAGCAGGAGCTGGTGCAGGAAAAGTTCGACGAAAAGAAAATCATGTACTTCCTCTCAAAGGTTCCCGAATGTGACCGGGCGGATATAAATTATATGCAGCGCATAGTGGATACCTTCATCAACTCTGTATTTGTCTATGAAGATCGAGTCGTTATATGCCACAACTTTGATGGAGATGATGCAAGATCACCGTTAAAGAAATACAAGTTTCATATGCCCTCCAGTTATTAAAAAGAAAGAAGCCCCCCAAATGGAGTGCTTCTTCGTGGTGCACCATCAGGGACTCGAACCCGGGGCCCGCTGATTAAGAGTCAGCTGCTCTACCAACTGAGCTAATGGTGCATATGATGTTATAAACACACCCTGAAAATTGAACAACGAAAGTGCGGAACAAAGATCTGCTTGCTTG
>URGQ01000017.1 GCA_900547385.1 uncultured Oscillospiraceae bacterium | reverse complement strand
CGCCGGTTAATTTTTTCTTCAGCAGACCTCATCGGGCAATTTGGGGGTCTGCCTTGAGCGGGAACCTGCCTCCCAACAGTACCTTGAAAATTGAATAAAAAATCTCCCCCGTACACTTGGTACGAAGGAGATCCGGAATCTCTGCTATTTGCTGTCACTTATCCGGCTTTTTTGCGCCGGAAGGAGATCACTGCGACACAGGTGCCGATGGCAAAAGCCCCCAGAGCCGCCGCGTAAACCCACCAGCTCACCGGATGGGTTTCATCGGGTGCTGCCTCCACGGTAAAGTGGGTGGTGGCATCTCCCCTTGCCGAGCGAATGGCCAAAGCATGCTCCCCTTCGGCCAACTGCTCCAGGTAGCTTTCCCGCAGCTCTACGATGATGTTGCCTTCCCCATTCCGCTTCTCGTAGCTTTCGGAGGGCAGCACCGCGCCATCTACCAGCACCTCGGCAAAGTCCTCAAACGCCGCGTTGGAGCGGAAGGTGAGGGTGCTGCTTTCGCCCTTTTTCCACCGGGCGTCGCTGCCCTGGATGATGCTCGGCGGCACCTTTTCGGTTACTGTATTCTCCGCGGTGAGCTCCGTTTTGCCGTTCGCGTCCGCAAAGTACTTATCACAGGCGGTGCAGTGCCAGCATTCCACCCGGCCATTGGCCGCCGCTGTGGCGGCTATCGCCTCCAGCTTTTCCAGGGAGGCGTGGCGGGTGGGGTCGGTCTTGCCGTATTTGGCGCCGCACAGGATGCAGCTTGCCCGCTGGGTGCAATTGGGGGCGCCGCCGTAGCACTTCCCGTTTTGCTGGTCGAAGCAGCCGCTGGCCGTGCAGCGGCGGGTATGGGTCCCATCCCCATTGGAGCGCCAGGGGCCCCACCGGTGGACGATGCCGGGATCCGGCTCATCCTTGCTGTCATCCGGCCGGATGATCACAATGACCCGGTTTTCGGTCCACCGGGCGGTGATGGTCATATCCCCGGCCGGCATGGTGGTGGGAATGGTCTTATCCCAGCCGGCAAAGGTGTAGCCTGTTTTGGCGGGATTGGCCGGGGCGGTGATGGTAGTACCATAATCTTGGGTAATGGGAGCGACCTCGCTGCCGCCAGCGGTATCAAAGGTGATGGTGTACCGGTTGATCTGCCACTTTGCCGTCAGGGTCAGTTTTTCGGTCACAGGTGTCTCAAAGTTCCATTCGCTTTCGCCGTTGTACCAGCCGATGAAGGTATGCCCCTCTTTGGTGGGGTCGGCAGGTCGGGCGGCAGGGGCGTTGGCACGAATTTGGGGTGGAGCGGTATTTTCGCCATCTGACAAAAAGGCGACTGTATAAGCCCCGATGACCTCTCCGGTGATTTGGGCGCCGGGGGACTGCGTAAACCGGCCACCCGCCGCGATAAACACGCCGTTGGCCGTCTTGCCTTCCTCCTGCCCGGCCGTGCAGCCGGTAATGGTCCCGGCGGACATCTCGAACCGGCCGCCAGCTTCCACATAAATACCGCCGCCCTCGCGCGCCGTACAACCCACGATATTGCCGCCCCGCATGAGGAGGGTGCCGCCTTTCCTCACATAGATACCGCCGCCGGTGTAGTAGCTGCCGCCGGTGATGGCGCCGCCCTTTATCACGACAATGTTTTCACTCTCGGCATCCTCTGCCGCCAGCTTCCACAGGGCGTTGCTCTTATCAAACTTGTGAACGGCATTGGGATTGCTGTCAATCAGCGTCAGCTCTCCATTTTGGGTGACATGGATCAAGTTGCTGGCCCCGCTGGTTGTTTTCAGTAAGTGGCCGTTCAGATCGATGGTCACCGGTCTACTCACCGCCATAAAGGCGGTGATCTCAATATCCCCAGTCAAGCGAATGACCGCGGCATCGGAATTCAGCGCATCCGAAAGATCATTTGAAGTGGCTGCCTCCCGAAAGGCGGTCAGCCGCAGGGTGCTTTCCTTCTGGATATTATAATCTGCCAGAGTGCAGCCGTTCTCCAAAAACTTGCCGCCGAAATACAGGTATTGCTGATCTGGCAGAGTACCGTTCTTATCCTGGATTTTCCGCTTGACATTATCGATGCTGTCGCCGCTTTCCACCTCCAGGGTCAGCCGTTCTTGCCAGCCCAGGGCGCTGCCATCCACATAAATTGGCATGGCATGGGCGGTGGCGAGCAGCATGGCCAGGGCCAGCAGTACGGCTGATATCCTCTTTTTCATCGTTCGGCACCTCCTTACTGTGTCGATGCGGGTTGCTTTCCTCCTCTTTTTAATTATACATCACTCCCGGCCGAAATGCCATTGGCAGGTTTGCCCGGAAATGACACGGCTTTATGGGCAATATGGCACAAGGGGCAGAAAAGCCGCCCGTGGGCGGCCTTTGGGGGATGCTTAGGACCCCAGCAGGGTGACGGTGATGGTGAAGGTCTGGCCGCGGCCGGTACGGCTGGCCCGGTACAGGCTTATTTCCACGGTATCGCCGGGCTTGTGCTGTGCCAGGATATCGCTGCAATCGGCACGGCTGGTGATGGCCCAGCCATCAATGGAGGTGATGATATCACCGACCTCGGCGCCCTGACGGCCTACATCGCTGTCCTCATTGATGGACATGATGCGCAGACCCGCCGGGATGCCGTAATAATTGGCTTCATTGCTGCCTACTTCCACCACGGTGATGCCCAGCTGTGCCCGACCGGTCACCCGGCCGTGCTGCATTAAATCGTCCAGAATGGGCAGGGCGGTATTGATGGGGATGGAGAAGCCGATGCCCTCGTAGCCTTCCTCCACCAGCTTGCTGGAGGTGATGCCCACCACCTGGCCGTAGGTATTGATGAGGGGGCCGCCGCTGTTGCCGGGATTGATGGCGGCATCCGCCTGGATGCAGACCATGGTGTAGCCCAGCTCGGTGGTGATGGTGCGCTGCACCGCCGAAATGTAGCCGACGGTTTGGGTGGAGGCCAGCGCCAGACCGCCGGGATTGCCGATGGCGACCACCATTTCGCCGACCTCCAGCTCATCGCTGTTGCCGAAGGTAGCCGCGACCAGCCCCTCGGGCGGGTTCTGCATTTTAAGCAGAGCCAGGTCGCTCTGGTTATCCGCCCCAATGACGGTGGCATCATAGCTATCGCCATTTTGCAGCACGACCTCGAACTTTTCGCCGCCGCCGACCACATGGGCATTGGTGATGATGTAGCCGTTTTCCGAAAGGATGATGCCGCTGCCCTGCGCGGTGGAGCTGCTGCCGTAGGTGATGATGCCCACCACCGAGGGGGCGCACTTTTTATAGATGCCGGCGGGAGTCAAAAGGCCGTCTTCGGTGGTATCCGGCACATTATCCTCCGGCTTGTTCTGCTGGTCGATCTCCGGCAGGTGCTCCAGCTCATTGCCGATGGACGAATCCTGATCCGGCTGCGGGGCAGGCTTGCTGCCCCAGACGGAGGCCCCGACGCACAGCGCCCCCACCAGTAGGATGACCACCCCCATGGCGATGAGGAAGTACTTCAGGCCGCTGCTTTTCCGGGCGCGGGCGGGACTTTGGCCGTAGTTGCCCCGGTAATCCTGGTAATCCCAGTGGTAGTTGCTGTCATTGCTGCGGTTTCTCATGCTGTTTCTCCTCCCGGCCGGCAGCGGGGGCCGCCGGCAATGTGGTAAAGCTGGCATCTACCATAGGGGCTTTGCGGTTGACGCCTTTTTTATAGTGGGCGGGGTCGGCCTTGAGGCCGAATACAAACTCGGTGTATTCCCCGGGCTGGCTGCGGACGAAAATCTCGCCCTCGTGGACATTCATAATGGTGCGGCAGATGGAAAGACCCAGGCCTACGCCGTTTTTATCCAGGCTGCGGCTGCGGTCGGTCTTGTAGAACCGGTCGAAGAGCCGCGGGATCTCCTCCGGCAGGACGCCGGAGCCGGTATTGCGCACCGCTACCATAATATTCTCGCCCTCGGTATAAAAGTCGAAGGAGAGCTTGCCCCCTTCATTGACGAATTTGACGGCGTTATCGATGAGATTATACACCACCTGCTGGATGAGGTCGGCATCGGCCAGCACCCAGTAGCGGTCGGTATCCAGCCCCTCCACCTCGATGTGCTTTTCCTCCAGCCGCTGCTCGAAGCCCAGCAGCGTATTGGTGACAAGGGAGGTGATCTCCACCTCGGTGGGCTGGATGGTGCGCTCGCCGGCCTCGATCTGGCTGAGGGTGAGCATATTGCGCACCAAGCGGGAAAGACGCTGGACCTCGCTGGAAACGATGTGCAGATAGTGGTTCTGCCGCTCCGGCGGGATGGTGCCATCCAGGATACCATCGACAAAGCCGCCGATGGTGGTCATGGGGGTTTTTAATTCATGGCTGACATTGGCGGTAAAGCTGCGGCGCACCGATTCGGTGAGGGCCAGCTCGGTGGCCATGTTATTAAAGGCGGAGGCCAGCCGGCCGATCTCATCATCGCCCTCCACCGGCACCCGGACCGAAAAATCGCCCTTGGCAAAGGCACGGGTAGCGGCGGCCATCTGCCGCAGGGGGTTTACCAGGCTGGTGGTGACAAAATAAATGACGATAAAGCTGACCACCAGCACCACGATGGCCGCGATGAGGAACATCTGGAGCATATCGCCGGCCAGAGCACGGTTGGCAGCCCGGGCGGTGGCCATAACGGCACCCACCAGAAGGCCGTTTTCATCCACCACGGGGGTGGCCACGGCGTACTGGGGGTCTTCCCCGGTGCCGGCCATGACCACGGAGCCCTGATAGCTGCCGGTTTTGGAGAGGCTATCCAGGACAGCCTGCGGCACCGACTGGGGGATGGCGCTCTCGGTAGTATGGGCCATAATGAGGATATTGCCCTTGTTATCGGAAAGGTAGATGTCGGCCTCGATGGCGGAGCCCAGCACGGCATACACCGGCTGCAGGGTATCGCTGCTGACATAGCGGTACTCGTGGGCGGCGTAATTTTCCATGGTGAGGCGGGCGGCCTGGGTCACATTTTTCTCCAGCAGGCTGATTTTTTCCTCCCGCAGGTAGTCATTGGCCAGCACCATAAAGATGGAGCCGACCAATACCATACTGAGCAGAATGATGGCGCAGCACACCGAATAGTACTTGCCCATCAGGGTTTTCTGCGAAGCTTTCATTCTTATTCCTTGACCTCGAACTTATAGCCGACGCCCCAAACGGTCTTGAGGCTCCACTGATCGCTGACGCCTTCCAGCTTTTCACGCAGGCGCTTGATGTGGACATCGACGGTGCGGCTGTCGCCGTAGTACTCGAAGCCCCAGACCTCATCCAGCAGCTGATCGCGGGTGAATACGCGGTTGGGGTGACTGGCCAGGTGGAACAGGAGCTCCAGCTCCTTGGGCGGGGCATCCACGACCTTGCCATCCACTTTGAGCTCGTAGCGGGTCATATTGACGGTGAGCTTATCGTAGCTGACCTCCTTGACCTCACCTTCGGCGGTGCCGGCGGGGCTGCTGCGGCGCAGCACGGCCTTGATGCGGGCCACGATCTCCTTGGTATCGAAGGGCTTGACAACATAGTCATCGGCGCCCAGCTCCAGGCCCAGCACCTTATCGAAGGTTTCGCCCTTGGCGGTGAGCATGATGATGGGGCAATCGCTCTTTTGGCGGATCTGCCGGCAAACCTGCCAGCCATCCAGCTTGGGCATCATGATATCCAGGAGGATAAGAGAGGGCTTTTCGCTCTCGAACTTGGCCACGGCTTCTTCGCCATCGTGGGCCATTACCACCTCGAAGCCCTCCTTTTCCATGTACAGGCGCAGCAGCTCGCAGATATTCAGGTCGTCATCGGCTACCAGGATCTTGTCCATCATTGCTATTTCCTCCTTACAGGTCATAGTATTCTAACTTACATTATAGCACCGGCGGGGTCTTTTGCATAGCGCCGAATGTGGCGATTTTGTTAAAAAATTGTGAGGAGGGCGGACGCTGGCAAGGAACAGGCGTCACCGCCCTAAAATTTTCCGTTGCCCACCTGCGGCGCCCATGGTAAAATGATAGAAAACCTGCCGCAGCGGCAAAAACATACAGGAGAAAACGCCATGAAAAAGATGCTATCACTCGCAATCGCTTTGGCACTTTGCTTTAGCCTTTGCGCCTGCGTCGGCAACGCCCCGCAGGGAAAGTCCGCATTGGACTGGGACGCAATGCAGGAGGAACTGCAGGCCTCCTCGGAGGTTCTGACCGCGCAGCTGACCAACTTTGCCTTTTACTCTGGAGATATCCTGGGGAGCTCCGCCTATCCGTTGGAGGACCGACAGATCCATCTTTTTATTTTAAGTACGGTAATGTTCATGGAGGAGGAGAGATACCTGTACCATGATTTTGTCACCATGGATGATGAGGGGTGTTACCACTTTCCAAAAGAAAAGATACAGCAGATGGCTGAGGAGGTGTTTGATATTCCGGATTATGAGTTTGGTGAAGATACCTATGTTCCCGAAACCGGGGAGTATGTGTTCTGGTCCGGCTTTGGATGGGGGAATACTCCGGTGTGCAGGAACACGGAGGTTCAAATTGATCGGGAAAAATCCGAGGTAAGCGTCAGTTACGAACTGCACGGCAACGTATATTATGAAAATCCCTATAAAATTGGGGACTTCCGGACCCGTTTCTCCGTAATGACACGGCCGGACGGCAGCTTCTTCCTGCATTATCTGGATACCGTTTCCCTCTGATGAGGCAGGTCACACCCCCAGCAGCAAGCGGACCGCAAGGGCACTGACCAGCGCCGCGGTCAGATCCCCGGTGAGGGCAGCGGCCATGGTGTGGCGGGTACGGCGGATCCCCACCGCGCCGTAGTAGACCGCGATAGCGTAGAAGGTGGTCTCTGAGGCGGCGGCCAGCACACTGCCTACCCGCCCGATGAAGCTATCCGGGCCGTATTCCCCCAGCAGCTGGTGCAGCAGGGCGGTACCGCCGCTGCCAGAGATCGGCCGCAGCAGGGCCAATGGCAGTACCTCCGCCGGGAAGCCGATAAGCTGAGTCACGGGGCGAAGGAAGCCGGTGAGGACATCCAGGGCGCCGCTGTGGCAGAACATGGTGACCACCGTAAGCAGGCAGACCAAGGCCGGGGTGATGGAGGCGGCGGTTTTGAGCCCCTCTTTGGCTCCCTGCAAAAAGCAATCGAACACATCTACGCCGGAGCAGAGGCCCCAGCTGAACAGGCCGGTGATGAGCAGCGGGATGAACCAGGCGCTGAATGACATGGAATGCCCTCCCTTTTGATGAAATTCGCGGATGGGGTGAAGGGCGCCCGCAGAGCGCTCCGGCTGGGCCGGAGCCGGTGGCCGAAGGCCACCGAAACCGCCCGGAAGGGGCGGTTTGCCCTGCGGGCGCCCCACCCCCTGCACGGGCCTGCCTTTATTCCGGCTGGTGGGACTTCCCGCGCAGCAGACGGTCCAGCAGCAGGACCACGGCCAGGGACGAAAGCCCGGTGAGCCATACCGCCGGCAGGATCTCCATGGGGGCGGCGGAGCCGGCCTGCTGCCGCAGCACGGCGCAGGCAGTGGGGATAAGCTGGAGGGAGGCGGTATTCATCGCTACAAAGGTGACCATGGCATTGCTGGCGCTGTCCTTATGGGGATTCAACTTTTGCAGCTCCCGCATAGCGGCAAGGCCCAAGGGAGTGGCGGCATTGCCCAGGCCCAGCAAATTGGCGGAAAGATTCATGCAGATGGCCTGCATAGCGGGGCTGCCCTGCGGCACCGTGGGGAACAGCCACCGGGTAAGAGGACGCAGCAGCCGGGCCAGCGCTTCCGTAAGGCGGCAGCGGCGGGCAATCTCCATCAGGCCGCTCCACAGGCACAGCATGCCGGTTAGGGCAATGACCAGGCTTACGGCTTCCCCGCAGCCGGAAAGCGCCGCGGCGGAAAGGGCCTCCATCCGGCCGGTGAAGGCCGCGGTGACGACCGAAAAAATAAGCAGGGCGGTAAGGATACCATTCAGCATGGGCAGGGCTCCCTTCTTCGATTTGGCGGGAATAGAGATGAATTATCAACATCTTTTTCTCCTTACGGGAGCGTATTGCGCTAATGTTTTCCTTTTTTGATGTGTTTTATCGAATTATGTAAAATAACGGAATCTGTGCGCATTTTATCAATTTTAGCAACAATAACCAAAAAAGCGGCAAATTAGGGGCAAAAATTATCCACAAGATTTGCGAAATTGTGCTAATTACCTCTTGAATTTCATGGAAAATAATAGTACACTTAGTAGCAAGGTAGAGAAAAAGCGAGAATATTAGAAGATATTGTAAACCGCCAGCAAACCACCTAACTTTATTAAGGAGGAACCTGTACCATGAAATCCACCGGCATCGTAAGAAAAGTTGACAACCTCGGCCGTATCGTTCTCCCTGTAGAGCTTCGCCGCACCCTCGGCATCGACATCCACAGTGATGTTGAAATTTATGTAGACGGTGATCAGGTCATTCTTAAGAAGTACCTGCCCTGCTGCATTTTCTGCGGCTCCAAGGAAGAGCTGGCTACCTATGACGACAAGTATGTCTGCCGCAGCTGCCGCACCAAGCTGGGCAAGCTGTAATTCCCAAACCACAAAAGACAAGCGAAGCCCCTGCCGTATGGCGGGGGCTTTCTTTTTTGCGGCGGCCCGGCGGCGAGGGCGGGGCCTTTTTTGCAAAGGTATAAACTGAGCGCCTACCCGACGGAGGCTAATTTGTGGGCGCCTGGCGGCGGCGCACTGATTTTGCAGAGTGCAAGACCCGTACAGTTCGCCGCCGGGGCGTTTGATGACATAGTTTGCGCCAACAACCCCTCCGTCAGCCGATCGGCTGACACCTCCCCTTACACAGGGGAGGCTTTTGGATGGTGCAGTGTCACACTCCTTACACTGGGGAGGCTTTAGGGGAACGCGAAAGGCCCCTCTCCCGGTGGGAAAGGGGGCCTTATTGGATGGTGCATTATTCGCCGGCGGGTTTTACCGGGGCGTTCTTGGTGACGGTGAGGGAAACGGTATCCTCCAGCACGGCATCGGCGGGCAGCAGCTTGGCCATGACGACATAGCGGTAGTCATTGGGATAGTGCAGCTTGGTATCATCCGCCAGACGGTAGGTGCAGGTGGAGAGGGTGAGGATCTTATCGTTGCTGGTCACTTCCACATCATAATCGTAGAAGGAAAAATCCTGGGCCTTTTTGATGAGGCTATTGAAGGTGGCATCGGCGGGGTTGGGGTTGATGTAGTCGAACTTGATATCGGTGTAGAATACCGCAAATACCTGCCAGACCATGTCCTCTTCGATGGTGGAGTAGTAGATATAAGGATGGGTCTTGGCAAAATCCTCGTTCTGATACTTCAGCAGCTGGGCGAACTTGGGGCCGTTGGCGTGGTTCTGATAATCGGTCAGCAGGGCATTTTCGGCCCGGCCCAGATTGTGGCCGTAGATGACGGTATTCTTCGAGATGGTGGAGCGATTGCCGCTGGTGCAGCGGAAATCGGCATAGTAGCAGCCGTCGTTATCGTTCTCACCATTGGCATTGCGGCGCAGGTAGTACTTGTTATCATCGTTATAATTGACCTTGACCACCACATCATTGACGGTGGTGTCGTCTATATAGATCCAGCCGATGGTATCCTTATTCTTCTGCTGCATGGCCAGCGTATTTTCCAGCATGGTCTTTTGCAGCTCCTTCAGCTGTTCCTCCTTGGTGGGCTGGGTGGGGTCATCGGGGTTGGCGGGGTCCACCGGTCCCACGGGGTTACTGGGGTCTACCGGGTCGGGATTTGCCGGATCCTTGCCGCAGGCGGCAAAGGCAAATACCATACACAATGCCAGCAGCAGGGCCAGCAGGCGAGTTGTCAGTTTCATAGTGCTCCTCATTATCTGTTAAATTGCCCCCGTTCGGGGGCTTTGTTCCGCCCTATTCTACACCAACAGCGGGGCGCTTGTCAATGAACGGGCGGGCAGAACGGGGGACTTTGCAAAAAAGTTCGGATTCTGTTTACAAATAGGGGAAAAATAACTATACTAAGGGAGGGGAGTTTGCCTCCCCCAATTTAACTGCAAGGAGATAATAAATTATGCTGATTACAAAAGATATGGGCATCATGGAGATCGTACAGAAATATCCTGCTACTGTAGAGGTACTGCAGCGCTTCGGCATGGGGTGCATCGGCTGCGCCGCCGCCCACTTTGAGAACATTGAGCAGGGCGCGCTGGCCCATGGCATTGATGTCCCCGCCCTGATGGAGGCGCTGAACAAAGCGGCCGAGGGCTGAGGCAGAGACCCGAAAGGCACGGCGCCCGCAGGGCGTTCCGTCCTCCGGACGGAACCGGCGGCGAAGCCGCCGCAGCCGCCGCAGGCGGCTGGCCCTGCGGGCGAATTTTCCCCCTGCAGAGACCCCTTATGAAAATGTTTCACGTGAAACATTTGTTCTTGAGAAAAACATGACAGAACAAGGAGGCACCCCATGCAGAAAGAACTGATCCATGCAGGCCCCCTGCTGAACGAGCAGGGCGAGCTGTGCGAAGCGGGCTATGCCCGCCGTCTTATTAAGCAGTATGACCGCCGGGCGATCAAGGCGGCGGCACACCGCATCAAGGAATGGGACTACTACCTCATCATGAACGGAAGGTGGGGCGTGGCGCTGACCATTGACGACAACAGCTATATGGGGCTTTTGGGCTTCTCGCTGCTGGATTTTTCCCGGCCGTGGGAACACACCTGCAATATCATCTATCCTTTCCCTGGCGGAAAGACCGGTTTCCCGGCCAGCAGCGCCGAGGGAGATGTGGCGGTGAAGCGCAAAAACGCTGATTTCTGCTTTAAGGTGCTGCCGGACGGTACCCGGAAGCTGACGGCCTGGGTGCAGAATTTTATGGATAAAAAGCCGATCGCGGCGGAATTTACCCTGACGGAAGAGCCGGAGGATTCCATGGTGATCGTGACGCCCTTTGCGGAGGACAAAAAGGCCTTTTACTACAACCAGAAGATCAACTGCATGAAGGCTGCCGGCCGGGTGGAATTTGACGGGCAGGTGATCGAATTTGACCCCGAGGAGAGCTATGCCACCCTGGACTGGGGCCGCGGCGTATGGACCTACAAAAACACCTGGTACTGGGGCAGCGGCAACGGCACAGTGGAGGGCAGACCCTTTGGCTTTAATATCGGGTATGGCTTTGGCGATACCAGTGCCGCCAGCGAGAATATGCTGTTCTACGATGGCACGGCGCACAAGCTGGAGCAGCTGACCTTCCTGATCCCGCAGAAGGACGGCAAGGACGACTTTATGAGCCCGTGGAAATTCACCAGCAGCGATGGGCGGTTTGAGATGGACTTTATCCCGGTGCTGGACCGCGCGAGCTGCACCAATGTAGGTATTATTTGCAGCGACCAGCATCAGGTGTTCGGCTACTTTAACGGCACGGCGAGGCTGGATGACGGTACGGTGCTGAAGATAGAGAACCTGCTGGGCTTTGCGGAAAAAGTATATAATAAGTGGTAACAGAAAAAGGGCGGTCCCGCCTTGCGGTGGGACCGCCCTTTTTGCAATTTACCGGCGGGAAAACGGGTCGCGGGGGCTGGGGCGCGGGCCGCCGGTTGGCCGAGGACGGCCCCGCGGTAGCGGCGCCTGCCATTCCCCTGCGGCGTCTCTCCCCCATTGGGGCGAACAGCACAGTTTTTCCTTGACAGTGAGGGGCTGTTGGCGGTAGTATATATGGGTAAAAATATAGGGTAAAATCCTATGAGATACTACTGAAGATAAAGGAAGATGTATTATGTTCCAGTTTGACCATGTACGGACCCGCTTTGCCCCCAGCCCCACCGGCTACATGCATGTGGGCAACCTGCGGACGGCGCTGTTTGCCTATCTAGTAGCAAAGAGCAACAACGGACGCTTTTTGCTGCGGATAGAGGACACCGACCAGGAGCGCCAAGTGGAAGGCGCCGTGGAGATCATCTATAAGACGCTGAAGGAAACCGGTCTGCAGTGGGACGAAGGTCCCGATATCGGCGGCCCGGTGGGCCCCTATATCCAGAGCCAGCGAATGGGTATGTTTAAGAAATACGCCGAGCAGCTGGTGGAAAGCGGCCACGCCTACTACTGTTTCTGTGATAAGGAGCGGCTGGACGAGGTGCGCAAGGTGCAGGAGGCCTCCGGCATGGCGCCCCGCTATGACGGACACTGCCGCAATCTTTCCAAGGAGGAGGTCGCCGAGAAGCTGGCGGCGGGTATCCCCTATGTCATCCGGCAGAAGGTGCCCACTGAGGGGACCGTAACCTTCCACGACGAGGTGTACGGCGATGTGACCGTGGAATGCAGCACGCTGGACGATCAGATCCTCATCAAGGGCGATGGCATGCCAACCTATAACTTTGCCAATGTGGTGGACGACCACACCATGGGCATCACCCATGTGATCCGCGGCAATGAGTATCTTTCCTCCGCGCCCAAGTACAACCTGCTGTACGAGGCGTTCGGCTGGGAGATCCCGAAATACATTCACTGCGCGCCCGTCATGCGGGACGCCACCCACAAGCTCTCCAAGCGGCACGGCGACGCCTCCTACGAGGACCTGGTGCAGATGGGCTTTTTGACCCCGGCCATACTCAACTACATTGCGCTGCTGGGCTGGAGCCCCAAGGGTGACCAGGAGATCTTCTCGCTGGAGGAGCTGGTAAAGATCTTTGATATCTCCGGCATCACCAAGAGCCCAGCGATCTTTGACATGCAGAAGCTGCGCTACATCAACGGCGAGTATATCCGCAAGCTTTCCCCTGAGGAATTCTACGAGAAGGCGCTGCCCTGGATCCGCAAGACGGTGAAGAGTGAGACCGCCGACCTGCGGGAGCTGTGCACCGTGCTGCAGACCCGCTGCGAGGCGCTGAGTGACATCCCGGAGCAGGTGGACTTCATTGACGCGCTGCCGGACTATGACATTGAGCTGTATACCAGCAAAAAGATGAAGACCACCCCCGAGACCGCCCGGGAAGCGCTGACCGCGGTATTGCCCATCCTGGAGAGCCTGCCGGAGTGGAACGCCGAGGCGATCCATGCGGCGCTCTTTGCGGAGATAGAGAAGCTGGGCGTGAAGAACGGCTGGCTGCTGTATCCGCTGCGTGTGGCTGTTTCCGGCAAGCAGTTTACCCCCGGCGGCGGCATAGAGCTGGCGGTGGTGCTGGGCCGCGAGGAGACGCTGCGCCGCATCCGTACCGCGCTGGAGAAGCTGGGCTAAGATAAGGGCAAAGCTGTGCCAGGCCATGCCCGCACAGGCCCGGGCGTATTCTGAAAAGAGAGCCGCCGTCCCTAAACGGGGCGGCGGTTTTGCCTATTGGCGGCGAGCCTGAAGGAGAAGGAGGAAACGAAATGACGGAACTGGAAAAGCTGCACGCCGGTCTGGAATATGACATGTGGGCACCGGAAATAGACGCCCTGAAGCTGCGGGCAATGACGCTGTGCCGCCGGCTGAACGCGCTGCCCAAGGAGGCCAAAGAGGAGCGGACGGCTGTGATGCGGGAGCTTTTTGGCAGCGTGGGAGAAAACGCCGCCGTGATGCCCTATTTCAGCTGCGATGACGGAAAAAGCATTTTTATTGGAAAGAACTTTTTGGCCAACTATAATGTTTCCATACTGGACCGTGCGCCGGTGCGTATCGGGGACTATGTTATGATTGGTCCACACACCCTGATCGCCACCGTCAACCATCCCATCTCCCCTATGGGACGGCGGAAACACCTGAGCGTGGCCAAACCGGTGACCATCGGCAATGATGTGTGGATCGGCGGGAATGTGACCATCCTGCCCGGCGTGACCATAGGGAACAATGTGATAGTAGCCGCAGGCGCGGTGGTGACAAAGGATGTGCCGGATAACAGCCTTGTGGGCGGGGTGCCGGCCAAACTGATCCGAACGATAGAAAATGACATCCCCGAAGAAACGGGAGAATGAGAAAAGCGGCATAGCCATGGCTCCTTTTGGGGGCGGGCTGTGCCGCTTGTATGTGTGTTTAGTAGTAGATGCGGCGGCGGCCGGAAACGGTCTCCCGGGTGCAGTAGTCAATCCAGGCGACGGCGCCGGGGATATCCTTATCTCGAATATGGCCGCACAGGCGGCAGCTGGTTTGATACAGAGTATCGATACCATGTAAGGCGCAGAAGCGCTCCCACAGGACCAGCACCGAGGAATAGAACGATCGGAAGATGAGCGGCAGCAGGGTATTGCCGCTGAGCATGGCAAGCTCGTGCTGGAAGGCAAATGCAGCCTCCGCCGCCTGACGGTTATCCCTTGCCTGACGGATGGCTTCCACTTTTTCCAGCAGCAGCATGATATCCAATTCGGTGACATGAGGGATGATATCAGCGACGGCCAGCTTATCTAGGGCATCCCGCACCTCCAGAATGGAGCGGATCTCTTCGTTACGCAGCCGGCCGCGGTTATAGGTCATAATAGATTTGAGAGTTTCCATCGTGCCGGCCCGGCGGTAATCGGCGACAAAGGTGCCCACCCGGGGACGGACATCCAAAAAGCCGCGGTTTTCCAGCTCCACGATGCCGCTATTGACCACCGCACGGCTGACCCCCATCGACTGAGCCAGCTGGCGCTCCGGGGGGAGCTGCTGTCCCACCGGTAGTTCACCGGAAAGAATCTTGGCTTCGATATTACTGATAAAGAGCTCCTTGAGGGAGGGAGATATGAGTTTTTCAAATTCCATGACAGGTTCCCCTTTTTAAGCAGCGCTGTGGTATGGCCACATACCACAAAGGCGTTTTTCTCTATTTTAGGATAATTTTCTGAATTTTTCAACCATTTTATACGAAATTCTCTTGTTAAATGATTGACATTTATGAATTATCGTGATATATTCGGGGCGGGTAATAAAGTCTGTTCCATCTGGTATGGCCAGATAGGCCAGGCTTTGCGGCCCGTGAGGTTACTATGAGGGTTTCCAAAAAATCAACAGGAGGAATGTAACATGTTATTCCAACTCTACGGCGAGACTGCCGGCTATCAGCTGCTGGGTTTCGTGCTGGTGTTCACCGGCCTGGTGCTGGCCAATGAATTTGCCCGCCGCACCAAGACCGGTGGTATCATCTGCTTCCTGGCGCTGCCTGCTGTGCTGACAGTGTATTTTATCGCCATCTATATCGGCGCAGCCAATGGCGCCGAATGGGCACTGAACAACCAGACCTACACCAACATGAACAGCTGGTTCCACTATGCCAAGCTGTATGCCGCCACCGCGGGCTGCATCGGCTTTATGATGCTGAAATATAAGTGGAGCATCGGCAAGACCGACTGGTTCAAGGTATTCCCCTTTGCCATTGTTGCCATCAATATTCTCATCGCTGTGGCCAGTGACTTTGAATCCGGCATCCGCGGCGCCAAGGCCATGATGGAATTCGGCGACCGCTGGTGGCTCTCTTCCGAGAATGTGTGGCTGTACGGCGGCTGGTGGAACTGGGTGAACGGCATTGCCGGTATCATTAACATTTTCTGCATGACCGCCTGGTGGGGCATCTACTCTTCCAAAGACAAGAAAGACATGCTGTGGCCTGATATGACTTGGTGCTACATCCTGGCCTATGACCTGTGGAACTTTGAGTACACCTACAACTGCCTGCCCACCCACTCCTGGTACTGCGGTCTGGCGCTGCTGCTGGCCCCCACCTTTGCCAACCACTTCTGGAACAAGGGCGGCTGGATCCAGAACCGTGCTAACACCCTGGCCCTGTGGTGCATGTTTGCCCAGGTATTCCCGCTGTTCCAGGATAATAGCGTATTTACCACCATCACTTCTGTCTACGCCGATGGCTTTATGAACCCCGCAGTTCGTCCCACGGCGGCGAACCCCACTGCGCAGGGCGTTGTGGCTATTATTGCGCTGGTGGTAAATGTGGTCATCCTGGCTTCCATCATCAAGCGGGCAAAGGCCCAGAAGAAGAACCCCTACAAGCAGGAGATCTTCTGCGATCAGAAGGACTTCCAGGAGGCTATGGCGAGAGTGTAAGTCCTGCCCCATATGCAATAGGCAAATAGCTGCCGGTCCGGAACACCAAAGCAAGGTGTTCCGGACCGGTTTTCCGTTTATCCCGGATTTTGCGGGAATGCTGACCAGCGGATAAGCGCGCGGGACATCCAGCGCTTATTATGCTGAACCGCGAAACGATTCAGTCCTTTCATTCCATATTGACAAACGGTTTAACATGAAGTAGAATAACGGTACGCTATTCTACAAATAGATAAAAGGAGAAAGAAGATTTATGAAGCGTATGAACAAACTGCTGGCACTGCTGCTGGCAGTCATCATGGCGGCTTCCTTTGCCGCCTGCGGCAATGAGCCCGCACCTACCCCCGATCCCGAGCCTGCTCCCACCCCCGCCATCACCTACCCCCTTACCGTGACGGATATGGCTGGTCGTGAAGTTACCTTGGAGAAAGAGCCCGAGCGTATCGTTTCCGGCTACTACATTTCCTCCTCCGCCTGCATTGCTCTCGGTCTTACCGATAAGATGGTTGGCATCGAGGATAAATCCGCCAAGCGCCCCATTTACAAGCTGGCGGCTCCCGCCCTTATCGACCTGCCCAATGTCGGCTCCGCCAAGGCTTTTGACCTGGAAGCCTGCGTCAATGCCAACCCCGATCTCGTTATCCTGCCCATGAAGCAGAAGGACACCGCCCAGACCCTTTCCGAGATGGGCATTGCCACCCTGCTGGTCCTGCCGGAAAGCCATGAGCAGCTGATGGAGATGTTCACTCTCATCGGCACCGCCACCAACAGCATGGAGAAAGCGACCGCGCTGATCGAGTACTACAACACCAAGCTGACGGCAGTGGCCGAGCTGACCAAGGACCTGACCGATGAGCAGAAGCCCGTTGTATATATCGGCAGCACCAGCGATATCCTGCGCACCGCCCCCAAGGAGATGTATCAGGCTTCCCTCATCACCACCGCGGGCGGCAAGAACGCCGGTGATGTACTGGAGGGTACCTCCTGGACCGATATCGATAACGAAACCTTCCTGACCATGAACCCCGATGTAATTGTGATCCCCACCGATAACTTTGCCGTAAGCAGCCCTGACTACACCGCAGAGGATGTGCTGAATAACGCCACCTTTGCCGATGTGACCGCCGTGAAGAACGGTGCCGTTTATCAGATGCCTGTCGGCTTTGAGGCTTGGGATTCCCCCGTTCCCTCCGGTATTCTGGGTACCCTGTGGATGCTGCATACCCTGCACCCCGAGCTGTACACCGCCGAGCAGTTTGCCGCAGATGCCGATGAGTTCTACTTCACCTTCTACGGCTTCCATGTTGCGTTGGATCAAGCAGCCTGATCCCTCTTTGGAATGACCTACGGGATACTGCCGAGCGCGGTATCCCGTTTTTCTATCCGCCGTTTGCTTTTTTGCGGCACATGCGGTACAATAAACCCACTTTGGAATTAGAGGGAGATACCATGCAGGAAACCATGCTGCAAAATCGAAAACCCGTGATCCGCTCCTACTGGCTGGTAGGGGCGTGCATTGCCGTGGGCTTTATTGCCTCCATCTGCATCGGCAATTACCCCATTTCGATACGGGAGATCATTTCTATCCTGACCGGCGGGGAGGTCAGCGCCTTGACCCGTAAGGTCTTTTTCACGCTGCGGCTGCCCCGTACCTGCATGGGTGTGATGGCGGGTGCGGGGTTGGGCGTTGCCGGCTCCGTTTATCAGATGATCTTTCGCAATCCGTTGGCGTCCCCCGATATCATCGGTGTTTCCAGCGGTGCCAATCTGGGCGCCGCCATTGCCATCGTCAGTGTCGGCATCGGCGTGGGCGGCATTGCGTTGGGCGCCTTCGCGGGCGGGCTGCTTGCCGTGGCGTTTGTGATGCTGTTGGTGCGGGCGACCCGTGCCAATACCACCGCCACCTATGTGCTGGCGGGTATCGTTATCTCGGCGGTCGCCAAGTCGGTCATTATGCTACTGAAGTACTATGCCGACAGCGAATCCAACCTGGCCGCCATTGAATATTGGACAATGGGCTCCTTTGCGGGCGTTACCGCCTCCAAGGTGCTTTCTATCCTGCCGTTCTGGCTGATCGGTTTTGTGGGGCTGTTTTTGCTGCACCGTCAGGTGGGGCTTCTCTCTTTGAATGAAGAGGAATGCCGAACACTGGGAGTGCGGCTGTATCGGGTAAGGCTGACGGTGCTTACCCTTTCTACCCTGCTGGTCGCCTCAATCGTCAGCATTACGGGGCTGATCTCCTTTATCGGGCTCATCGCCCCACACATCGCGCGCATGATGATAAAACGGGAAAATACCGATACGATGGTGCTTTCCGCCATGGTGGGCGCTGCCGTAATGCTGGTGGCGGATATTTTTGCCCGCAGCCTGTATGCCGGTGGGCTGCCCATCAGTATTCTTACTACTATCATCGGTGTGCCGGTGCTGGTGTACTTTATGTGTAAGCGCAAGGAGGGCAAGGTATGAGTGCATTGCTTTCTTTGCGGAATATCCACACCGGATATGGCAGCAGGGAAATTGTCCGCGGTGCTTCCCTTGCGGTAGAAGGCGGGGAATTCTGTGCGCTGCTGGGGCTGAACGGCTGTGGCAAGACCACTCTACTGCGCGCCGCCTGCGGTCTGCTGCCGATGAAAGAGGGCCGTTGTATGGTGGGGGAGACCGAAACCACCCATCTGGACGAAAAAAGCCGCGCCCGCCTGATGAGCTATATCCCGCAGCGCGGCAGTCCTATCATGGGTAAAACCGTGCTGGAGGTCGTGCTGATGGGCTTTAACGCCCGACTGCGTCTTTTGGATTCCCCCGGGGAAGCACACCGCCGAATTGCCATGGAACATCTGACCCATTTGGGACTGGCAGAACTGGCAGGGCGGGACTATGCTACTTTAAGCGAGGGGCAGAAGCAGCTGGTGATACTGGCGCGCGCCCTTTCGCAGGATACGCCGGTGATGCTGATGGACGAGCCGGACAGCGCGCTGGATTTTGTCAACCGGCATATGGTGCTGGGGAAAATAAGAGAGGTGCTGCATGAGCGGCAGCAGGCGGGGCTTATCACCCTGCATGACCCCAACTTTGCCCTAAGCTACTGCGACCGCCTGCTGCTGATGCAAGACGGCACCATAGTGACCGAAATTGATATGAGAAATACCGACCGTGCGACGATAGAAGCGGCACTTGGTATAATATACGGAGAAATAGCCGTGTTGGAGTATAAAGACCGTTATATCATGACCAGGCGATGAAAACCCAATAGATATTTGAGGCGGGAGGATACCCAATGGGTGTCCTCCTGTTTTGACTTAGGATACAGTATAATGATAGATCATATGACCACAAAATTCTAAAAAAACACCTTGAGGGAAAAGAATCTATCTGTTATAATTTTGTAGTATAGACTGATGAAATCCTATAAATCCAAATGAGGAAATGGCGTAAAAATGGCATAAGCCCAAAAAAGCCGCAAAACCCCATAAAGCAAAGATTTTTTAAGGAGATGTAGAGATATATGAAATTAGGTATCGTCGAAAGAGAGCCTGTTTCTGTAAGTCTCCGCAAACGCACAAATGCCGATAAAGCTTGATAGGACAGGCATTTTCGGTTGAAGTCAAAACATATAAGTTTCTATTTCCCTACGCATCCCCACGCAGAAATGGCGTAAAAATGGCGTAGAGGAACCGGCGATACGCAGTTGCGAAAATCGCCTGCTGCAACATTACTAAGAATATTCAAGCTGCCCTGCGCACATGCAGGGCAGCTTTTTTGTCTGCGCACCGGCGTGGAGAGATACAAGGCGTTTCACTCCTTTGATCCTTCAAACACAAATGAGCCTTCTCCGTTTGGGATAGAAACGGAAAAAGCTCATTTGTGTTGTACCACGCCTGTCAAGCGGCGAAGAACTTTGGCAGCGCTATGCCTCATCCTCCGCCAGCATACGGTATCCGACGCCAAGCTCGTTGATGATGTAGCGCTTTTCACCGGGCGTCACGCCCATTTTCTTGCGGATGTTCTTCATGTTGACTTGCAGCTTCTTGACGCTGCCATAGTCCGAATACCCCCAGACCGCCCGAATGATCGCAGCATACGTCAGCACCTTTCCGGCGTGAACGGAGAGAAATGCCATGATGTTGTATTCCGTCTGGGTCAGGTCGATCTCTTCTTTGCCAACAAAGACCTGCCGCGTATCATAGTCGATCAGCAGATCCTGAAGGCGGAATTTTCCGCCGGGGGAGCTTTCTTCCTCTTCGCTGTGCCGATGACTGCGGAGAACGGCGCGGATACGGGCCAGCAGTTCCTCCGTCCCAAAGGGCTTGGTGATATAATCATTCGCCCCCAGATCCAGTGCCTCCACCTTGTCCCGCTCGTTGGAGCGGGCGGAGAGCACGATGATGGGTACAGTGTCCGTCTTTCGCACCTCTTGAATCAGACTCATGCCATCTCTGTCCGGCAGACCGAGATCCAGAACGATGAGATCCGGATGATGGGAGGCGTACATCATCATGCCGAGCGCACAGGTCTCCGCGCAGAGCACCTGATAGTCGCTGGTTTCCAGATTGGCCTTGATAAAGCTTCGGATGTTGGCCTCGTCCTCTACGATCAGGATCTTGTACTTGTTATTGCCCATCGTCCTCACACCCTCTTTCCAGCGCAAAGCGGAATACCGCACCGCCGCCCTTTCTGTTTTCTGCGGTAATGTCACTGCCGTGCGCTTTGACGATGGCAGCGCATACAGATAGTCCGATCCCCATATTGCGGCGGGTCCCGTCCACCGGCGCGGCAGACTTTTCATAGCTTCCGGTGAAAATCTTTTGAAGCGCATCCTCCGGGAGGCCGCAGCCGTTGTCAGAAACCTCAAATACCGCCTTGTCTCCCACGAGAGAAACGGAAAGCGTCAGCTCCGTCATACCTTTTGCGTGGAACACGGCGTTTTCCAGAAGATTCAGCAGCACCTGCTCGATGAGAAGCGAGTCCATGGGAATATCCACAAACTCGTCCGGTATCTGCGTGATGACCTTCTGGTTCGGATGCTTTTTGGAAAACTTCATCAAAACGGAGTCGATTAACTCGTCGAGAACAATGGGCGTCTTCACGACCTCGACCTTCGCGCCGTCGATCCTTGTGACGGACAGGAGATTTTCGACCATGCGGATGAGCCATTCGCTGTCCTCCTGAATTTCTCCCAACAGCTTGAGCTGCTGCTCCTTCGGCAGCGCATCATACTTGGAGAGCAGCGTGGAGGATGACCCGTATATGGAGGTGAGGGGCGTGCGCAGGTCATGGGAAATCGCCCGCAGCAGATTGCCGCGCATTCTCTCCTTTTCATTCTCTGAGCGCAGCTTTTCCTGATCCCGAATGCGGCTGTTCAGCGTACTGGTGGAAACGGCGACGACCATCATGATGACAGCGGATAGGATACTTTCTTCTACGAAAAAGTCAAAGACATAATAGGGATAGGTGAAGGCAAAATTCACCGCAAACACGCTGACGATGGCAGAAGTGATGCCATAGCAATACCCATGCGTTTTCAGCGAGATCAAAAATACGCCGAACACAAAGATCATGGGCACCAGCGTCTGCGTGGTAAAGAGCTTCTGGATGAGCAAATTGACGGCAAAGGCGCAGCAAAAAACAATGACCGAAAACAGAATATCTTTTTGTCGTTGGTTGCTTTTCATGGCAATCTCTCCAAAGATGCTTTTTAACACTTTTATTATACTCCATGAAAAGAAGCGCATCAAGATTTCAAGCAGGACGATATTGCCCTGCGCCAGTTTCTTTACCGAATCTACACCGGAGAAATGCTATGATATAAGCACACAGCAAAAAGGAGGAAGAAATCCGTGGAAAACGACAGTAGCGACGATAACGGTAATCGCTCTTATATGGTCTGTTCGTATGTGGCATATCTACGCCCTTTGCTGCGGTATCGGGTATAGGTGTGTCTTTTTTGCTTGGTACGATAATACGAACAGAACATAAAGGAGTTTTATATGAGTTATTCTATTGCATCTTTGCTGCTGATACAGATTATTTTGATTGCATTAAATGCCGTGTTCGCCAGTGCAGAGCTGGCTGTATTGTCTGTAAACGAATCGAGAATCAATCGCCTTGCCGAACAGGGAAGCAAAAAAGCAAGGCGATTGAGAAAGCTCACAAAAGAACCGGCGAAATTTCTGTCTACAATTCAAATTGCTATTACATTGTCCGGTTTTCTTGGTAGTGCATTTGCAGCCGATGGCTTTTCAGACCCGCTTGTTGATTGGCTTATCGGTCTCGGCGTGACGCTGCCCCGAAACACGCTGGATACTTTGTCCGTAATTTTTATTACGCTTGTTCTTTCTTACTTCACGCTGATTTTTGGAGAATTGGTTCCCAAGCGAATTGCCATGAAAAAAGCGGAGGCATTGTCGCTTAAGGTGTCGGGTATTGTCAGCGGAATCTCGATCCTGTTTAAGCCGATTGTGTGGCTGCTATCCGTTTCAACAAATGCCGTGCTGAAAATGCTTGGTGTCGATCCTGATGAATCAGAGACACATATTTGCGAAGAAGATATACGTATGATGGTTGAAACAGGTGGTGAAACCGGGGCGATAGATAAAGATGAGCAGAATTTTATACAAAACGTGTTCAAGTTTGACGACCTGTCGGCCAGAGAAATCCTTACGCATCGCACAGACCTGATCATGCTTTGGTTGGAGGATACAGACGACACATGGGAGAAAATCATATGCAGCAACAACTTTTCACGGTATCCCGTTTGTGACGGCTCCCCTGACAAAGTTGTGGGCGTGCTGAATGCAAAGGTTTATCTGAGAGAAAAGGACAGAAGTCGGGAGAAGGTTATGCGTTCAGCGCTGGAACTGGCTTACTTTGTACCGGAAACGGTGAAAGCCGATGTTCTATTTCGGAACATGAAGCAGACGCATACTACATTTGCTTTTGTTTTGGACGAATATGGCGGTCTGACCGGCATTGTTACAATGCATGATTTGATTGAAGAACTGGTCGGTGAAATTTGGGACGAACATGACGAGGTGGAAGAAGATTTTGAAAAGCTGGACGAGAATACCTACCGCGTGGACTGCTCCGTCAGCTTGGAAGATTTTATGGAATTCTTTGATGTCAAGCTGGAATCGGACAGTGTTTCTGTCGGCGGCTGGGTCATGGAGCAGCTGAATAGAGTCCCCGTCAAGGGCGATTCCTTCGCTGTGCAGAATTTGGAGATCACGGTCTCCGGGCTGAGCGCGTATCGGGTATCCTCTGTCACAGTCAGGCAATGCGGCGTGTGTTTGGCCTGCGCACAATAAATCTATCGCGCAATTCACAAGGAGTGAGGATGATGTCAGAAGAAATGGTTTGCAGAAAGCGTCGTCTTTCGTCTTTTCAAATCATCATATTGGGCTTTGCAGGGGTAATCCTGCTGGGCGCGCTGCTGCTGATGTTGCCAATTTCTGCGACAGCTCGGTGTGTAACGCCGTTTCATGAGGCACTGTTTACCGCGACCTCCGCTGTTTGTGTAACGGGTCTTGTGGTGCAGGATACCGGCAGCTATTGGTCGGTCTTTGGGCAGGCTGTGATCCTGACGCTGATTCAGATAGGCGGGCTTGGTGTTGTCACCGTGGCGGCATCGTTTGCGCTGCTGTCCGGGCGAAGGATTTCTCTGATGCAGCGCAGCACCATGCAGGACGCCATCTCAGCGCCGAGGGTCGGAGGGATCGTCCGGCTGACACGGTTCATCCTGCGGGGAACATTTCTGATCGAACTGGTCGGCGCACTCGTCATGCTGCCGGTGTTTTGCCGGGACTACGGATGGCACGGGATCTGGATGGCGGTGTTTCATTCCGTCTCCGCCTTTTGCAACGCCGGGTTTGACATTCTGGGAACGAACAATAACTTGTATCCGTCCCTTACCGGTTATGTCCAAAATCCGGTAATCAATATCACGATCATGCTGCTGATCATAACAGGCGGCATCGGATTCCTGACATGGGATGACATTTGCGAAAACAAGCTGCATTTCCACCGTTATCGAATGCAGAGCAAGGTGATTCTTGTCACGACACTTGCACTAATCGTCCTTCCGGCGCTGTTTTTCTTCTTTGTGGACTTTGATGCCCTTCCCCTCAGAGAGCGGGTTCAGGCATCCCTGTTCCAATCGGTCACGCCGAGAACGGCGGGCTTCAACACAGTCGATCTACCCGCCATGTCCGGCGCATCGCTGGGCGTGATGATCCTTCTGATGCTCGTCGGCGGTTCTCCCGGCTCCACGGCAGGCGGCATGAAAACCACAACGCTGGCTGTTCTGCTTGCCAATGCTGCCGCGAGCTTCCGCCAGCGGGACAGCGCTCAATTCTTTGGGCGCAGAGTCGATTGCGGTGCCGTCAAAACCGCCGCGACCATTCTGACGATGTACCTTGCGCTGTTCTTTGGCGGAGGTGTTTTTATCAGCGTATATGAGAATCTTCCGTTGTCCTCCTGCCTGTACGAAACCGCGTCGGCGGTGGGCACCGTGGGACTGACATTGGGTATTACGCCGCAGCTGCACATTCCCTCGCAGGCGGTATTGATCGCGCTGATGTATCTGGGCAGGGTCGGCGGGCTGACGCTCATTTATGCGGCGGTGTCCAGCAAAAAAAGCGGCAATGCAAAGCTGCCGCAGGAAAGAATCACGATTGGATAAGCAAAGGAGTTGTCTATCCCATGAAAAATGTTTTATTGATTGGAGCAGGCCGCTTTGGGCGGCATATCGCCATGCAGCTCTCTCCACTGGGGCATCAGGTCATGGCAGTCGATACCAATGAGGAGCGGATCAACGATGTGCTTCCGTTTGTCACCAACGCGCAGATCGGCGACAGCACCAGTGCGGAGTTCCTGCGTTCGCTCGGTATCGGAAATTTTGACGTTTGCTTTGTGACCATCAGCGGCAACTTCCAGAACTCGCTGGAAACCACCTCGCTGCTGAAAGAGCTGGGTGCAAAATGCGTGGTATCCCGCGCCGAACGCGACGTGCAGGCGAAGTTTCTGCTCCGCAACGGCGCAGATAATGTGGTCTATCCCGAAAAGCAGATGGCAAAATGGGCAGCGATTCGATTCACTGCCGACCATATTTTTGACTATATAGAGATCGACGAGCAGCACGCCATCTTTGAAGTTCAGGTGCCAGAGGCGTGGGTCGGGAAAAGCGTTGGAGAACTGGATGTTCGCCGAAAGTTCGGCATCAATATCCTCGGCATCAAGCGTGCAGGAAAAACGGATGTGTCCGTTACGCCGGACACTGTATTGTCCGATGACATAACGATTCTGACAATGGGTGAGTATAAAGCGCTGCAAAAGTGCTTTCGGATTTGAATGGGCCTGTGCACAATAGTGGAAAGGAAGAAACATGGCGAAGAAACCGCAAAACACAGCCGGTAACAGAAATGAGGATTCCGCGCCGCAGGAACGCAAATGGCCGGACAAGGCGATTATTCGTTACATTATCCGCGCATTGGTGCTGCTGATTGTATTTGCGTGGGCACTGGTAAACCTTGACGCTGTTTTGCGTTTTCTCGGCACGGTGCTTGCGCTGTTCACGCCATTTCTGATCGGTGGCGCGATTGCGTTTTTGATT
>URGQ01000016.1 GCA_900547385.1 uncultured Oscillospiraceae bacterium | reverse complement strand
CTTGGGGCACAGCCCCAAGCGTGTTTTGCCTACTTTTGCACGAACAAAAGTAGGCCCCCGCCGGGTAGGCGTACTGGCTTTGCACCCTACAAAAACTCCGCGACGCCGAAGGCGACTACCAACCTGCCCCCCGCGGCAGCGGTGCTCACCAAGCCTTGTAAAAGGCCCCGCCCCGCCGTCAGGCGACCACTATCTTGGCTTAAATAGGTCTTTTACCTGCTTTTCTTCATAGAAAAGTACGCCCGCGTCAGCGCCTTCCACTGCGCCAGCGTCACCTGCTCCGCCCGGGCATTTTCGGCAATACCCGCCGCCTTTAGCAGTGCACGGGTGGCGTCTTTCTCCCACCGCAGCCCGGCGGAAAGGGAATTGAGCATCGTTTTGCGCCGCTGGCCAAACCCGGCCCGCACCACTGCAAAGAAGTCCTCCCGCGGCGGCAGGTCCTCTGGCAGCTCCTGCGGCAGGTCCAGCCGGATCACCGCGCTATCCACCGCCGGGGCCGGCAGAAAAGACCCCCGTGAGACCGGGAACAGCAGCTTCGGCGTGCTGTAATACCACACCGCCGCGCTGATAGCCCCGCATTCCCGGGTGCCCGGCGCCGCCGTAATGCGCACCGCGGCCTCCTTTTGCACCATCACCGTCAGCGAGCGAATGGACAGTGGCCCCTCCAGCAGCCGCATGATGATGGGCGAGGTGATATAGTAGGGCAGGTTGGCGCACACCACCACCGGCATCCCGGCAAAGTGCTCCGCAATGAGCGCCGGCAGGTCCAGCGTCATCACATCCCCCTGCACTATGGTCACATTCTTAAATTCCGCCAGCGTTTCCGCCAGGATGGGCGGCAGCCGGTCATCCAGCTCGATCGCCACCACCTTTTCCGCCCGGCGGCACAGCTCTGCCGTCAGCACGCCAAAGCCCGGTCCGATCTCCAGCACCCCCACACCGGGGGCGGCACCGCCCAGCTCCGCCATTTTGGGGCATACGCCGGGGTTGATGATAAAATTCTGCCCCAGCGCGCGGGAAAAGGAAAACCCATGGCGCTGCAGCAGCTCCTTGATGACAGCAGGATCGGTAAGTGTGGGCATGGCGGCCTCCTTGCGGGGTGATTTTTCGCTTTTCAGTATATCGTTTTTTGGGAAAAAATGCAACACCGCGCCCCCGATTTGTAAAGGCCGCTATACGGAAAGTATTTCACACTTTCCACCGGGTTTTCAACATTTCCGGGGCCAAAAAGGGTAAAAGTGTGTCAAAACTGTGACAAACAGGGGCTTTTCACGGCTTTTTCCCACTAAATGGGTGTGGAAAACCACCGGCACCGCAGGCAAGGTGTTAAAACACCTCGTAATGGTTTCGGAATGTCAAGTCATTTTCCCCCTAAATTTTTTTTCTCTTTTTTTGACGGAGTTTGCAGTCAAACCGTCTTGACAACAAATAATTAGATGGTATAATAATAAAGCGCTATGCGGAAGTGCTGGAATCGGCAGACAGGCACGTTTGAGGTGCGTGTGTCCATGACGTGTGGGTTCAAGTCCCATCTTCCGCACCAAAAAGAAAAAGACGCCCTTGGGCGTCTTTTTCTTTTTGGTGCACTGGGGAGCACAAAGCCTGCGCAAAGGACCAGTCTGTGTCCTGATGAAACGCGAAAGACAACCCTGACGGTTTTCTTTCACACTATCTTTCCCTCCGAAGGCGCAGGCTTGTTCAGATATTACCGGCCGTCTTTTTCTTTTTGGTGCACTGGGGAGCACAGAGCCTGCATAAAGGGCCAGTCTGCCCCAGCTTAAATGCGGAATAGGCTATTTTCACCTGTTCGGTGAAAGAAAAATCTGATTAAATCAAAACAGAGGGGCCGCTCTCTCTTGCAGAGCAGCCCCTCTGTCCAAAACGACTACACCGGGTCGTTTTGTCCATTCACCCCCGGCAGAGCGCCCTCCGGAGAGCTATGGGGCCAATCTGCGTGGGATGCTTTCCGCAAAAATATCTAGCTGATATTTTTGAGCTAATGCACGAATGGTATTTCGCTCGCTGCGGCGAGCGACCGGCCTTTTTCAAAAGGCCGGTGCCAAAACTTTTTACATTTTTCCTCTCGCGCACGCGCGTGCACCCGCCCGTACCCGCGCGCTACATGCGTGTATATGTACGCGCGCATGGACTTTCAGTCCGGATTATGGGACTCATCATCTGCTACAATAAAACCGTGGAAAGCAGCCGGCAGCCCCTTATCCCAGGAGAGAAACCGAGAAGAAAACTGCCGCCGGTCACCCATTCCGGGCGGCCAGCAGCCCCGCCGCAAAGTCCCTTACCCGCTGCTTTTCCGCCGGGGTCAGCCGGGCCAGCAGCGCCCCCAGGCTCTCCCCACCCAGTCCGTCCTCCGCCGGGAGGGCGGGCTTTTCTATTTGCGGCGAATTGCCGCACAGCCAGTCCACTGTCACATTGTATTTTTCAGCGATCTCCCGCAGCTTTCCCCGGTAGGAGCCGCTCCGTCCGGCCCGCCAGTCGGCCACCACATTGCCGCTTTTGTAGCCAAGCGACCGGGCAAATTCCGCATCCGCCCCATGCCGGTCCGGGATCAGGGATAGAATTCTTTGCAGCATAATATCCATATTTTCTCTCCTCATTTTGGCTAAATCTACAAAAACTCACAAATCGTGAGAAAACACTTGAAATCACGCAAAACATGAGTTACAATGGAAAGTGGGATCTTTCCCCAAACGCTCTGTTTTGTATGATTTTTCGCTTGTTCAAGCGGTTTCCATTTCTATCATACCGCAAAAAACCGCCCTTGTCAAGTGCTTTTAATCCACACGAACATGAGCTTTCGAAACCGTCCCAGCCGGGGGAACGGCCTGCCGCGGCAGGGGGGAGCCGTCCCACCCGCCGAAAACCAAATGACCGGCGGAATGCCGGAGAGAGAAAACCGATGAAGTGCCGAATCAAAAGCCAAACGGACTTTGGCCGCCGCCTTGTCAACCGGGCTTTTGGCGCAGCTTCAGCCGGGGGAACGGCCTGCCGCGGCAGGGGGGAGCCGTCCCATCCGGCAAAATCAAACGACCCGGCCACGAGGCCGGAGAGAGGAAACCGATGAAACACAACACAAAAAACCGAAAGGGGGCCGCCGCATGAGCACCGTCTATGCCAGCCCCATCTGGCTGGGGAGACCCCACTGCCCGGTGACAGTCACCACCGGGGCCGGGGCAGTCGTCACGGCAGCCCTGGGCAGCCTTACCCTGACCGCCACCGCCGATGCCAACGGCCTTTGCGCCATGAAGCTGCCCCGCCGGGGCCGCTGGGATTTTACCGCTGTACTGGGGGGCAAAAAGGGCTTTGGCACGCTGGCTGTCCCGGGGCAGAGAAGTCTTTCCCTGCCGCTGTATTCCACCACCCTGGCGGAAAATTCCTGGGCCGAGATCGCCGCGGCGGCAGCGGCCGGGATAGCTGCCCGGCTGTGGTCGCCGGGGGATGTGAAAGAGCTGACCATCAGCGGCACGGCCGGCCTGCTCACCGTCACCGATCTGACCATTGGGGCCATCATCCTGGGCTTTGACCACAATGCCGCCCTGGAGGGCAGCGGCCGAATCCACCTCCAGCTGGCGCGCCTGGGGGCGACCCCGGTGGCCCTGGTGGATAAACGCCACGGCAGCTTCAGCGACCTAGCCGGGGCCTTTACCATGAACACCACCGCCACCAGCGCGGGCGGCTGGCAGGGCTGCCATATGCGGCAGGAGATCCTGGGCAGCGACAGCGCCGATGTGCTAGCCCCCAAGGAGGGGACGCTGCTGGCACTGCTGCCGGAGGAGCTGCGGGCGGTGATGAAGCCCTGCACCAAATACACCGATAACACCGGCAATTCCATGGAAGCCGCCGCGGTGACCGCCACCCAGGAATGGCTGTTCCTGCTCTCGGAGTGGGAGTACTATGGGGCCCGCACCATGGCCAATGAGGGAGAGCAGAGCTTCCAGCAGCAGTATGCCTACTATGCCGCCGGCGGCAGCCCAGCCAAAATGCGCCACAACCGCACCACAGCTACGGCCCGGGATTGGTGCCGCAGCCCGGCGGCGGGGTGGGCCGGCTTTTGCCATGTGAACAAGGACGGAACTGCCTACTACGAGGCCCCGAATGCCGACCTGGGCATTGCACCGGCCTTTGTGCTGGGCGCATAAGATAGACTGGGAGGTGTGAACATGGATCAGGAGATCATAGTGGCGGGGCTGGCGCTGGTGGGCAGCCTGAGCGGCACCTATTTTGCCAACCGCCGGGCCACCGCCCTTATCGCCTACCGGCTGGAGCAGCTGGAAAAGAAGGTGAACCAACACAATTCCGTGATAGAACGGCAATATGAACTGGAGAAAAAATTTGCGGAGCACGAGCGGGACTATGCCGCTGCCTGCCGCCGCATAGAGGAGCTGGAGAAAGGAGCATGAGTATGAGTGAATTTGTAACCTGGGAGGCACTGGGCGGCTATGCCGGCGCGGTGATGATGGTGACCCTCATCACGCAGTTTTTGAAAGGGACGACGCTGGGCAAATGGAGCAGCCAGCTGGTGGCCTATGTTATCGCTGTGGTGCTGCTGATCGGGGCGGAGATCTTTGGCGGACAGCCGGTGACGGTGCAGGGGGTGACCCTGTGCCTGCTGAACGCGGTCATTGTGGCGCTGGCGGCCAACGGGATGTACGATGCTGCCGCCAAAGGCAAAAAGACGGAAAGCTATCAGCATGAGGAGTAAAAAAGAGAACCCATGTAGGGTTCTCCGATTATTTGACAGGTCTGATTTCTAAAAGGCGCTCGATGGGAACATGGAGAGCTTGAGAAACATCCAGCAGCAGGCCGACCGTTGGTTTGCTGCTGGCGGTTTCTACCCGTTGAATATGTTGATGACTGTAACCAGTCATTTCGGCAAGTTGCAGTTGGGTGTACCCCGCTTCTTTACGGTAGCGCATGATGTTCAGCCCAATTTGCACATAGTCATTATAATGCTTATCCATATACAATACACCACCTCTGGCTATTATTTTAGAGGTTTTTGATAATAATTTATCCAACCTAATATGATTAAATACTTAAATTAGATTGTATTTTCGTCAAATCTGTGATAGAATGTAAAAAGTGGGAGGGATAAATGATGATGGATAATAATTTTGAAAAGGCATTTGGTGAGTATCTGGATAGTGCGGAATACGACACAATTGCCAATGAATTGTTTGCCGCTACCCGCAATGCTTTTTTGGCGGGATGGATTGCCGTAGGAGGGAGTTTGCCGGCTTCCGGACATATCTTTGAGGTATATGGAGGAAAGAATGAACCTTAAAATTGAATGAAAACTTGCAAAATTTTGTATTGACAAATGAGGTGGCATGGCCTATAATAGCCACAAATAAAAACCTGTGATCGAGAAGAGTAACCGGTCAGTTTTCGTTGATAGCGAGCCGCGGAGGGTGCAAGCGCGGTAACGGGAGGAGCGGCGAATGGCCTCGTGAGGGCGGCCGAACGCGCCGAAGGGCGTCAGTAGCAGCCGACGGGAAACCGGCCCCGTTATCCATCCCGGCTTGCATCATGTGTGCAAGAACAGAGTGGACGCCGTTTGGCGCCAAATGTGGGTGGTACCGCAGAGCTGATTTTCAGTCCTGTCCCAAGAGTTTTTCTTGGGATGGGATTTTTTATTTTACCGGGAAAGGAGCGAGCGCGATGAAAGAGAGAATACTGCCGGGACGGCGATGGTGCCCGCTGCCGGAAAAATGAACGCCCGTAACATAAACTACCGACCCGAAAAAGGAGAATATACCATGAAAACCAACCTGAAAAAACTGTTTGCCCTTATTTTTGCCGCGATGTTTGTACTCTGCTTTGCCGCCTGCGGCGAGAAAAAAGTTCCGGTCATCGGAATCAGCCAGTATGGCGAGCATGAAAGCCTGGATAACTGCCGGGAGGGCTTTCTGCAGGGGCTGAAGGACGCCGGCCTGGTGGAAGGCACCGACTATACCATCGACTACCAGAACGCCGGGTTTGATGATAACATCACCAAGCAGATCGCCGAGAGCTTTAGCGCCAACAATGTGGCCCTGATGTGTGGTATTGCCACCAACAGCGCCACCGCATGCTACGCCGCCGCTGAGAATAAAGACATCCCGGTCATTTTTACCGCCATTAACGACCCGGTACAGGCCAAGCTGGATACCGGCAATGTGACCGGCACCAGCGATAAATTGGCCGTGGAGGGCCAGCTGGAGCTCATCCGCGCGCTGCAGCCTGAGGCCAAGACCATCGGTATTCTGTATACCACCAGCGAGCCGAACTCCGTTTCCGCCATTGCCGAGTACGAGGAAAAGGCCCCGGCCTACGGCTTTACCATCGAGGCGGTGGGCGTGACCGCGCAATCCGAGGTGGTGCAGGCCTGCGATACCCTGCTGGCCCGCGGTGTGGACTGCATGAGCAACCTGACCGATAACAATGTGGTGGGTGTGCTGCCGGCCATTCTGGAAAAGACCAACGCCAAGAGCATCCCCGTTTACGGCAGCGAGATAGAGCAGGTGAAGAAGGGCTGTGTGGCCTCCATCGGCATTGATTACTATGAGCTGGGCCGCCAGACCGGCCAAATGGCCGCCAAGGTGCTGAAGGGCGAGGCCACCTGTGAGGAGATGCCCTATGAGACCATCAGCGAGTACGGACTGTATGTGAACTACACTGCCCTGACCGAGATGGGCCTGACCCTGCCGGAGGAGCTGGCCGGCCGTGCCATTGACGCCAACTCCTGATTTTTTGCTTCGAATTTTTGATTTGACCGCAAGGAGTACACCATGCTGAATGTGATACTGGAGACCTGCGCCGGGACCCTGACCCAGGGCCTCATCTACGCCATTTTATCCTATGGCATCTTCATCACCTATAAGATCCTGGATTTCCCCGACCTGACGGTGGACGGCAGCTTTCCGCTGGGGGCTGCCGTGACCGCCGTGCTGCTGACCCACGGGGTGAATGCCTGGCTGACGCTGCCCATCGCCCTTGTGATCGGGGCGCTGGCGGGGCTTTGTACGGGGCTTATCCATGTCCGGGCCAAGGTGAGGGACCTGCTGGCCGGTATCATCACCATGACGGCGCTGTATTCCATCAATTTGCAGATCGCCGGCTCCAACCTGATGGTGGAGCGGGCCATTGATACCATTTACACCTCCGCGCCGGTGATGGCGCTGCTGGGCAGCGTTCCGCTTTTGTACCGCAAGCTCATTGTTTCGCTGGTGCTGGTGGTGCTCATCGGGCTGGTGCTGGAGTGGTATTTTTCCACCAAGAACGGCCTGCTGCTGCGGGCGGTGGGCGATAACGATACCCTGGTGACCACCCTGGCTGTGGATAAGGGCAGCATGAAAATTCTCGGTCTGGTGATCGCGAACGCTTTGGTGGCGCTTTCCGGGTGCATTGTCTGCCAGGAGGGACGCTCTTTCAGCGCGACGATGGGCACCGGACAAATGGTATTCGGTTTGGCGGCGGTCATCATCGGTACCACGCTGTTCCGCCGCATGAGCTTTGTGAAGGGGACGGCCGCCGTGGTCATCGGCAGCATCCTGTATAAGGCCTGCATCCAGATCGCGATCCTGCTGGGGCTGCCCGGCAATATGCTGAAATTTATCACCGCGGCGCTGTTCCTGGTCATTCTTATCACCGGGAACCTGAGCGGCCGGAAAGGAGGCGCCGACCGTGCTGGAGCTTAAAAATATCACCAAAATATATAACCCCGGCGAGATCACTGAGGCCTGCCTGTTCCGGGACTTTAACCTTTCGGTGGAAGCGGGCGAGTTTGTTTCCATCGTGGGCAGCAACGGCAGCGGCAAGACCTCCCTGCTGAATATCATCTGCGGCAGCATTCCAATCCAGGGCGGCGATGTCATCATTGACGGCGAAAGCATGCTGCACAAGAAGGAATTTGTGCGGTACCGCCGCTTTGGCCGGGTGTACCAGAACCCCGCCTTGGGTACCAGTCCCAACCTGACCATGTTCGAGAATCTCTCGCTGGCGGATAACAAAGGCAAGGCCTATGACCTGAGCCGGGGCGCGAACCACGCCCGGCGGGAAAGCTACCGGGAGCAGCTGGCTTCCCTGGGGCTGGGGCTGGAGGACAAGATGGATATTAAGATGGGGGCGCTTTCCGGCGGGCAGCGGCAGGCCGTGGCCCTGCTGATGGCCACCATGACGCCCATTGATTTTCTCATCCTGGATGAGCACACCGCCGCGCTGGACCCCAAAACGGCGGATACTATTATGGCGCTGACCGACCGTGTGGTGCGGGAAAAGGGCCTGACGGCCATAATGGTGACCCACAACCTGCGCTATGCCGTGGAGTACGGCAGCCGCCTGCTGATGATGGATAAGGGCCACCTGGTGCTGGATGCCGCCGGGGAGGAAAAGAAGCACATGAGTGTGGACGATATTCTGGACCTGTTTACCAAGATCAGTATCGAGTGCGGCAACTGACTTCTGCGGCAAAAATAGGCGCGGAGAGGTCTTGCCCTGCTTTGCGAAAGAAATGAGAAAAAGTTCGGAGAAATCCGGACTTTTTTGCTTTCGCGGGGGGCGGGGGAGATTGTCTTGCGGCCAAAAATCTGCTATACTGCTTTTATATTTACATATTGTTCAAGCAATTTTTATCATACTGCGGTATGATAAAGGGGAAAAGTACAGCGGGGAGGCGGCGGGATGTTCGGATATGTAAAGACCTGCACGCCGCAGCTGCGCCTGTGCGAATGGGAAGCCTACCGGGGCATCTACTGCGGGCTGTGCCGCACCCTGGGAAGGCGCTTTGGACCGCTGGCCCGGCTGACGCTGAGCTATGACTTTACCTTTTACGCCACGCTGGAGATGGCCCTGCGGGAGGAAGTGCCCGAATTCCGCCGGAGAAGCTGCGGGGTGAACCCGCTACGGCGCTGCCGGCACTGCGAGGAAAACGAGGCGCTGAACCGAGCGGCGGATATGGCCATTCTGAGCCTGTGGTATAAGGCGGAGGACACCATAGAGGACGGCGGCTTTTGGGACCGGTGCGGCGGCCGGCTGCTGCGGGCCATGCTGCGGCGGCAGTACCGCCGGGTGGCGGAAAAAAACCCCACAGTGGACGCGGTATTTGCCGGGGAGATGGACCGCCAGCGAGCGCTGGAGGCCGCCGGGGATACTAACCTGGACGAGCTGTGCGAGCCGACCGCCAAAATGACGGCGGCGATGCTGAGCCTGCTGAGTGAGGAGCCGGGCGAGCGCCGGGTGCTGGAGCGGCTGGGGTATCTGCTGGGGCGGTATATTTACATGGCGGATGCGCTGGACGACTGGGAAAAAGATAAAAAGCACGGGGATTTTAACCCCTTTTTACAGTGTGAGGATGAACCGGAGGCGCTGAAGCGCCACGCCAGAGCCAGCCTGCTGTTGACCATCGGGGAGATGGGGGCCGCACTGGACCTGCTGGAGCTGCAGCACTTTGGGCCCATACTGGAGAATATCATCCGGCTGGGACTGCCCCAGACGGTGGAAGAACTGCAACTGCCCCCAAAGCAAAGGAGGAAACGAGAAAAATGACAGATCCCTACAAGGTGCTGGGAGTAAGTCCGAACGCGACCGACGATGAGGTGAAGGACGCCTACCGCCGGCTGGCCCGGAAATATCACCCGGATAACTATGTGAATAACCCGCTTTCCGACCTTGCGACCGAGAAGATGAAGGAGATCAACGAGGCGTACGATGAGATCCAGCGGCAGCGCAAAAGCGGCGGCAGCGGCTACGGACAGCAAAGCTACGGCGGGGGATATCAGCAGAGCTATGGCGGCTACCAGCGGAATTACGGCGGGTACCAGCAGAGCTACGGTGGTTCCTCTCAGTTCGCGGATATTCGCAGGCTCATCAACCTGAACCGGCTGGGCGATGCCGAGGAGCTGCTGGATGGGATTTCCGCCAGCGCCCGTACCGCCGAATGGAACTACCTGAAGGGAATAGTAAACTACCGCAAGGGCTGGCTGGATAACGCCGTGACCTACCTGAACACCGCGTGCGCCATGGAGCCCAACAACATGGAGTACCGCCAGGCGCTGAACCAGCTGACCCAACAGCAGCGGGGCTATGCCCAGGCGGGCGGCACCAGTATGTGTGAGGTGTGCGCTTCGCTGTACTGTGCCAATGCCTGCTGCCAATGCATGGGAGGTGGCTGCTGATGCAGAAAAAGAGTGGACAGGTGGCGCTGGGCGGTATTGCTACCGGCATGTGCATCGCGTTGATGTTTGCCACGGGGATGATCCCATTTTCCTACTACGCACTGCCGGCGCTGGCCGGACTGGTGCTGATTGCCGTGCGGGAGGAAAACGGGCTTTCCACGGCGCTGATCGTCTTTGCGGCGGTTTCGCTTTTATCTGTTTTTGTAGTGCCCATCAAGGAAGCGGCGCTGCTGTTTATCGCGTTTTTTGGGTACTATCCCATTTTGCAGGAGACCTTTGCCAAGATCCGCCCCAAGGCGCTGAGCTGGGTGGTGCGGCTGGTGATTTTTAACGCGGCGGTGGTGGCGGCCTACTGGGTCATCGTCAATGTATTTGGCATCACCGAGATTTTGGAGGAATTCGGGGATTTTGGCAAGTACTCGGTGCTGGTGCTGCTGGCCTTTGCCAATGTGTTTTTTGTCATTTACGATGGCGCGGTGAAGAACATCACCCTGGCCTACCGCAACTGGTTTAGGCCGAAAATTCTGAAAAAAGTGCGCTGAAAAGGCGAAAACCGGCGGTTCTTCGGCAGAGGAGCCGCCGATGGTTTAGCTGGCAGGGCGCGGGTACCTGCCAAGAGCGCCAGCCCGCAGGGCCGCCCGGCCGCAGGCCGGGCGAGGGGGCGGCGGAGCCGCCCTCTACCCCGTCCCAGAGGGACGGGGTGCCCTGCGGGCCGTATGCCTGCGGCTTGCAGAGAACGGCCGAGTGCCGCGGCCCGAAAAATGAGCGAGTGGAGAGCAAAAAATGAGTTACCGACTGTTTCTATTTGATTTGGACGGCACGCTGGTGGATACCTCACCGGGCATTCTGGAGGCGCTGCGCAGGATGGAGCAGGAGGTGGGGGCGGAGCCCCTGCCGCAGAAAACGCTGGAGAAGTTCATCGGGCCGCCGCTGGAGTGGTCGATGGAGACCTATTACGGGCTGGAGCCCCGGACGGCCAAGGCTTGGGCGGAGATCTACCGGCGCATCTATACCGAGGAAAACTGTATCGCGAAGTCGCGGCTGTACCCTTACATCCGGGAGTCACTGGCACTGATCAGGGAAAAGGGCGGCAAATGCGCGGTGACCTCCCTGAAGATGGACCGCATGGTGGCGGCTACGCTGGAGGTCTATGACCTGGCGCCGGAATTTGACGCGCTGGTGGGCCGCAGCGAGGTCTGTCCCACCAAGGCGGATACCATCCGGGAGGCGATGCGGCTGCTGGACTGGCCGGGAACCGCAGATGTGGTGCTCTTCGGCGACAGCCGCTATGATGGCGAGGGCGCCATGGAAGCCGGGGTGGCCTTTGTACCGCTGACCTATGGGTTTGGCTTTGCTGAGGAGGGCAGCATGGAGGGTCTGGATTGTGCCGCCGTGGCCCGGGAACCGGAGGATGTGTACCGCTTTATCCGCGCACAGTTTGAAGGGAAATGATACACGGCATCTTGCGGGGAGATACCGCAATATGATATAATGAAACTGCCAAAGGCGAAGGGAGCCGAAGGCGAGAGAAAGGAGCGCTGCCGATGAATGGGATCCAAGTTTTTCTGGCGGCCTATGCCCAGCCGCTCATCTGGCTGGCTGTGGCGCTGGTCATGCTCATCTTAGAAGCCGCCACGGTACAGATGGTGAGCATCTGGTTCTGCCTGGGGGCGGTGGCCGCGGCCATCGCGGCGATCCTGGGTGGTTCCATCCCGGTGCAGATTGTTGTATTTGTGGTGATCTCCGGGGTAACGCTGGCCTTTACCCGCAAGTTTGTAAAAAAGGTGCTGCGGGTGAAAAAGACCCCTACCAATGCCGATAGCGTCATCGGCGCCATCGGGCAGGTGGTAGAACCCATCGACGATGAGGCGGGCACCGGACGCATCAAGGTGGAGGGCATGGACTGGAGCGCCCGCACCACCGATGGCAGTAAGCTGCCGGAGGGCGTAAAGGTAAAGGTAAAAGCAATCGCAGGTGTTAAACTGATGGTTTCCCCCATCAGAGAAAAGGAGGACTAATATTATGTGGCTGATTATTGTTCTGGTTGTGCTGGTGATCCTTTTGCTGGTGACCAATATCCGGGTGGTTCCGCAGGCGACCGAGTTCGTCATTGAGCGCCTGGGTACCTACTACACCACCTGGGAGACTGGCCTGCACTTTAAGGTGCCGTTGGTGGACCGTGTGGCGAAGCGCATCTCGCTGAAGGAGCAGGTGATGGACTTTGCACCCCAACCGGTTATCACCAAGGATAATGTCACCATGCAGATCGATACCATCGTATTCTACCAGGTGACCGATGCCAAGCTGTATACCTACGGTGTGGAGCGGCCCATTCTCGCTATCGAGAGCCTGACCGCCACCACCCTGCGTAATATCATCGGTGATATGGAGCTGGACCACACCCTGACATCCCGCGATGTCATCAACAGCCGCATTACCGCCGCGCTGGACCAGGCCACCGATAAGTGGGGCATCAAGGTGAACCGCGTGGAGCTCAAGAACATCGTGCCGCCGCGTGACATTCAGGACGCCATGGAGAAGCAGATGCGTGCCGAGCGTGAGCGCCGTGAGGCGATCCTGCGCGCCGAGGGTGAAAAGCGCAGCCAGATCCTCATCGCCGAGGGTAAGAAGGAAAGCCAGATCCTCAACGCCGAGGCCGAAAAGCAGGCGGCCATCCTGCTGGCGGAAGCCGAGAAGGAAAAGAAGATCCGCGAGGGCCAGGGCGAAGCCGAGTCCATTATGCTGGTACAGAAGGCGCAGGCCGATGCCATTCGCCTGCTGAACGAGGCCTGCCCCAGCCGGGAAGTGCTGACGCTGAAGGCCTACGAGAGCTTTATGAAGGCGGCCGACGGCCAGGCGACCAAGATCATCATTCCCAGCGAGATTCAGGGAATGGCGGGCCTGGCGGCCTCCGTCAAGGAGCTTGTCAAGGAATAAGCCGAAATTTTAGTAAAAGCGCTGTCCCCCATGGGATGGCGCTTTTTTTCGGGTTGTGCTATAATGAAGGCAGAGATCCCCTGCCCGGGGTAGAGGCGGGGGAGGGGGGAGCCGGTGGCCGGCACCAAAACGGAGGAGGACGCGAAAATGGCAAAGCTGTATTTCAAATACGGGGCAATGGGCAGTTCCAAATCCGCCCAGGCGCTCATCACCAAGTTCAACTACGAGGAGCTGGGTATGACTGTCTGGCTCATCAAGCCCTCGGTGGATACCCGTGACGGCGCCGATATCATCAAATCCCGCATCGGCTTGGCAAAAAAGGCGGATATCATCCTGCCGGAGGATAATATCATCGAAAAATTTGATCAGCACCCCGGTATGGATGTCATCATTGCCGATGAGTGCCAGTTCTTCACGCCGGAGCAGATCGACCAGCTGCGCACGCTGGTGGATGAGCGGGATATGCCGGTCATCTGCTTTGGCCTGCGCACCGATTTTTTGACCCATCTGTTCCCGGGCAGCCGCCGCCTTTTTGAGGTCGCAGACTCCCTCACCGAGATAAAGACGGTATGCGCCTGCGGGCACAAGGCCACCGTCAATGCCCGTATTGCGGGCGGGCGCATCGTCACCGAGGGCGAGCAGGTCTTTTTGGGCGGCAACGAAAGCTATGTGGCCATGTGCTACAAGTGCTGGCAGGAGAAGATCAAAAAGCAGCGGGAGGAAGACAATAACCGATGATTTGAGACCGGCGGCAGCCGGCATTTTGGGGGAGAAATAGTTATGGCAAAGGATAAAACCGAAAAAACCAATGTAATGCGCCTGCTGGAGCAGAAAAAGCTGCCCTACACCCCGCACGATTACCTGGCCACCGGGGCGGTAAGCGGGGTAGAGGTGGCCGCCGCCCTCGGGGAGCCGCCGGAGCGGGTCTTTAAGACGCTGGTGACGACCGGGGCTTCCGGCGGGCATTTTGTATTTGTGATACCGGTGGCGGAGGAGCTGGACCTGAAAAAAGCCGCCAAAGCGGTGGGGGAAAAGAGCATCGCCATGCTGCCGCAGAAGGAGCTGTTGCCCCTTACCGGCTATATCCACGGGGGGTGCAGCCCCATCGGCATGAAAAAGCAGTTCCCTACCGTGCTGCACGAGAGCGCCGCAGACTGCGAGACCATCTATGTCAGCGCGGGGAAGATCGGCTATCAGGTGCAGCTTTCCCCCGGCGACCTGCAAAAGATGCTGCCGATGAAGCTCTGCGATGTGATAAAATAAGCGCAAAAACGCCCGCCGTATGGCGGGCGCGTTTTGTTTTAGTTGGCGGGGGTGAATTCGCAGGAGAGATACCGCAGCTGCAAACCCAGCAGCGGACTTTCCCATTCCTCCCACTCCAGCGTGCGGGTGCCCATCAGGTAATCGGTGGGCAGAATGTTGCCATGCATTAACCGATTGCAGCAGTCCTCGTAGGCTTCAGCCGGATCGCCGCCCTGCCCATAGCCGTTGCCGTAGACGGAGAAAACCCCCTTGTAGTGGTTTTCCCCCAGCTGCTCCAGGTGGGTCAGTACCATAAAGTTGGGGATGATCATGCCCCAGCCGGTAGATTCCACATTTCCATCCTGCGTCAGGGTGGTATTACGGGTTTCATACTGGGTGATGGGCTCACCCAGGTATTCCATGGCGGCCCGGTCAAATTCCGCCTTGGGGTAGGAGTAGGTCACTTCTTTTCCGGCGGCCAATTCCTCGGCGGCCAGCTTTACCAGTACATAGGCGGCCCGGCTATCGGCGGCTTCCTTTTGGTTGGCGGCGGGATACAGCAAAAAGATATCGGCGTTATTATAGGGGTTCTGGAAATACTCAAAGTACTTCTGCACATCGGGGTCGATGGGGGTATTCGGATCGGTGACGGGGTCGGTCACAGGGTCGGTGACGGGATCGGTCACGGGATCGGGGTCGGGGTCGGGATCGGGGGTGGGGGCGGGCTTTTCGCCGCAGGCGGTCAGCAGCAGGGCAAGGCACAGGGTCAGCGCCAGGATCCAGGTCAGCTTTTTCATGTGGTTTCCTCCCGTTGGTGTCATTGGTATTAGGTTTACACTATGTATAACGAACGAGCGCCGCAAAATGCAACACGCTTTTGCAAAAAAACTGCGGCAAGGAAGATCTTTCCTTTATCTCATTATACATAAGGGGGGGTGAAAGTCAAGCACGGGCCCATAAGCGGGGCAGAACGCAAAAACACCCCGCCGCAGGGGCAGGGCGTTCGTGTGCTTTTAACCGCAGGCAGCCTTAGTCGGTGACATAGGGCAGCAGGGCCAGATGACGGGCACGCTTGATCGCAGTGGTCAGCTGACGCTGATGGCGGGCGCAGGTACCGGTCACGCGGCGGGGAACGATCTTTCCACGCTCGGACAGGTAGCGGCGCAGACGCTGGGTGTCTTTATAATCGATCATCTCGATCTTATCGGCACAGAAAGCACAAACCTTTCTGCGGGGACGACGGTCACGGTTCATGGGTCTCTCGGGTCTTTCGGTACGCTCCATAGCCATGGTTCAAACCTCCTTATTAGAATGATGAAACAGTTTTCGTTGGGATCAGAAGGGCAGGTCGTTATCGCTTTCCACTTCCTCAAAGTCGCTGGCAGCGCCGCTGGTATAGGCGGGCTGCGCGGGGGCGGGGGCGGCGTAGCTGTTATCGCCATAGCTGTTATTGCTATAGCTGCCGCCATTGCCGGAACCGGCATTGCTGGAGCGTGCGCCGGTAAAGAATACATTATCGGTCACGATCTCGGTGGCGGTGCGCTTGTTGCCGTTTTTGTCCTCGTAGTTGCGGGTCTGGATAGAACCCTCCACCCCGATGACATCGCCCTTGTGGAAGTAGCGGCAGACGAATTCTGCCTGCTGACGCCAGGAAGTGATGTTGATAAAGTCAGTCTTGCGCTCGCTGTCCCGGCCGGAAAAACGGCGGTCCACAGCGATGCTGAAGCTGCACACAGAGATCCCGCTTTGGGTCTGCTTCAGCTCCGGGTCTGCGGTCAGGCGACCGATGAGAATGGCTTTGTTAAACATTACATCATCTCCTTAGTTCTCTTTTGCAATGATGAGAGAACGGATCACGCCTTCAGTGATCTTGTAGATACGATCCAGCTCGGCAGGGAACTCGTGAGGAGCAGTGAAGTTGACGAGAACATAGTAGCCTTCCTGCTCGTAGTCGATTTCGTAAGCCAGTCTGCGCTTGCCCCACTCATCGATGGAATCGATGGTGCCGTTGGCAGCAATCAGATCGGTAAACTTCTTCACCAGCTCGGCGGTGGCTTCCTCGGTCAGCTTGTTGCTCAGTACGAATACTGTCTCATAGCTCTTGGTCAGGTTTGCCATACTTTACACCTCCTTGTGGACTTTCGCCCCCTGCACCGGGCAGGGGGAAGGAGTTATGCCATAAAAATTTAGCACAACATAGGAATTATACCAATAAAAAAACCGCAAGTCAACAGCTGGACTGGCGGTTTTTGCTTTATTTTCGCACTTTTTTATATCATTTTATATCATAAAAAGGGAAGTGACGACAGAAGAGACCGAAAGCAGCCCGATGACGATGAGGAATACCAGCAGCCAACTGGTGCCGCCCATGCGGGAAAGGTTCTGGTAGTACTGCTGGGTACCGGCCGCTGCGTGGCCGCGGTAGCGCTGGATGCGGACCTGCTGGGTGATCTTCTTGAGGTAGAAATAATTGAAGAACAGGGAGCAAAGCACACTGAGCACCAGCCCGCCGTACTGCACAATGGCGGAGGTGGAAACCAGCGCCTGGTAGTAGGGGGAAAGGGTATTGATGTGCATAAACTCGCTGAGGGTGGTGGCCCCCGCGGCCATCAGCTCCTGGAAGTAGGGGATATAATTGATGGCAAAGGGGATATAGCAGGCGGCCTTTATGGCCAGCAGAATGCCGCCCAGGGCATACATCTTGCGGTAGAAGCAGTACAGCCCGGTGAACAGGAACGCCCCCAGGTTAAAGCTCACAGCGGTCTTGCGCTGCAGCATCGCCCGGAATTTGTATAGGAAGTTTAGGGCATTGGGTCCCACATAGGCGGCCACCTCCCGGGCAGTCAGCTCATCGCCCAGCTTTTCATTGGGGTTCACATTGTACTGGTCGCGCACATATTCCGCAAAGGTCCCGCCGTCCTCGGTCTCGCGGTCCCCAGCCGGGATGCGTTCGCCGGTCTCCTTCAGCGGGTAGCCGCACAGGTCGCAGCGCTCCTGTCCGGCAGGGTTCACGGTGCCGCAGCGGCTGCACATCACATAGCCTTCGCCGTCCGTCTTGTTCTGGGGGGCATGCGGCTGCTCCTCCAGTGGTACGGAAGGCCCCGGAGCGGCCTTGGGCGGCTGCCACACATAGCCCTCGGCATGGCGGGCCTCATTAACACAGTGGCCCAGTTCTTTATAGCAGGCGCGGTGGTAGGGCGTGCCGCACTCCGGGCAGACGACCACATCGTCTTCCGCGGTAAACTTTTTGCCGCAGGCCGCGCAGGGGATACCGGTGTATTTCACAAAAATTGTCCTCCTTATCGGAACTCTACCGAATATTATAGTATACCCCCGGGGGCAATTCAATGGACTTTCGGTGAACAAATCGAATTTTTAATGCTTTTTTTGGCAAATTTCCGGGAATCATTTTACAAGAGCCCATAATTATGATAAAATAAATCGGATAATGAATAAGTGCAACATAAAATACGGGGAGTAAATAAGATGTAGATATAATACGATTTGTAATAACATAAGACTATATACAGGAAAGGTTAAAAGAATATGCTGCAATTTGAAGAACTGCGCCTGAAGCTCCAGGGCATGGAGCCGGAGCTCCGGGAGTTAAAACAATCTCTCAACATTGATAAGCTGGGCATCGAGATCGCTGAGCTGGAGCGCAAGGCCGCGGAGCCCAGCTTTTGGGATGACATGGAAAACAGCCAGAAGGTGCTCCAGCGCACCTCCCAGCTCAAAGCCAGCGTGGAAACCTATAATAAGCTGCAATCGCTGTACGAGGATACCCTCACCCTTATCGAGCTGGCGGAGGAGGCCAGCGATGAAAGCGTGTACGAGGAAGCCGCCGCCGATACCGAGCAGCTGCAGACCCGCATGGCGGAGGTGCGTCTGACCACCCTGCTCACCGGGGAATATGACAGCAAAAATGCCATCCTCACTTTCCACGCGGGGGCCGGCGGCACCGAGGCACAGGATTGGGCGCAGATGCTGTACCGCATGTACACCCGCTGGGCGGAGCGCCACGGCTACTCCTATAAAATACTGGACTACCTCGACGGCGACGAAGCGGGCATTAAAAGCGCCTCCATCCTCATCGAGGGAATGAACGCCTACGGCTTCCTCAAATCCGAAAACGGCGTGCACCGTCTGGTGCGTGTTTCTCCCTTCGATGCCAGCGGCCGCCGTCAGACCTCCTTTGCCTCGCTGGAGGTCATGCCGGAGATCGACAAGGATGTCAATATCGAGATCCGCGAGGAGGACATCCAGATGGATGTGTACCGGGCCAGCGGCGCGGGCGGGCAGAAGGTCAATAAGACCTCCAGTGCCGTGCGCCTGACCCACCTGCCCACCGGCATCGTGGTGGCCTGCCAGGTGGAGCGCAGCCAGCACCAGAACCGCGAGGTCGCCATGAATATGCTGCGCAGCAAGCTGGTGGAAATTAAGGAGCGCGAGCACCTGGATAAGATCGAGGACATTAAGGGCGTGCAGAAGGAGATCGCCTGGGGCAGCCAGATCCGCTCCTATGTGTTTATGCCCTACACCATGGTCAAGGATCACCGCACCAACTACGAGACCGGCAACATCACCGCCGTTATGGATGGCGACCTTGATGGCTTCATCAACGAGTACCTCAAGAAAAAGAGCCAGGGCACCCTGGAAAAATAATTCCCGCCGATGCCATATCGGGGGAAAGCACAGTTAAGGGAGGGCAAAGACCAATGAAGAAATGCGCCAAAGTTTTTTCCGTTATCCTTGCCGTTATGATGCTGGCATCCCTTGCCGCCTGCGGCGCCGAAAAGGTGAAGATCACCCCCACTGCCGCCCGGTCTATCGAAACCGAGGTGTACGAAACAGCGGATTTCAGCATCACTATCCCCAAGGGCTGGGTGGTCACCACCGGCGGTGAGAATATCTACCACAGCATCCGTGTTTACGATCCGGAAGAGCCCATGAATCAGATGTTCAGCCTGCTGAAAGCCGATGTGCTGCTGCACAGCCAGGCTGGCAAAAAGGCGTGGCAGTATATGGCCAGCATCGGCAGCCCCGGCGCTTCTCTTTTTGCGCAGGCCGCCGTGCTGGGAACTCCCTCCACCGAGGGCTTTTATCAGATCTTCCCCGATTATACCGCCTTTGTGATGCAGGTGGAGCCCAGCTATGCGGGCTACACTTTCCCAACCTTCACTGACTTTACCGTGACCGAGCATTTCCCCTTTACCAGCGGCCTTTCGATCCATGCCCTGGGGGAGGAGCTGCTGCGTGGCACCTTTACCGATGGCGAAAAATCCGGCGAGGGTCTCTTTGCGGCCACCGTGGTGGATTTCGGCAGTATAACCCTCCCCGATGGCACCATGGGTGTCTATCAGCCGCGGAAGGTGGATGGTGGCTACTACATGGCCTATAATATCATGGCCGTCACAGCGGTAAAGGATACCTTCATCGAGTGGGAGAGCATCCTTACCGAGTGCATGAAAACGCTGCAATATTCGGAGAGCTTTGTCAGCGCCGCCAACCAGGCCAGCAATGAGAAGGTCGCCTTCTCTCAGCAGATCAGCCAGAGCTTTAATGAAACCATGGATGGCATGATGTCCTCCTGGGAAAACCGCAATAAGAGCCAGGATATCCTCAGCCAGAAGCAGAGCGACGCCACCCTGGGCTACGAGCGGTTCTACGATACCGAGACTGGCGAGATCTACCGTGCCGCCAATGGCTTTGGCGACAGCTACGATGGCAAGCGCTATCAGCCCGTTACCGATGACAACATGTATACCGAAGCCATCAGCGGCTACATCGAGCGCCTCGGTTGACCCCCATAAAAACCAACCCCGACCTGCGGAACACCGCAGGTCGGGAATTTTTTATTATAAATTTTAGAAAGTAGCTTGGGCTTGACTTAACGCATAGATCATGGAATCAATACCTGATAGCGCCGTATAACAGCTGCCGGTTTTCCTAAAGGCGGGAGTGTAATAGATATTGTTGTCAGCGTCAAAGCAGAATTCTTCCGCAGTCAGTTCTTTCATTTCAGATGCCAGCAGACCGTTTCCCCAAAAGCTCCGCAGAAAATCAATTCCAGCGCACATGGTAGCGATGGGCTTCTTTTTGCTGAAAAAATAAGTGACACACGCTGTTATCGCGTCAGAATGCCTATAATTGTTCAACAAGCCGATCCCGCCGGGGATAATTAACGCACCGTATTCTTCAAAATCAATCTCACGAATATCTTCTATGCGTCCTCTGCCAATGCGGGCAGCTTCTAAAAGAATATTCCGCTTTTCTGCCAACTGCTCCGTCAAGTGGTTGACCGATTGAACGGAGAGAGCTTCTGCAACAGGCGTGTAATCACAACCATACTTGTCAAGCGCTGTATATGTCAGAATTACTTCTTCGATGCATGAGCCATCACCAAGTCCGCAGCCGGCTAATAAAACCAAACACTTCATTTTCGGTTACCTCTACAAAATTCAATTGGTTCATTTTCTCTTTCACCACTCCGCCTCTCCCAGCAGCCGTGCTATCACCTCACTGGCGATCAGCAGCCCGGCGCTGCTGGGCACCCACGGGCTGCTGCCGGGGGTATCCTTGGGGCGGGGCTGCCCCGGTGCGGGGGCGGCTGTGCGATTTTTGGGTGTTCTGGGCGGCTCGGTGGAATACACCACCCGCAGATGCTCAATGCCGCGGGCCCGCAGCTCCCGGCGCATTACCCGGGCCAGCGGGCAGGTGGTGGTCTTGCTGATGTCACATGCCATCAGCAGGTCGGGGCGTAGCTTATTGCCAGTGCCCATACTGCTGATGATCGGCACCCCCAGCGCCTTGGCCGTCTGGATCAGGTGCAGCTTGGCCGTTACGGTATCTATGGCATCCACAATGCAGTCAAAGCCGGAAAGGTCGATCTGATCGGCGTTTTCCGGCATATAAAAAACGGGGTATTCGGTGATTTCGATATCGGGGTTGATATCCCGCAGGCGGGCGGCCATCACGGCGGCCTTTGGCTGCCCTATGGTGGAATACAGCGCGACCAGCTGGCGGTTCAGGTTGCTTTCACTCACGGTATCATGGTCGATGAGGGCCAGCTGCCCCACACCGGCCCGGCCCAGGGCCTCGCAGCACCAGCTGCCCACGCCCCCCAACCCGAAGACGGCGACCCGTTTTCGGGAAAGGGTCCGAATGGCGTCCTCCCCCAGCAGCAGGGCCGTCCGTTCAAATTGGCTCATGCGTTTCCCTCCCGGCGGCGGGCCAGCTTCTGCTGGCGGATATCCCGCCCGACAAATCCCAGCATGGTATAGCTGCCGATGAGCCGGGAAAGGATGCGTTCATTGTAGGCTTTGCTCAGGGCGGGCAGGTCCAGGTTGGTGCTGATGATGGTGGCCCGTCCCTCGGTCATCCGGTCATTGATGACCTGGTACAGCACTGATTGGCTGTACGCCGTGGCAAATTCCGCCCCCAGGTCGTCCAGGATCAGCAGGTCGCAGGAGAGGATCTCCCGCATGGCGGCCAGGTCATCCGCCCCGGCCTCCCGGTTAAAGCGCACTCGTTCAAACCGGTCAATGAGCGCCTGCGCCGGGTAGTAGCGGACCTCATATCCTTTGGCGGCCACCTCCATGGCAATGCAGGCGGAAAGATAGGTTTTGCCCAGTCCCGTCCGCCCCATAAACAGCAGATTCCCGCTGCCTCCGCTAAAATCCGCGGCATAGCGGCGGCACCGGTTCAGGATATTTCTCATGGTCTCCCGCGGGGAGCGTCCGCCGGCCTCCGCCGCATCGCCGTAGTAGCTCAGGTCAAAGCCCTCAAAGCCCTCGCAACCCGCCAGCACCCCGGCCGGCAGGGCGGCCATGGCTTCCTTTTGCAGCAGCTGGGTCAGGCAGCGGCAGCGCCGGCCCTCCGTGTAGCCGGTATCCCGGCACAGGGGGCAGCTGTACTGTGGCCGCAGCAGCTCCTCCTCTATGCCGGCTGCCGCCAGGGTGTGCAGTTTATCCCGCTGCACCTGCTCCAGCCCCTTTTGGTATGCCTCTATCGGCTCGCCGTTTATTACCGCAGTGGTCATCTGGCGGCACAGCGCGGCGGCTTTGCCATCGTATTCCCGCAGCTGCGGCAGGCTCCGGTAAAGCTCCTCCCGCCGCAGGGCGGCGTCCTTTTCGGCCTGGCTGCGGCGCCGGGCCAGCAGCTCCATCGAGTTGCGATAAGCGGTGTTTTCCATTTCGATTGATTCTCCTACTCGTCAGTGTTCTGCTCCATAATGCGCATGGCCTCCCCAATGTCGAAGGAATATTCCCCCGCAGCGGCCCGTTGGGCGGCAGTGCGCTCGGCCTCGGCGGCCTCCACCGTGGTAATGCCCTTGGCGGCCCAGGCGGCCAAAATTTTATCAATATAGGCGAAGGATACCTTGCCCGTGGCCTCCACCGCGCGGTCATAGGCCAGCTTCATCAGCGCTTCCGGGGTCATGTATTCCCCAAACCAGCGGTTCACACAGGCCTTTTCCCGGGCGGTCAGCGCCCGCTCCGGCAGCCCGAACAACCGCCGGATGCGGCCCTCATCGTCCTCCTGTTTGGTCAGCCGCTGGATATGGCTCTCTGCCTTTTCATAGGTATCTATGCCATCCTCCAGCCAACCCGCCACCATCTTTTCCAGATAGCTCAGCTTCTTTTTGCCCTTTTCCCGGCAGTAGGCAGCTGCCACCAGCAGGTATTCGGGGCTCAGCTCCAGCGAACCGAATAAATACGCCAGAATCTCCCGCTCGCTGGGGGAAAGCACACTCCCCCGCGCGGCTTCCAGCTCGGCGGCCAGCGCCGCAAACTGCTTGTCCTCCCGCAGCATGGTGTTGATCTCCCCCGGGGAGAGATGTCCCCGGCTGCGGATGGTGGTGATGCCGTTTTCGATCGTCTTCACTACGGCGCTTTCGTTATTTTCGGGGGCTTTTGGTGCTTCCTTCGCGGGCTGTGGGTTCTGGCTTTCGGTAAACAGCCCCGATTCCTGCCAGTATTGCAGGCAGTCGGTTACCGCCGCTTCGTCCATTCCCAGCCGCGCCGCAATGCCGGCGGTATCCACAGGGCCTTGCCCCTGCCGCAGCGCCAGCAGCAGCACCTTGAGCTGCTCCTCGGTGCAGAATTTCAAATATCGGTCGGCCACCGCGGTGGGGACGGCAAAAATGCTGCCCCATGGGCCAAAGTTAATTTCATAGGACATGGTTTGCTGTCCTCCCTTGTGATAGCTTGCACAGGGCGCAGGTCCCTGCCTTACGGGCCGCAGGCAGCCCCGGCTGCGCCGGGGCTGGGGGGCCTCTCGGCCCCCTACGGCCGTCCTGCGGCCGGCCGGGCCTGCGGCCCGCACCCCGGTCCCTGCTTTCCCCCGCCCAGCCGCAGCCGCGGCAGCGGGGCAAAATTCCAGCTTTGATTATACCACAAGAAAATCTTAATGAGAACTAAAAAATGAAATTCCCGCGAACGGTTGCTTTTGCCGGGCCAAAAAGGTTATAATAAAAGAAATCCACCGAAAGAAGGCCGTAAAATGCAGTATCATTACGAAACCCGGGGCGTTTGCTCCCGTGCCATCGATATCAATTTGGATGAGGCCACCGGCATTATCCGCAATGTCCAGTTCACCGGCGGCTGCAACGGCAATACCAAGGGCCTTTCCGCTATGGTCGTGGGCCAGCCGGCCGAAGAGGTCATCCGGCGTCTGCAGGGCATCCGCTGCGGCATGCGCCCCACCAGCTGCCCCGATCAGCTGGCGGAAGCCCTGACCGAAGCCCTGGAGCAGATCTGAGGCTTCGCCGCCGGATAGAGGAAAGGGAGGAATCGGCTTGACAGAAGAAGTAAAGATCTACCGACAGCATGGAATAAAGGAACCGGCCCTTTCCGAGGGGGAAAAGGCGGCCCGGGAGTACCGCCGCCAGCAGCAGAACGGCAACCTAGAGCGGGCCCACCGTTTGGGAGAGACCCTCTGCGCCCTCTTTTTGGGGATGCCGGTGGAGGGAGAATACGCCGCCCAGCAGTGGGTGCTGCTCTCCTATCTGGTAGAAAATGAGCTGGAGCAGCAGGTGGAAAATCCCCTGCTGGAGCAGTCGGCGCATAGCCGCTTTGCGGAGGAGCTGGAGCAGCAGGCCCCGGAGCTGGCCCGCACCGTCCACGATGCCCGGGCCTTCACTCTCTATACCCTCAATGAGACCCGCCGTACCCCCCGCAGCGAGGGCGAGATCTTCGCCAAGCTGTGCGGAAAGCCGGAGCAGGAGGAGGTCATCGCGCTGGGCGAGCACCTGGCGGAGGAATTCACCTCCCGCATTACGGCAGCGGTGTCGGCCGCGGGCTTTCTTACTGAATAACCGCAGAAAAAGGAACGAAACCATGGAACAGAATCTGTTTACCGAAGGGGTGCGTCCCGGCAGCGTCACCACCCCGGAGGAAGTCCATATGCTCATCTGCTACATCTTCCGGGAGGCCGGGCAGCCGGTCACGCTGGATCAGGCCAATGAGGTGCTGCAGCGCCAGTCGCTGGTCAATTACTTCGAGTTTGCCGAGGCCGCCGAGCGTCTGATCCGCATGGGGCACCTGCGCCCCGCCGAAAACGGCCGCTACACCCTCTCCCCGGAGGGTGAGAAGCTGGCGGATACCTTCCGGCAGAAGCTGCCCGCCGCCGTGCGGGAGCGCGCCCAAAGAGCCCTGGATGATGTGCTTACCCTGCTGCGCCGCCAGCAGGAAAATAAAGTTCGGGTGAAAAAGGTGGGGGATGGCTGCGAGATCACCCTCACCATCACCGATATCGGCAGCGACTTGATGAGCCTGACCCTTTTCCTCCCCACCGAAAAGGAGTGTGAGCAGGTCCGCCGCCGCTTCCTCAATGATCCGGCGCTGCTGTATAAGGGCACCATGGCGCTGCTCACCGGGGATATGGAAACCTTCGGGAACCTGATCCCCAGCGGCCGGGATCTTTTCATCTAAGCCAAGCCAAAGGAGAAAACATATGGCTGCCAAGCATATTTTAATGGGATTCTGCGCACTGTATGCCCTGGCCAGGGGCATCGGCACAGTGCTGTACTACCTGTCCGGCGCCGGCCAGCTGCAAATAGCCGTCCTCATTATTTCCTTTATCGTCAGTGTCATCGGCCTGGTGGCTGTGGTACTGTGGATCGCCCAGCGGCAGGTAAAGGGTATTACCGTGCGGCTGCTGCTGTTTTTGTACAGCGGGGCTGCTGTCGCCAATATCCTCATCACCCGGGGCAATCCGGTGCCGCAGGGCATCGGCCCCTGGGAGCTTCTCATCACCGGTACGGTATTTGAGTGCCTGCTGTTTTTGGCTTCGCTGCTCATCCCCCTGCCGGACCACCCCTACGCGGGAAAATAATTTTTTTCACAAAAGGGATTGCCTTATCCACCGACTTGATGTATAATATACAGACATCGGAGGCGTAGCTCAGCTGGTCAGAGCGCCTGCTTCACACGCAGGAGGTCCACGGTTCGAGCCCGTGCGTCTCCACCACAAAGAAAAGTCGCAGAAATGCGGCTTTTTCTTTTTTTACAAGGCAAAAAAGAAAAGTAGAAAAAAGTATTTTTAGGTCTAATTTGTGATCGCCTGTCGGCGTCGCGGAGCCTTTTGCAAAGACATAAACTGTACGGCTCGCCGCCGGGGCCCTACTTTTCTATGAAGAAAAGTAGGCAAAAGTCATTCAGGGCTCCGCCCTAAAGACCCGTACGCTCGTCGGACACAACCTTCGCTTGAGTCGGACTGACCCTGTGCTTCACTTTGGGCAGTCCTCCCCGCTGCGGTGCATCCTCCTCTCCCCACAAGGTCTTGCGACCTTGCAGGGGCCCCATTTGCCCCACCCGGAAAACCAAAGCGACGGCTTCCCGGAGCGGGATTAGACGACGCTTATAAGGTGCCGCAGGCGCATTTTATGT
>URGQ01000015.1 GCA_900547385.1 uncultured Oscillospiraceae bacterium | reverse complement strand
CTGCGTGCCCCCGCGAAGCGGGGGCGGCCTGCGGCCCGATCCTGCGGCCCGATCCTGCGGCTTGCAGAAATTAGCGAGGGATCAGTGGGCTTCGCCCCAGGTTTTTCCTACCTTGGCATCCACCAAAAGCGGAACCGACAGCGAGACTGCGGATTCCATCTCCTGGCGCACCAGCTCCCGCACCTGCTCGGCGGATCCCTGCGGGGTCTCAACAATGAGTTCATCGTGAACCTGCAAAATAAGGCGGGCGGCGGGGACTTCCGTCTTTAGGCGGCGGTACACCCGCACCATGGCGATCTTGATAATATCTGCGGCGGTGCCCTGGATGGGGGCGTTCATCGCCACCCGTTCGCCAAAGGCGCGCTGCACCCGGTTGGAGGCTTTCAGCTCCGGCAGGGGGCGGCGGCGGCCGAACAGCGTTTCGGCATAGCCTTTTTCCTTGGCGTCCTCTATGGCACGCTCCAGGTAGGTGGCAATGCCGCTGTAGGTCTTTTTGTAATTCTTAATGTAGGTATCGGCCTCCTGCATCGAAACACCAATATCCCGGGAAAGGGAGAAGGCGCCGATGCCATAGACGATGCCAAAGTTGACCGCCTTGGCGCGGGAGCGCATCTGTGGGGTGACAAAGGCCTCCGGCAGATCGAATACCTGCGCGGCGGTACGGGTGTGGATATCCACGCCCTCCCGAAAGGCTTCGATCATGGCGCTGTCATTGGCCAGGGCAGCCAGCACCCGCAGCTCAATCTGGGAATAGTCGGCATCCACCAGCAGGTTGCCCTCCTCCGCTTCGAAGAAATCCCGCATACGGCTGCCGGGTTCGGTACGGATGGGAATATTCTGCATGTTGGGCTCCGCACTGCTGATGCGGCCGGTTCGGGTATCGGTCTGGCGGAACACCGAGCGGATGCGGCTATCGGGGCCAATGGTGTCCTTAAGGCCCTCCACATAGGTGGAGGAGAGCTTTTTGTACTTGCGGTACTCCAGTATCTTGCTGATAATGGGGTGATAGGGGATCAGCTCCTCCAGCACCTCGGCATTGGTGGAATAGCCGCTCTTGGTTTTCTTTTTGGCGGGCAGCTCCAGCTTGCCAAAAAGAACATCGCCCAGCTGCTTGGGGGAATTGATATTGAATTTGCCGCCGGCCAGCTGATAAATCTCCTGCTCCAGCTGGATGGTCAGTCCATCCAGGTAGATGCCGAACTCCCGCAGGCCCTCGCGGTCGATGCGAAAGCCGGTGAGCTCCATCGAGGCCAACACCTCGCAGAGGGGCTGTTCCACCTCCCGCAGCAGCTTTTGCTGGTCATTCGCTTCCAGCTCCCGCTCCAGCAGGGGAGAAAGCGCCGAAAGGCCCAGGCATTCCCGTGCCAGCGGCAGCAGCTTCTGCGGGGCTTCCGCCGCGGGGAGGGAAAGCCCATGCTGGGCCAGCTGGCGTTCCACGGCGTAGTCACTGGCATTGGGATTGAGCAGATACCCGGCCAGACCGGCATCCAGCCATAGGGCGGCAAAGGTATTATTCGCCTTTAGCGCCGCTTTATAATAGGGTTTGGCGTCGGCGGTGATTTTGGGATTGGGCAAAGAGAAAATTTTCTGCCACAGGGAGGCAGCGGGATCCTCGCAGCCGCATAGCTGCTCCCCGCAAAGGACGCAGATGGCGGCAGGCGTACCATCCTCCGCCCAGCGGGCCGAAAGGATGATCGGGGTTTCCTTGCCCCAGGCGGCAAGGTCAGATTCTTCGGTAAGAGGGGCAAAGGTCACAGCGGGAGCCGCCTCCTCCGCGGCGGGTTCCTCCGGCATCGTTTCCGGGGCGGCAAGACCCAGCCTGGTGATAAGACGGTTGAGCTCCAGCCGGGAAAGGAAGGCATAAAGGGCGTCCTCCTGCCGGGGCCGGGGCTTCAGTTCGCTCCACTGGGGTACCGGCACCTCGCAGCAGATGGTCCCCAGCTCCCGGCTGAGGGCGGCGGATTCCCGGCCCTCGGCCAGTTTTTTACGGAGCGCCGGGGTCAACTCCAACTCCTCCAAATGGGCATAGATATATTCGATGGTGTGATACTTTTGGATAAGGGCCAGAGCGCCTTTTTCGCCAATGCCGGGCACGCCGGGAATGTTATCGGAGGGATCGCCCATCAGGGCCTTGACCTCGATCATTTCCCGGGGCGTCACGCCGTACTTTTCGCGAATGGCGGCGGGGTCCATTATCTCATAAACGGCGCCCTGCGGGGCAGTCTTGGCCAGGATGACGCTGACCTTATCGGTGATGAGCTGGAGGGAGTCCCGGTCGCCGGTACAGATAAGGACGGTATCGCCGTTCTGCTCTCCCTGCCGGGCCAGACTGCCCAGAATATCATCCGCCTCGTAGCCCTCTACTTCTAGAATGGGATAGCCCAAAAGCCGCAGCATTTCCTTCACCAGCGGCATCTGCTGGCGCAGTTCCTCCGGCATGCCCTTGCGGGCGCCCTTGTACTGTTCGTACATTTTGTGCCGGAAGGTAGGTGCGTGCAGATCAAAGGCAAAGGCGACCGCATCCGGCTTCTGTTCCTCGATGAGCTTATAAACAATATTGAAAAAGCCGTAAACGGCATTGGTATAGGTGCCCTCCCGGGTGGAGAGCAGCCGCACGCCGTAAAAGGCACGGTTGACGATGCTGTTGGCATCAAAGGCAAGGACTTTCATGATGGGCCTCCTTGTGGGGAGATTTGAGAACATACATTTATATTTTATTATACCATATCCTGCCCCGGAGGGAAAGCAAAATCCCGGGATTTTAGGCGGGACGGCGGAATTTGTGCCGTAAAGCCAAACCTGCTATAATAAAGAAAAACTGCCGGAGGGAATAGTATGGAAGAAATGCGCCGGAAAGACCGGGAAGTAACAGAGCTGGAGGCCGTCAAGGAGATCATCCACCAGTGCGATGTGCTGCGGCTGGGACTGGCCGATGGGGACTACCCCTACATCGTGCCGATGAACTTTGGCTGGGAGGAAAAAGAGGGGCGGCTGTATTTCTACCTGCACGGGGCAGCAGAAGGCCGAAAAGCCGACCTGCTGCGCCAAAACGGGGTCTGCTCTTTCCAGATGGACTGTGACCACCGGGTGGTACAGCTGCCGGGCGGGGGCATTACCACACGGTACGGCTGCGTAATGGGCAAGGCGACTGTTGCCCCGCTGACCGAGGAAGAAAAGCCCCAGGCCATGCGGCTTTTGATCGACCGGTACCTGCCCGGCGCACCGGGCTGCCCGCCGCAGACCATGGCCCGCACCGCCATGTGGCGGCTGGAGGTGGCCGACTGGAGCGCCAAGGAGAATAAGGACTGAACCACACGCCATCTGCTTTTCTTTTTCGGAATGGCATGGTAAAATAGGGTCAGAATTCGCGGCCCGGGTCGGGCCCGCAGGGCAACCCATCCGGAGGATGGGTTTGGCGGCTGCGCCGCCTACGCCCGCCTACGGCGGGCGGCCCTGCGGGCCCCATCCCTGCGGCTTGCAGAAATCATGGGGAGGAGCCATGGAAGAAACAACTGTCATTCAAGTAATCGCGGAGATCCGCAGCGACTTTCCCACCAAATTCGGCATCCCGCGGCAGAGCGGGCTGGTGCCGGAGCTGGAAGCGCTGGTGATCTTCCAGCCGGAGTACCGGGTACCGGAAGCACTACGGGGGATTGAGGGCTACAGCCACCTGTGGCTGCTATGGGAATTTTCCGAAACGAAGCGGGAGGGCTGGCGGCCTACCGTGCGTCCGCCCCGGCTGGGCGGCAACCGCCGGGTTGGGGTCTTTGCCAGCCGGTCACCGTTCCGCCCCAATGCCATTGGGCTTTCCTGCGTCAAGCTGCTGGGGGTGGTGCACCATCCAGAATGGGGCACGGTGCTGCGGGTAGCCGGGGCTGACCTGATGGACGGCACACCTATTTATGATGTAAAGCCCTACCTGCCCCATGCCGATTGCCACCCGGAGGCCACCGGGGGGTATTCCTCCGATGGGCTAGCACATGTCCTCACGGTGATACTGCCGCCGGAATGGGAAGAAAAGGTTCCCGCGGCGCACCGGGCTTCCCTGCGGGCGGTACTGGCACAGGACCCCCGGCCGGCTTATCAGCAGGATAGCGACCGGGTATACGGCTTTCCCTTTGCCGGGCTGGAGGTGCACTTTACCGTGGCAGGTGATGTGCTGACGGTCTGCGGCATTTTCCCTGCCGAAAAAGCATGAACGATTTGTAAAAAGGACGGCGGGAGCATTGCTTTTCCCCCGCCCTTTCGGTTATGATGAGCATGGAATAGAATCCGCTGTGGATAGATGAAAGGAGAGCATCACTATGCTGGGTTTAGCACTGGAAGGCGGCGGTGCCAAAGGCGCCTATGAGATCGGCGCGTACCGCGCCCTTACCGAACTGGGTTATCATTTTGATGTCATCTGCGGTGTTTCCATCGGCGCCATCAATGCAGCGCTGCTGGCGCAGGGCGACTGTGAAAAGGCCGCGGAATTTTGGGAGACGACCGCCAATGACGATCTGTTCTCCGAGGAGGACAAAGGCTTTTTGGAAATCATCAACCGGCAGGTGAACCTCAATACCCTTTCGGCCCTCAAGGAAAATATCAAAGCCGCGCTGGAAAACGGCGGTATCGATACCTCCAAAATCCGTGCCTTCCTGGAGCAGAACATTGACCCCCAGCGACTGCTGGAAAGTCCCATTGATTATGGCATGATCGCCGTGGCTTTCCCGGAGCTTCAGCCGCTGATCGCCTATAAAAAAGATATGACCCCCGAAAATGTGCTGGACCATGTGCTGGCCTCGGCTTCGTTCCCCGGGTTCCAGCCCACCGTCATTGGGGATAAGAAGTACCTGGACGGCGGCCTGTATGATGCCTGCCCCTATAATGAGCTGCTGGACTACGGCTGCGATGAGGTCATCGCCATCCGGCTCAATGGCTTCGGCATCATCCATCCGCTGCGGGATAAGCAGAAGATCCGTCAGATCTTCCCCAGTGAGCAGCTGGGCCCTGTCATGCGGTTCGATCCCGCCACCAGCCGCCGCAATATTCAGATGGGCTACTACGATACCATGCGGTTTATGCGGGAGCTCCCCGGCCAGCTGTATTACTTTTCCGAAAAAGCCGATGGCTTTGCGGCCTTTGCCGCCCTGCCGGAGAACGCCATAAAGGCCGCCGGTATCCCGTTGCGCCTGCCGGAGGGGCTCTCCCCTCGCCGTGCCCTGTTCGAGCACATTCTGCCGGCCGTAGCCGCGGAGCTGCGCCTGCCCCGGGAAGCCGGCTATGATGACCTGCTGCTGGCCCTGCTGGAGCACCGGGCCGAACAGCTTGGCATTGGCCGCTTTCGCTGGTACACCCCCGCCCAGCTGCAAGCTGTCATCGCGGAATCCACCGCCCTGCCGGAGGAACCCCGCCGCCCCCTGCTGCGCAGCCGTCCGCTGGAGGCCGCCGAAATTCTGGCAGCGGCGCTGCCGTTGCTGGGATAATGGGCAGTTTTGTTGTGCTTTTCTCTCCTTTTTGCCGCCTTTTTGTGCGATAAGGAGATTTGATGCAGGATATCTTGCATTAGAGCACAAAAGGGCTATAATACCTATACTGTCCTCTTAATCTCTATGCCCCAGCAGCGCCCGCGGCGCTGTACTAGGCTTTTTCCCAATATGCACAAAGAAGGAGCGTTGTTTCCCTTGGCTACTGCACGCCATAAGTATGAAATAGATATGTGTACCGGTAGCTTGCCGCAGAAGATCCTGCTTTTTTCCCTGCCGCTAATGGCCACAGGAATGCTGCAGCTTCTTTTCAATGCCGCCGATATCATCGTGGTGGGACGGTATGTGGGCAGCCACGCGCTGGCCGCCGTCGGCTCCAATGGCTCCATCATCAATCTGATCGTCAACCTGTTTATGGGTATCTCCATCGGCGGCAGCGCCGTCATTGCCCAGCACTACGGCGCCGCCCAGTACGAGGATGTCTCCGAAGCCACCCACACCTGCATGCTGGTGGGACTCATCAGCGGTTTCTTTGTCATGGTAGTGGGCGTGGTGTGTACCCCCGCCATCCTGCGGCTGATGGATACCCCCGACGATGTCCTTCCACTGGCTATCCTGTATCTGCGCATCTACTTTTTGGGGATGCCGGGCAGTATGCTGTATAACTTTGGCGCAGCGGTGCTGCGCGGCGTGGGCGATACCCGCCGACCCCTGATCTTCCTTTTCTTTGCCGGCATCGTCAATGTCGGTCTCAACCTGCTTCTGGTCATCCAGTTCAATCTCAGTGTGGCGGGCGTCGGCATTGCCACCGTTGTTTCGCAGTATATCTCCGCCGCGCTGGTACTGTGGTGCATGCTGAAAACCGACGGCTGCTACCACATCGTCCTCAAGGAGCTGCGCATCCACCGGGATAAGCTCATCCGTATCCTCAAGATCGGCATTCCCGCCGGTCTGCAGGGCGCCATCTTCTCTATCTCCAATGTCCTCATCCAGTCCTCCATCAATTCCTTCGGCAGCACCGCCATGGCCGGTAATGCCGCCGCCGTCAATATCGAAGGCTTCGTTTTTACCAGCTGCAATTCGGTGGCGCAGGCTTCCCTTACCTTCACCAGCCAGAACCTCGGCGCCGGGCAGTACAAGCGCCTGCGGGGCATCACCCTTTGGTGCCTGGCCCTGGGCATCCTCCTTTCGGAGATTCTCGGCTTTATCGCCTACGGCTTTGGCAATTCGCTGCTTGCTTTCTACAATAAGGATTCGGAAGTTATTGCCATGGGCATGATCCGTATGATGATCGTCGGTACCACCTACGGTCTGGATGCCATTATGGATATTATGGCGGATATCATCCGCGGGATGGGTAGCTCTGTCATGCCCATGATCGTCACTCTCATCGGCGCCTGCGGCTTCCGTGTGGTGTGGATCTATACCATTTTCGCCACTCACCACGATCTGCGGGTACTCTACATCTCCTACCCCATCAGCTGGATCTTGACCTCGCTCACCCACATCATCTGCTATTTCATCGTCAAGCGCCGCCGACTGTGCGGCCTAACGGAGGGAGTTCCATCAGTATGAGCCGTATGAAACTGATCACCTTGACCTTGGCCTTGCTGGCCACCCTTCTGGTATTCACCGCCTGCGGCAATCCCATCAGCGAGATCGTCCATGGCGATCCGCCCCAGGCTGGAACCCCGGATGCTTCCGATCCCCTCTCCCCAGAGCCCGAACCGGAACCGGAGGAAACCGAGGAACAGCGCCGTGCCCGCCTCATAAAAAAGATGGAGGATATCTTTGCGGCGGCGGAGCCGATGGAGAACTACACCTTCACCCTTAATGATCCGGTGACGGTGGAGGGCCGGGAGTACTACTATGGTGTGTGGCAGCGCGTCATCACCGATTACGATACCCAGTCCCGCTATCTTTCCACCGTAGCGGAGTTCTTCATTACCCCGGATGGGGAAGAATGCTACATCGGCAACCACTTCCCCGCCAATGAAGGCAACGGCGAAACGGTGGTATTTTCCTCTGGCAATATCTTTGAGGAAATCAATAATGGCTGAATTCTATCCCCTGCTCTTTGGCAGGGGATTTTCTTTGCCTCAGCTTCTGTTTTTTTGCTGCTTCTCCTCACCCTTGTGCAGGGCCCCAGTACCAGCCCGCAGGGCAGGCGACGCTTCGCATCGCCTTGGGGGCGGCCTGCGGGCCGCCTTGCCCCTGCACCCTCCTGCCGGTTTTTTCTCCCCTCCGGGTTCTATTGCCGTCCGCCGCGCGGTAAATATCTACTACCAATGACCCCGGAGGTGTCCTATGAAAAAGCTTCTGCTCTCCCTCTCCGCGCTGCTGCTTTTGGCCGCCCTCGTTTTTACCGGCATCTATTTTACCCGTTTTCAAAGCATGGCCGCCCTGCAAAAAATCACTGATTACAGCGATGGCTATAACCTCTACCGCATGGATATCCGCTACCGTTACAGCCTGGATGACCTCCTCGCCCGCGGCATCACCGATGACCAAAGCATGGTGGATGCCATCCTGGAAGAGGCGCTGCCGCTGCTGCCGGTCACTATCCAGGCACCCTCCTTCGGCTGCACCGCCTTTGCCGTAGTGGAGCAGGATGGTACCGCTTGCATGGGCCGTAATTACGACTTTCGCTACGATACCTCCGCCATGGTGGTCTATTGCTCACCACAGGATAGCTACCGCTCAGTGGCCTTCGCCGCCTTGGATAACATCCAGGCCAACACCCCGGAGCAAAGCCTGAAAACCCGCCTGGCTACCCTCACCGCGCCGTTCATCTGTCTGGATGGCATGAATGAAAAGGGGGTGTCTATTGCTGTGCTCACCTTGGATAGCGAACCCACCTACCAGCAGACCGGTAAACCCACCATCACTCCCACCTTGGCCATCCGTCTGGTACTGGATCACGCCGCCACCACCGCTGAAGCAGTAGCCTTGCTGCGGGAGTATGATATGTTTGCCTCCGGCGGCCGGGATTATCACTTTTACATCACCGATGCCAGTGGAGATGGGCGTGTGGTGGAATATGACTGCGATGATCCCGCCCGTCCCCTGGTGGATACCCCTGCGGCAGCCGCCACCAACTTCTACGCGCTCTACCCGGATCGGGTCAAACCCAACCAGCGAAACGGTATCTACGGCCATGGCCGGGAACGCTACGATACTGTACTGAAAATATTAGCGCAGCAAAAGGATGTCCTCTCCCCCCTTACCGTATGGGATGCCCTGCGGGCCGTCGCACAGGAGCCTGACTCCAAGGATATCACCAGCAATACCCAGTGGTCCATCTGCTTCCACAATAGCACTCTTTCCGCCGATGTGGCCTTGCGCCGCCACTGGGATAATATTTTCCGCTTCCGCCTGACTGAAAATACTGCCACTGCGCTTTCCTAATCCAAAGCGCAAAAAATCCCCCTTTCGGGGGATTTTCATTTTGCCTGTTATCGGTTCAGCAGCCATATCGCAATATTAAGATACGCCGCAAAGCACAGCCAAATGAGATAAGGAATCTGCAGATAGGCCGCCTTGGGGCTTATCTGCTCAAACCGCAAAGCCATGACCATCACCAGTGCAATGAGAAGCAGCAGCCAGATCACCGCAAAGCCCCACATCTCCCACCGGAAGAAGAAAAACGGCCACAGCAGATTCACCACCAGCTGCACGATATAGAGATTCCGGGCAGGCTTAGCATGGGCCTGGTCGGCGTTCCATACCATCGCCATTCCTATCGCCATCAGCAGATACAGTACCGCCCACACCACCGGAAACAGCCACCCCGGCGGTGATAACGGCGGTTTTATATAGTTTTCGTAGTTGCCCCCGCTGCCGGAAAGGATCCCCGCCAACACCCCGCCTGCTATGGTCGGCAGTGTCGCCCACAGGTAGGCTTTCCACGGTTTTTGCTTCATTGCCACGCCCCCCTTTGCCCTTAGTATACGCACCGGGTCCATCCTCTATGCAGCCGGCAAATGGCCGCCCCGCAGGGCGGCGCTCCGCGCCGTGACGGGCCTTTCAGCCCGTCCCCGCGGCCTGCGGCCGCGGCCCCTGCGGGGCCCGCCTTCTGCTCCTCCTCCCATCCCAGCAGAATCCTGGCCTTGGCGGCAGCCCGCCCCTCCCATTTTGCAAACTCTCCCCCATGTTAAAATGTGTTGCTTGCTTCCCCGCCGCCTTTTGTGCCATAATAGGCGGGTAGAGATCATCATCAGAACGGAGGGATCCCATGCTGGGCGAAAATATCCGCGCACTGCGCAAAGCCCGGGGCCTTTCCCAGCAGGAACTGGCCGAACGGCTGCATGTGGTTAGGCAGACCGTCAGCAAATGGGAGCAGGGGCTCTCGGTCCCGGATGCCGATATGCTGGTGCGGCTGGCAGAGTGCCTGGAGGTCTCCGTAGAGGAGCTGCTGGGCGCTCCAAAGCCGGAAAACACCGCCCCGCTGGAACCGCAAGCGGTATTGGCGGATAAGCTGAGCGCCCTCACCGGCCAGCTGGCGGAGCAGAATCGCCGCCGGCGCCGCTTCTGGAAATGGGTCGCCATCGCCGCCGGGATATGCGGGCTGTTGCTGCTGCCGCAGCTAGTGCTTACCCTGCTCATGCTGGGGTATGGCCTCCCGGCCAATAGCAGCATCGGCATCATCGGCGGCGCGGATGGCCCCACCGCTATTTTCATCACGGCCGGCTTTCCCTGGGGCCTGCTCTTCGCCATATTGGGCTGCATCGCCCTGGTGATACTGGGCATCATTATGAGCCGCCGCCCAGACTAAGGAGGAACCTATGAAACGATTTTTCGCTATTATTCTTGCCAGCGTATTGCTGCTTACCGCCTGCGGCAAACAGGTCACCACCCACCGCATCGAGGATAAAGATTGGCAGGTCGTCACGGTGCAGTCCACCCAGGATGGCAGCATCCTTTTCATCGGGAACAGCATGCAGGAGATCTACCCCGACGCCGCAGTGCTTGAACTGACCTGCCGGGCCGAGAATGGCAAGCTCACTTTTACCTCCGGCACGCAAAGCTGGGAGGGCAGCTACACCCGGCAGGATAGCGGCGGTGTGGAAGCCACCATTTACAGCCTCACCGTAGGGGATGAAACCGGCCCCGCGGCGGTATCGGTCACCACCCGGCAGGATGGCAGCGCCGAGCAAACGCTGGTGCTGCAGCTGGGCGGGTACTCGCTGTACTTTGCCGCGGCCGCTTCGTAAAGTTTTCGGTCAAGCCTTTTTCAAAAGGCTTGCAGTTTCCAAAGACAGCGTCTTTGGTCGCCCATTTCAATGGGCGAAACCCCTTAAGGCCGGAGGGCGCTCCGAAAGGGGATGAATTGTGGGGATGACCCAGTGTGGTCATTCCCACAAGAGGGGGAACCCTGCAAGAGAGGGCTTCCCCTTAGTTTCCCCTTTAGTAAGCTTTCTTTTCGCCGAACAGGCGAAAAGAGCATCGGCAGGGCGTCTCTCTGCCAGCCCTCACAGAAGGCTTTTTTCCTCCACCGATAAAGAGCAAAAACTATCCCCCACCGGCTCATCACCGATGGGGGACATTTTATGGCGTATTCTTTTACTTGTTCAGGTCAGGCGCCGATACGGGCGGACGGCGGAAGTGGGAGTGCTGCTCAAACGCATAAGCGATCTCGATAAGCTTCGCCTCGCTCCAGGGACGGCCGATGATCTCCATGCCGACCGGCACGCCGATGGGCGCGTTCTCATCGGGCGCAAAGCCAGCGGGAACCGCGATGGAGGGGAAACCGGTGGAGGAGCACAGCACGCCGTTGCGCTGCTGCTGGTTGGCACCGATCTTGCAGACCAGCTGCTGCTGATGCGGATAAACCATGGCATCCAGGTTCAGGTCGGCCATGATCTTCAGCACATGGGTGCGCACACCGATCTTGTTATACATTTTCTCCAGATAGCGGGGAGAACCGACCTCGCGGGTCATAGCGTCCCGCATATTGCTTTCGCTGAAGGGATGGAACAGGCCCTTTTCCAGAATCTCCGCCATGCTGTGGATCTTCCAGTCGGCGGGCAGGGTGGCCAGATACCCGTCCAGATCATGCTGGAAATCATCCAGATGGACGGAAACCTCGCTGGTCAGCCACGGCTGGTCAATGTTATCGGTCACGGGAACCAGCGTTGCGCCGTTCTCCTCAAAAACCTTAAGGGCATTGCGCACCACCTTGTTGGTGGATTCATTGATCTCTTCCTTGCCAAAGAGGCTCTCCAGCACACCAATGCGGCATCCCTTCATGCCGTCCGCCTTCAGGTGATCCATGTAGCATTCCTCATGGCCGACGCTCCACGCGGTCTCGGCGTCGTCGGGGTCATACCCCTTGATGACATCGAGGCAGCGGACGGCGTCCTCCACGGTGCGGCAGATGGGGCCTGCGGTATCCTGCGTCAGGGAATAGGGCACGATGCCCGCGCGGGAAACCAGACCAATGGTGGGACGGATCCCGACCAGGCTGTTGGCGGAAGAGGGGGAACGGACGGAATTGATGGTATCGGTGCCCAGGCCGATGATACCGATATTGCAGGCGATGGAAGCGCCGGTGCCGCCGGAGGAACCGCCGGGGGTACGGGTGGGATCATAGGGGTTCACCGATTGACCCATCACCGAGCTGATGGTCTCGCCCCAGATGGCGAACTCATGCAGGTTGGTCTTGGCCAGAATGAGAGCACCCGCTTCGCGCAGCTTCTTGGTCACAAAGGCGTCCTTATCCGGCACCCAGCCCTCCAGCGCAATGCTGCCGGCGGTGGTGGGCATATCGGTGGTATTAAAGTTATCCTTCAGCATCACAGGGATACCGTGCAGCGGGCCGCACAGCGCGTGGTGCTCTTTTACATAGGCGTCAAAGGCATCTGCCTCCTCCAGCGCCTTGGGGTTTACACAAATGATGGAATTGATGGCGGGACCTTCGTGGTCATACGCCTTGATGCGCGCGATGTAATCCTCGCACAGCTCACGGCAGGTCAGGGTACCGTCCAGATAGGCAGCCTGCACCTTGGCCACAGTGGTCTCCATAATGTCAAATTTGCTCATGGGGCTACTCCTTCCTTTTTCCCGGGATAAGCACTTTTTCTCCTACTTACCCATTTTGTTATTCTCATTATAAGCCTCCAAAATGCCTTCGTCAACGGCTTTTTACCGCCTTGTGGCCCTTTCACAAGCCGCCCATTTCTCATTGGCCTCGCTTTGTTCCCTGCCCCTAACCCAGCCCCTGCAAGGTGCCAGATCCGGGCGCAGCCCAGCCGCCCTGCGGGCGGCTTTCGCGGCCTGCGACCGCTGCGGCGGCTCCTGCGGAGCCGCCAGGGCTGCGCCCCATCCCGCTTCTAAAATGTGCAAAGGGCTGCAGGTCTCCCTGCAGCCACCATGCCATATTCATTTCCTCCGCAGAATGCAGCCGTTATTTATAGTGCACAAGCTCCTTCAGCTCCTCCAGTTCGTGTGTATTGTAATACTGGGGAGAAAGCAGCTCGGCACCGTCCGGAGTTGCAAGCCAAGTATTTCCAAATAGAAAGCCGTCTTTATCGCTAAGGACGCTGGGGTGTAGGGTCAGTACCATGTTGGGGACGATCTCCATCTCATTCATATTGCCAATGTCCACTCCGTCACCCAAATCATGCCCCATACCATGACCGCTCCATACACCGGTCTTGCAGCCGTTTTGGGCCACTACCTTTTCCACGGCCTTGGCTACATCTGCCACGGTGTTGCCTATCTTCATCGCTTCCGCGCCGGCAGCCTCTGCTTCCTTTATTACTTCCAGAATGTGCCGTACCTCTGGCTGGCAGCCCTTGCTGAAAAAGATTGGCCGCAGCACCTGTGTCCAGTAGCCAAAGGGCCCTGCAACCTCCGCCGAATAAACGGTAGCGGTATCCCGCTCCATTCGGTAGTCAGTTGGACGGCAGATAAAAGAATGCGGATGTTGAGAGCGCACCAGCACCAAAGAATCCTCCGCGCCATGTGCCCTCAGGTAGCCTTCCCCAGCGCCTACCATCTGGCGTTCAGTAGCACCTACCTCTATCATCTTCACCACATGCTCAAAAGACTCCACCGCGATGCGAGTGGCCTCTCGGGTCAGCTCCACCTCAAATTCGGATTTCGGCTGGCGAGCCTTGGTGTAGGCATCGGTAATATCCACAATCTCAGCACCGGCATCCAATATTGCCTGCTGGATCGGCACCGGCAGCTCGGCGGTCGCATACATTCCCACTCGGGGCTTCGTCAGCCCCAACTCGCGGATCCAACCACACACCGTTTCCACCATTGGGCCGCAGTAAATATTCTCATCCGGCAGCCAACTCAAACGGCGGGCATGGAACTGCTGTCCTACAGTGGGGATAATCAGCCGAGGCATCTCACCCGGCTTCATAAAAACAAAATCACGGCGAGTCGTTAACTGATAGCCTGAAACATACTTAGTCGCTACCTGGTAGGCCTGCTGGGCAGTCGATGTCAGTACCAGCGCGTCCACCCTAGTATCCTCTATCAGTTTATCCAGCAGCGCCACTCGTCTATCCCGTTCTGCTACATATTTCGCGTCTGTAATCATTTGTTTTTCCTCTCGTTTGTTATTTGACCAACTCTTTTAGATCCTCCCAATAGGGGGACTCCCTGTACTTATCAGTTAGGCAGCGAGCTCCACCCTCAGTGGACACATAAGTATCTGCGTACAGCACTCCCTCTCCGTTTTTATCCAGCAAACTGGGATGGAAGGTCAGAATCATATTTGGTACGATCTCCATCTTATTGGATTCTCCAATATTATACCCATCGCCCAAATCAATTCCCATGGAGTGCCCTGCCCATACACCCTTGGAAAGTTCATACTTTCGCGCTACCTTGTTGATGGCTTCATCTACATCGCAGATGAGGTTGCCGGGGCGGAATTTCTCCACACCTGCCTGGATTGCCTCCTTCACCTGGCACAGCACCTCGTAGGCCTCACGGTGGCTCCCTCTGGAAAGGAAGATAGGCCGGATGATCTGCGTCCAGTAGCCGTACACTCCGGCAATCTCCACTGAAAACACAAACAGATCGTCCTTTTCAATGCGGCGGAAGGTTGGACGGTTAATAAAGGCATGGGGGTACTCTCCTCGGGAAAGGATCAGCAGATCCTCGGCACCGTGAGCACGCAGATAGCCCTCAGCATAGCCGATGACCTCCTTTTCGGTCACGCCGGGCCGGATATATTTCACAACTTCCTCAAAGGCCGCGATCGCCAGGTCGGAAGCCTCCTGAATCAGCTGCAATTCATAGGGGGCTTTGGGCGCCTTAGCCACTACAAAAGCCTCGGTAATGTCCACAATCTCCGCCCCGGTTTTGAAAAGCGCGTCCGTAAAGAACTTGGGATACTCCCCCAGTGATGGAACACCCACCCGGGGATGTTCCCCGGGCAGCGCCTCTATCCTGCGGCAGATTTCGCCCACCATATCCGGTGTGATAACCACATGGTCCGCGTCCAGAAAGGTCTTCAGCCGGGCATGGAAACCAGCATCGGCACGCCCCAGCAGGGCAATGGGCTGTTCCCCCCGCACCATCATGGAAAACATATGCCCGCAGGGGGTCACCAGGTCGGTCATGTATTTCACATCCGCCTGATACGCCATCGCGCCGTTTCCATGGCACACCATCACAGCTAGGTCGTTTTCCTCCATCAGCCCGTTTAGGACCGCCATCCGGCGTTCCCGTTCCGCTATATGCATTTCCCTTGTGCGCTCCATATAGGCCTGCCCCCTTTATAGCGACATTCCCAGCAGCGAAGGCAGGAATGTAATAATTCCTGGAATAAACACCATGGCTATCAGCACCGCAAGGCAAAGCCCGACCAGAATAAAGGCATGCTTTGTCATACAGTCGAAAGGCACCTTGGCAATACCGGCTGCCACAAACAGGTTAACGCCAAAGGGCGGGGTGACCATGCCAAGCGAAACGCAGATGATCATAATAATACCCAGCGTAATGGGACTTACATTAAAGGAGCGCATCACCGGCACCAGAATAGGCGTCAGCACGATCATGGCGGCGTTAACAGACATAAAGCAGCCGATAATGGTGAGCAAAACAATCAGTGCGAGCAGAATACCGGCAGCGCTGCTGAAGATTCCCAGGAACCAGTCGCTCAGCATCTTGGGCACACGATTGGTGGTAATGATCCAGTTAAACCCATCGGCCAGCGAGACGATCAGCATCGCAGAAGCGGCGGTAATACCGGATTCAATAAACATTTTTACAATGTCCTTCAGTTTGATTTCTCTATACACCAGCACGCCCAGGATCAATCCGTAAATGACCGCAATGCCGGAAGCCTGTGTGGGGGTAAAAATACCGGAATAAATACCGCCTAGAATGATGACGGGCATGGCAATGGCAGGCAAACCGTCCGCAAAGACCTTCGCCTTATCCTTAAAGGTAGGCGCATCCACAGGGGCGGGCTTGTAGCCGTTCCTGCGGGCAATGATATAGGCATAGATCATCATAGCAAGCCCCAAAATGATACCAGGAACGATACCAGCACAGAACATGGTGCCCACTGAACACCCAGCCAGCGTAGCGTAAATGACCATGGGGATACTGGGCGGAATGATAATACCTAGGCCGCCCGCAGAGCCCATCAAAGCGCCAGCGAAGCCTACATCATAGCCGTCATTCACCATAGCAGGAATCATAAAGACACCCAAAGCCGCCACGGTAGCAGGGCCGGAGCCGGAAATGGCTGCAAAAATCATGGCGGCCAACACAGCCACAATGGCCAGGCCGCCACGGATGCGGCCGACAAACAGCCGGCAGAAATTGATCAGTCGGCGTGAAATACCACCCATGTTCATAATGCTACCCGCCAGCATAAAGAATGGGACTGCCAGCAGCGAAAGATTACTGGTGGAATCGTAGCACTGCTGCGCCGTCAGCATCAGCGAGGAAGCGCCATGGGTCAAATTGGTCACAATGGACGCAAAGGACATGGAAAACGCAATGGGCGTTCCTAGGAACATCGTCACCAGGAACAAAGCCAACAGCATGATTAACATTACGCAGCAACCTCCTCTTCATCCTTCTTTGTAAAGTCATGGTAGATTGTAAACAAAATACGGATCAGCACCAGGGCAAAGCAAACCGGCACAGCCAGCTCACCCACGGCGGTGGGCCACCGGGTAATGGAATACACCGACCCCAGTCTTATTTGCATGGAAACCAGCGCAATGCCGGAGGCCACCACATATCCGCTTACAAAAATGCAGATCAAATCGGTAAACAGCACAACCCATTTGGCTATCTTTTTCGGCATCTTTCTCACCAGGAACTCCACCCCCAGGTGGCTTCTGGTTCCTGCCGCTACCGAAGCGCCGGAAAGAATGCACCACACCAGCATAATGCGGTTCACCTCAGTGGTCCACATCAGGTTGGCGTGCAGCACCTTTGCGTCCAGTACTTCTATTGCCGTAACGATAAGCATAACAGTGATGGAGCCAAACAGCACAATTTTCTCCAGCATCCCTATTCCCTTATCCATGGCATCTATTATTTTTTTCATCAAAAACACCTCTGCTGTCTATAAGAATAACTGCCCGCGCACACCGTTTCGGGCGGCGGGCAGTTACCGTCTTTCAGTTATTCATGTTTTATCTCGTCAGGATATCAGTCCCAGGTTACTCCCACAGCGTCCATCCAGGTCTTCAGCACATCGGCACCGATGGTGGCCTCCATTGCCTTCCATACAGGCTTAGCCGCCTTCTGGAATTCCAGCCACTGCTCTTCGGTCAGGGTGTTCACCTTCATTCCCTTTTCATTCACCAGGAAATCATAAGCAGCGTCATTCACCTCGGGCGCCAGCTCCTTGATATCTTTGGAAGCCTCCACGGCGCATTCCTTCAGAATATCCTGCTGCTCAGTGGTCAGCTTATCCCAAAAATCTGCGTTGACCGCAAACAGCGAGAAGGACCAGATATGGTTGGTAATAGAAAGATACTCCTGCACCTCATAAAAAGCCTGGTTCTTAATGGTGTCCAAGGGATTCTCCTGGCCGTCTACCGTACCGTTCTGCAGGGACATATAGAGTTCGGCCATCGACATGGGGACAGCGGAGGCCTTAAATTCCTTCATCCAGGTCACCAAAGTGGGAACATCCAGTACGCGAAAGTTCAGACCCTCCATATCGGCAGGGGCCTGGATGGGGTGCTTACTGTTGGTAAACGCTCTCATTGCAATAGGCAGATATGCAAGACCCACAACATTATTGCTGTCACGCAGCTTATCCAGCATCATTTGACCGGCTTCACCCTGACAGGCGGCATAGGCGCTGTCGCTGTCGCGGAAGAAGAAGGGCTGATAGAACAACTGCCAAGCATCGGTATTGGGAGGGGGAACGATTGCCATATCAATGTCGCCGGACTGCAGCAGCTTAAAGGTGGTCTGGCTGTTGCGGCCGGAAAGCTCACCATTGCTGTAAATGTCAATCTCAATCGTACCACCGCTCTTCTCCGCCACCAGCTTTGCGAAGTTTTCCATGCCGATGGAGTTTGCTGTTTCGGGGGAATAGTCGTGTGCCAAGCGAATCTTAGTTACCTCTTTCTCAGCGTCACCCTGCTTGTTGGCATCGTTGCCACAGGCCGCCATGGAAAGCACCATAACCAAGGCAAGTACAAATGCTAAAACCTTTTTCATGTTTACCTCCTACATCAATTTCATTTTTTGCTCTTTTTCCGAGGACTTTTGTCCTTGTTTGTAATTATACATAAAATGAATCTCGATGTGAAACGACTCTTTGTTGTATTGTTAGTATAAAAATGTTATAATAACAAAAAATCACCCACCGTAATGCGTATTTTAACTAACCAAATGCTCAGAATCCGTTAATATTCACCATGCTTTTCTTCAATCTGTTCAAAAACAGGAGGTCATTTTTGTGAACATCCACAGCCTTCAGTACTTCTGCAGCGTGGCAAAGCACCTCAATTTTTCCAAAGCGGCCGAAGAATGCCATATTGCCCAAACCGCCATGAGCCGCAGCATCGCCGCCATGGAAGATGAACTGGGATTTCGTCTCTTTGATCGTACCCGTCACCATGTAGAGCTGACCCCTGCCGGTGCCTACTTTCTTAAGGAAGCCGCCCAAATCGTGGAACAGTATAATTTCTCTCTCCAGTCCGGCCGGGAGATCTCCCGTTCCTCCTCCACCCGGCTAGATATCGGCTTTGGCGGCTATGATATGAATTTTGCCAGGTTTTATGTCAGCCGCTTTATGCGGCTCCACCCGGAGTGTTCCATCGTTCTGCGGGAATACCACTACGATAAGATCTTCGGCAGTCTGCTTTCCCGCACCTGCGATGTCATCTTTACCGCGCAAACCCGCATTGAAGATGAGGCCGCTGTACGGCAGGTGCTGGTCTCGCACTCTAACTATATTGTCGGTGTCGGCCTCTGTCACCCTCTCAGTCAGTACGATACCATCACGCCTGATCAGCTCAATGGTATGCGCTTCATCTGTCCCGTTGATATTAACGGCAGCTGGGAACAAGCCCGGACCCTCAACCACCTGTTTACCCATTACGGCATCAAACCCGGTCCCATCACTCGTACCAATTCCGCCATTGCCGTTACTACCATGCTGGATTTGGGCATGGGCGTTACCTTTCTCACCGAGGACATCGTGCTAGCCAACCAAAATGTCAAAAAAATCCCCCTCCTGTTCGAACAGCCCGCCACCAAATGTCATGTTGCCGCCAACCTCATTCCATCTAAGCGTCCCCTCATCGATCAGTTCATGGACTTCGTGGCACAAACGCCATTCCATGCGGATTAAGCTGCCGTCGCCCATAAACAATTGGCTGGTTAATTCGGGCCTTCATTTACACAAGTACAAGGAGCATTCCCATGATTGATTGGAAATCCATTCCCAAAATAGATGCCCATATCCACCTGCTCCCTCCCGATGTGATCGAAAACAACCGGGGAAACGGCGACCGCTTCGTTGAGTACGGCAGCGTGGATGACTACCTGCGGCTCATGGATCAGTACCATATCGAAGCCGCCTGCGTCATGCCGTTCAATGATCCCTACATGCTCTCCATGGATTTTCAGGCCGGCTCCGTCCATAATAACCTGCTCGCCATGTGCCTGCAGGCGGAAAACTGCCTCTTCTGTTTCGCGGATATCGATATTCGCAACCCGGTCGAAACGACCTTGGAACTCCTGAAAAAGGCCCTGGAACAAAAAGAATTTCTGGGCGTAAAAATTCACCCCACCAATACCGGCTACCCCGTGGACGGTGCCTATTACGACCGTGTTTTCGCGTGGGCCGATCAAAGCCGTGTGCCGGTGGAGATCCACTCCTATCCCAGGCCCCACCTCCCGGATGATGTCTGTTCCCCCTCACGCATCAGGAGTGTTATCCGGAAATACCCCGCACTGCGCGTTTCCGTGGCGCATGCCGGCGGGTTCCAATACGAGGAGCTCATCGGTCTCGGCCTGTACTTCAATATCTCCGCTGTGTTGACCGATTGGGCCGGCCAATACGGCATCGAAAAAACCAACCATATTCTAAGGCAGCTGGATGTCAACCGGCTGGTATTCGCCACCGATTACCCCGATAACCGCAAGCTCACTCCGTGCGAAATCTATGACCGGTATTTCGTAATCCTCGGCAGCATGGGGCTTGCCTTTGGGAGAGCGGAAATCCCACGGATTTATCGCGTAAAGCACGCTCACGCTCTAACTGCCAGTCTGAACTATCCCCTAAATATAAAAAGCAAAGGAGAACCACCATGGATTCTGTCAAGCTCGCCGTCAACGGCACCCTCATGCGGGGGCTCCCGCTGGAAAAGAACCTCCTCGATGCCGGCGCCTTCTTCCTGCGGGAAGCCGCCACTGCCCCCTGCTACCGCCTGTGGAGCATCAATGACAACAACCCCGCCATGCTGCGGGTGGATCCCGCCGACCCCCAGGCCGTCAGCGTCGCCGTGGAGGTATGGCAGGTTCCCGCTGCCGGGCTCGCCTCGGTACTCATGAAAGAGCCCGAGGGTCTCTCGGTCGGCAAGGTCACCCTCTCTGATGGCGAGGTCGTTCTCGGCGTCATCGGAGAGCCGGAGCTCGTCCGCGGCCAAAAGGAGATCTCCTCTTATGGCGGCTGGCGCAGCTACATCGCCTCGCTCTGATCCATCCGGCGGCGCGCCGTTTTCGGCCGCGGCTAATTTTCTCCCTGATACTGTGCGCCGCCGTTCCCCTTTTGGAGAACGGCGGCTTTATTCTATCCCTCTATTGGTCCGGCTTCCTCCGCTTTTATAATGATTATCTCGCCAGTCCGGCCTGCCTTGGGATTACTCAGCAGGGCGTCCTCCACCACTTCCTCCGCCAGCTCGGCCGCCCGGCGCTCATTCTGCTCCTTGGCGTCCGCGTAGATATCCTCGGCGTTCTCCCGGACGGTGGTCACGGCATCCATCACGCAGTCCTTGGCGCGCAGCGCGGCGGCTGTTACGCCGGTGTAGACCTTCTTGGCTTCCCGGCAGCCCAGGATCTTGAGCCCGGCGGTGTCGAACAGAACACCGGCCGCAAACAATCCAATCTTCTTCATAGTTGTATACCTCCTGTCAGTCGGCACCTCGGCAGCTTCCGCCATGCTTTTCTGTGATTACCTTCGTTTGACAAGAGCACATACAGTTTTTGCGGGCATAAATACCGCCCGACATTGCGCATCGCGTTGACAGGCGCCAGCCTGCCTGCCGCTCCGCGCTTCCTCGGATGCCATTTCTCCCGCGCAAAAACTCCGTAGGACTTTTCGGCGGGGGAAAACCGGATGATGACAAGGAAGAGGACGCCGGCATACTGGCGTATGCCAAGGACGATAACGCAGTCAGCGCCGATTTCCGCTTGGGGTCCCTGCAAGGTCGTAAGACCTTGCGGGGAAAGGAGGACGCACCGCAGCGGGGAGGGCTGCCCGAAGCAAAGCGCAGGGTCAGCACGACAGGAGCGGAGGTTGCGTCCGACGCAAAAGTGTGCGTGTCCTTGTCAAGCGAAGGTGTTTTTCACTCCACATATTTATCGTAAAGAGTGCCGAAAGCAAGTGCTTTTTTCCATCCCAAGACCACACTTTTCCGCAGAAAATTCTTCTTTTTGCCCGCCTCATTTTGTGCTGTTTTTCTGCCCTGCAAGATATAGTGGCACAGCATCATTTTTAGCCGCAACTAATTTTCTTTTGCGTTCACTAAATTGCCATAATGTAAATCTGGCATGGGTTCCACTCATCCCAAAGGCTTGGGAATACTTCCAGCTCCTTGAACCCCAAACTCTGGTAAAAACGGTTGGTGTCATCATATTCTTTGTAGCGCCCCATCTGCACTGTTTTTACCTGCAAAAAAGAATACCCGGTTTGGGCCGCATACTTCTTTGCTGCCGCAAAAAGCGCTCGGCCACAGCCTCGGCAGTGGTACTTTCGGTCCACTCCCATCACCGCCAGTTCCATGGTATCACGCCCGGTCTCCTTCATACAAAGAAAGCCGATGGGCTTTCCCTGCTCCATCGCGGCAAAACAAGGTTGTCCGGCGCTTTGGGCAATATATTCCTCCCGCGCCTCAGCTATGCCAAACCATTCCGGCAGCCCCTCCAAGATCTGCCGTACCACCTTTTGCTTTTCTTCCGCCACTGTGAGCTCCTGAATCTCCATATTCTCCTCTCCTCGCTAAAAATGCCGGCACAGTTCCCCATGCCGGCCGTTATCTTTATGCCTCCGCAGGCTCCGCCGCGGTGAATTTCGCCATCTCCGCCAGGGTATCAAACATCCGCAGGCTCTGATTTTGGAACGCCGTAAAATCAATCGCCATGACCTTGTCATTCTTCACGGCAGCCACCACCTTATACTCATAGCTCTGCTTCACCGTCTCCACCTCGTCCGCCTCAGCACAAAAGATCACATCCGGCTCCAGCGCCCTCAGCTCACTTTCCGGGTACAGCCAGTTGGTGTAGTCCGCCCCGCTGCAGTGGAAACCCACCTGGGCCAGCAGTTGGCCCTCCAGGGTATCCCCAGTGGCCATGCGGTAGGGGTAGGAGATGAGCAGGGTGGCATCGGGGGCGGCAGCCATCCCGGAAAGGGCGGCGGTCGCTTCGGCCAGCTTGCTGTCTATCGCCGTGCTTACGGTCTCCGCAGCAGCAGTGCCGGTCACATTACCGGCCAGCAGGCTGCCCAGTGCCCGGTAGTTCTGCTTTATTCCCTCCACCGAGTCCGCCCGGGGCAGCACCAGCACCTGAGCTCCGGCCTGCTGCAGCTCGGTCAGGGTACTTTCGGTCGGCTGAACGGTGCACAGCACCAGCGTGGCTCCGCTGGCTTTTATTTTTTCCACCTCCGGCTGGTAGGCGCTGCCCATCCGGGGTTTGGCGACAGCTGCCGCCGGGGCCGTGCAGTATTCGCTTACCCCCACCAGCAATTCCCCATAGCCCAGGTCGTACACCATTTCGGTGGTCGCTGGGGAAAGAGATACCACAGCCGTAGGGGCCTCGGTCAGGGTCACATTGCCCACCGTCACCGGGTATTCCGGGTCAGGCTTGGGCTCCGGTTCGGCCGGGTTGTTATTACAGCCGGCAGCCAGCAGCAGAAGCGCCGCAGCGGCCAGGGCCAGCAGTTTTTTCATCATGGCACATCCTCCCTTGGTTTCTCTCTCCATTGTACCCGCTTTGGGCCCGCATTTCAAATGAACTTTGTATGAACGCCCCGGAAAATTGCGGCAGAGCTCCTCCGCAGGCCTGTGCAGGGGACGCATTCGGGCCGCAGGCCAAACCGTCCCCCGCGGGGGACGGTTTCAGCGGGCTCCGCCCGCTGGCCCCGGCTGCGCCGGGGCGGCCTGCGGCCCGCCCCTCCCCTTGCAGAAACCCTGCCTTTATATTCAATACAAACCGTATAATTCGTTCAAATTTATACTCTTTTTGACAAATCTTCCGCCTACTGCCATTCGGCGGGCCAGCATCTCTTGCCAAAAGTCCGCATCCATCGGGCCAAGTCCATGCAAGGGGCTAGCTTAGGAAACGGCCGCTCGCCCACTCCTCCACAGGCTTGGTGCCAGGCCAAGGAATCGGGGCGCAGCCCCCTCCGGCCTTTCTTATACATACTGTATTTTATTATCAAATTATACATCTATTCGACGGAATCCCCCATGGCTTTTCGATTACAAATGCCGTATATCATTTTTGCCGCATCAAAACTCCGCGGAACAATTCAGTGAAAGAAAATCAAAAATAACATCGTCAACGATGGTTTTGCGTTTGTGGGAAAGGAAGATGCCTCTCAGCGGGAAGGGCTCTCCCGTTAGGCTCCGCTAAATCCAACCCTTGCGATACCTCAAAAGGCACCAAGCCGCCCTCTTTGCCGCACTTCCCCCTACGACCTTTCCGCCGTCCACAAACCCCTTATCAAGATAAAATGCCGTTTCCTGTTATTCTGCGGCGGCCTTCACCACATCCTCCGCCAGCCGCTTTATGTCGTCCAGCGTCTGTAATTCCCCGGCACGGCGGCGCAGCTGGGCCGCCCCCCGCACCCCACTGATGTACCATCCACAGTGCTTGCGGGCCTCATGGCTGGCCACCCGCTCGCCCTTGTATTGCACGGCCAGGGTCATCTGCTCCACCATCAGCTCCATGCGTTTTTCCAGCGGAGGGGTCGGCTCATATGCCCCGGTTTGCAGGTACTGCCGCACCTGCCGGAACAGCCACGGGGCCCCCAGGGCGCCCCGACCGATCATGATGAGATCGCAGCCGGTGGTCTCATAAAGGGCTTTGGCGGTTTCGGGGCTCACCACATCGCCGTTGCCAATGACCGGGATGGAAACCGCGTTTTTCACCTGGCGGATGATCTCCCAATCCACCGGGGGAGCGTACATCTGCTGCCGGGTCCTGCCATGAACCGTCACGGCATCAGCCCCGGCGGCTTCGGCCATTTGGGCAAATTCCACGGCGTTGATGTGGCTGTCATCCCAGCCCTTGCGGAACTTGACGGTGACCGGGATGCTGCTGGCCTCCTTCACCGCGCGTATAATGCTTTCGGCCCGGTCCGGCTCCAGCATCAGGGCGCTGCCGCTGCGGTTGCCGGCAATTTTGGGGGCGGGGCAGCCCATGTTGATATCCAGCCAGGCGGGGGAATACTGCTGGGCCAGCTCGGCCGCGCGCGCCATGGGCTCCGGTTCATCGCCAAAAAGCTGGATGGCGCAGGGCATTTCCAGCGGGCCTATTTCCATCAGCTCGGCGCTTTTGCGGCTGCCCTGCACCAGCCCCTTGCAGCTCACCATCTCGCCCACGCAGGCCACGGCCCCAAAGCGCATGGCCAGCTCCCGCAGGGCGCGGTCGGAGACGCCGGCCATAGGGGCCAGCATGGCATAGGGGGGCAGCTCCCATTTTCCCAGAATCATCCTGTTTTCCTCCCGGTTTGGAATTCGAACGAAAGTTCTCCAGTTTCATTGTAGCACAAGAATGGGGGGATGTAAAGTCGCGAACAAAAGTTTGTTGGAGTGCACGAAAATTCTACCATTTTGGGGGCTTGACAATGGGCAGGGTGCATAGAAAAAGCCCCCGGTGAGGGGGGCTTTGGGGTGGGTCATGGGTTATTTTTTGCGGGAGAGGACGGCCATGCCGAGGGCGGAGACAGCCATGAGAGCCGCAGCCGCGGCAACCATGTCATTGGCGCCGGTGGAGGGGTTCTTCTGATCCTCGGCGGGCTTGGGGGTCTCCTCGGTGGAGGGGACGATGACGATGGGGGTAGAGGGCTTCGGAATAGGCTCGTCAACTATGTTTTTAAACGCTTCACTAAATTTTAGGTTCTCGCGCCAGTTGTTCCCAGAGATGTTATAAGTGATGCCGTCCGCAAGGCTGTTAACCTTGACGCTGTTTGCCAAAGTAATGCCTTCCGTTGCGGTATTGTTCTTGATCGTCAACACAGCGCCTGCACCAACATCACCCATGCGAAGGATAGTGCCTTTTTCGGCGTTGCTCATATTCTTGAAAGTATTTCCGGTAACAGTGATCTCTCCGTAGCCCGGAGCCTTCGGCAGATAATTCATCATCGGGTTGATTGCGTGCCTGGCCAAGCCGGAGAAGGTGCTGTCCGTAACGGTGACATTCGGCATCCCGTCGGTAAGCACTGCGGTAAGGCCATTCGTGAATTCGCATTTTTCAACAACAAGGTTGTTTGCCTTGGCGACATTTCCGTCGACATTCAGGCGGATGCAATATGTTTCACTGGGGTTGTCCGTAATGCTGAATTTGCAGTTTTCAAACTTAACATTGTCGATGCGCGTGTTATCATTGCCATATGCTTCAATATTCACGCCGCCCGTGAAGGTCAGTCCCTTAAAGGTAATGTTGCTCCAATTTTGACCGATCCAGTAAGAAATGTTATTGTTTTCGGTCGCACTCATGTCTCTGTCAGCAACGAAATCTCTGCTGTACCACTTTGTGCTGTTGACCTGCCCGCCGAATGCAACCAGCCCGTTGATGGTCACCGCCGCACCATCGGCTGCCTTGATGGTAACATTGCTCATATTGCGGACATACTCACGCTTGCCCGCGCCACCATTGGGGTGATCGTCTATATCCTTCTTGATGGTATCGACATCGGATACGGCACCGGAAAGGTAATACTTGGTATCGCTGTCCTCATATGCAGTAGCACGGCCAAACTCGATCTTGTCATAGTTGCCTGCACTTAATTCGATGGTCGTGCCATTGATAGAACCATGTTTGCCATCAAGAACATCCTGCACATTTTTAGGGTTTACATTCTTCCAAACTTTGTCGCTTCCCAAGATGGGAATGTCATCCGCCATCGCCGTCACCGGCAGCATGACGGCCAGCATGAGCAGCGCCAGCACAACACTTAAAAGCTTTT
>URGQ01000014.1 GCA_900547385.1 uncultured Oscillospiraceae bacterium | reverse complement strand
CCGGCAGCGGGGCGGCGGGGCCCGGCGGCTTGTAGAATTTAGGAGAAAGGAGGGAATCCCTTGCCCCCATTCCTGCAGAAAATTATCGATAAGAGCCCGTTTTTGACTAAGGTGTATGAGATATTGGACCTGTACGGCAGCAGGCGCATGGGCCGCAGCGCGGCAGCATTCGCCTACTACCTGATGCTCAGCTTTTTCCCGCTGCTCATCTGCGTGGCCAGCATCATCGGCCGCACCCGCATCGATACCGGCGAGCTGCTGGAGCTGCTCAGCGAGGTCATCCCTCCCCAGGTGACCGAAACACTGGTCACCTTCTTCGGCTATATTCATGATAACTACTCCCAGGCCATGCTGTGGGCCGGTATCATCCTGCTGTTTACGGCGGCTTCCGGCGCCTTTGGTACCATCATGGCCACCATGGGGGATCTTTACGGCCAGCAGCGCTATCAGGGCCTGCTCCACACGGTGATGAGTTTCCTTTACTCGGCGGTATTCCTGGTCATCATCTACCTTTCGGTGGTGGTAGTGGCCACCGGCGATTGGTTCATCGATCTGCTGGACCAGTGGTTCCATGTGGGCGAGATCATCGCCAGCTGGACCTGGCTGCGTTTTATTCTGCTCACCGGTATTATCATGCTGCTGTTGCTGCTGCTGTACCGCAGCGTTACCCCACACAACCGTCCCGCGCTGCCAGTTCTGCCGGGCGCCATCTTTGGCGGGCTGGCCATTTTGGCGGTCAGCATCCTTTTCTCCACCATGATCAGTGCCTCGGCGCGGTATACGCTGGTATATGGGTCACTGGCCTCGCTTATTATTTTGATGCTCTGGCTGCATCTCATCGGGACCATCATCCTGCTGGGCGGCCTTGTCAATAAGATCTACTGGCAATACCACTGCAATAAAAATAAGTAAAAAATGAGGGATCATTACGAAAGCTGAAACCAACACTGTTTCCTCCCCAGGCCGCAGGATGATGCTCAGCATCATCCTGGTGGCCTTCTGTCTGCGCATCATCATTACCGGCGTGGGCCCCCTTCTCCCGGAGATCACCAAAAGCCTGGGCCTTTCCGGCAGCGCTTCCGGGCTGCTTACCACCCTGCCGCTTATCGCCTTTGCCGTGGTCAGTCCGCTTACCGGCGGCATCGGCCGCCGCCTGGGGGAGGGCCGAACCGTCCTTATCGGGCTGTGCCTTATCCTGCTGGGCACCGTGCTTAGGAGCACCGCAGGCATCCTTGGACTGTTCCTCGGTACTGCCATCGTCGGTGTCGGCACCGCCATCGGCAATGTGCTGCTCCCCGCTGTGGTCAAGGCGGAATATCCCACCCGAGTGGGGCAGGTCACGGCCTACTTCACCGTGGCCATGGTGGCGGCTGCCGCCATCGGTTTGGCACTTAATGTCCCGCTTTCCACCGCCGGCTTGGGCTGGAACGGCGCGCTGATGATCTGGGGTATCACGGTGGTCATCACCGGCTTTATCTGGCGCAAAAATGTTTCCCTGCGGCTGGGCACCACCGGCCCGGCCGAAACCGCATCCGATCCGAAGCCCATCTGGAAATGTGGGCTGGCCTGGTGCGTCACCCTGTATTTCGGCATCAATTCCCTTATCTTCTATGCGGTCATCGGCTGGCTGCCCACCATTTTGCAGTCCTCCGGCATGGCCGGCCAAACCGCCGGGATGGTCACCTCCCTGTATCAGGTGGTCAGCCTGGCCCCCTCGCTGCTGGTGCCCACCCTGGCCGGTAAACGCCGGGATCAGCGCGGTTGGCTGCTGCTGGGCTCCATCCTCAATATCATCGGCATCACCACCCTGATGGCCTCCTCCGCGGCCGCGGCGCAGGTCGCTGCCACCATCATCCTGGGCCTCGCCAACGGCTGCGCCTTCAGCATGGGGCTGGCGCTTATGGGCTTCCGTGCCAAAAACGCTGTGGATGCCGCCCGGCTTTCCGGCTTTGCACAGTCGGTAGGCTATGCGCTGGCCGCTACAGGTCCGCTGGTGGTGGGCTGGCTGCATGATCTGACCCCCAACTGGAACATCGGCCTAGGGTATATCCTGTTTACCTGCATGGTGGCCCTGCTGGCCGGACAGAAAGCTGGCCGGGACGAAACCATCTAAAAACCGCACATGAGCATTTTGGCCGTCGGCTCCGCCGGCGGCCTTTCCGTGCTCCCTGCACCCCCGTGGCTTCCTGCTAAGGGCAGGGGCCCACCGGCATTTCGCCCTTTGGGGCGAAATGCCGGTGGGCTCCATACTTCCCCCTTGCACCGGCTTTTCCCGTGTGCTATAGTATCCCCATCACAAAGAATATGCCCCCGCAAAGGAGAGATTACTGATGTTTATTCGCCCCACTCAAATAGAAGATTTAGACGCCGCTATGGCCCTGTACGACCACGCCCGGCAGTATATGCGCCAAAACGGCAATGACCAGCAGTGGGGCGGCGGCTACCCCAGCCGGGAACTGGTGACAGAGGATATCACCAAAGGGCAGAGCTATCTCTGCTGCGATGATAATGGCACCCCGCTGGCGGTATTCTGCTTCACTGTAGGGGAAGAACCCACCTACCGTAAAATCTACCAGGGCACCTGGCTGGATGAGAAACCCTACGGCGTCATCCACCGGCTGGGCGTGGGGGCGCACCGGGGCGGCGTGTGCAGCTTTTGTCTGGCGTGGTGCTGGCAGCAGCACCCCAACCTCCGCGCCGACACCCATCGCATCAATCTGCCCATGCAGGGCTGTCTTGCCTAAAACGGCTTTCATCAGTGCGGCATCATCTACCTGGCAGATGGCGGCGAGCGGCTGGCATATCATAAAACAAAAGAAAAATAATGGAGGAACTAACTGGGCTTCTGAGAAAACGCATCGGCCGTATGGACTGGCTGGCCCAAAACAAATAAATACACAAAAACCTCCCCTGACCGGAAAGTTAGGGGAGGTTCTCTTTTGTTCTGCGGGATCAGGTCTTGGCATCCTCCGGCAGGGGCAGCGGTGTGCCGCCGATGCGTTTATCCATCCACCGGAATACCACAAAGTACAGCACCATGCTGACGATCAGCGCAATGATAACATCCAGGATGCTGTGCTGCTTGATGAACACCGTGGAGGCATTGATAAGCACCGTCAGGATAATGACACCGATCTTGGCCCAGCGTGGGGTACAGCAGCAGCGGAACAGCCCAAAGACGGCGGCCATGCAGCCCAGTACATGCATACTGGGGATGACATTGGTGTTGGTATCGGCATGGTACAGCCGCCCCACCAGCCAGGTAAAGATGTTCGGATCGGTAAATTCGGCCGGGCGCAGGTTCTGTCCATTGGGGAAAATCAGGCAGAATAAAAGCGTCCCGGTAAAGGCGATGATGATAAACCATCCGTATAGCCGAAAGCTGTGGTCATCATTGGCAAAAAGGTAAATGGCCGTGGCGATGAGCAGCGGATACCACAAGCAGTAGAAAACAACAAAGTACTCGCAAAAGGGGATCAGATCATCCAGCGGCAGGTAGCTCACCCAGTAATCGCAGGTGGAGGGTACCAGCTGCTCCACAATGAAAAACAGCAGCAGATATACCGGGATATACAGCATATACCATGCGGAGGGCCGCTTGTGCAAAAAATCTTTCAGCTTTGTCATAGGGTGTTGACCTCGGAAAAAGATAATTTGTGCCGGCATTTTGTGCCGGCGGATTTTCAATATCAATAGTATAGCGGTCCGCCTTCATAAAATCAAGATGTCATGCCACACTCCGGGGCAAATGGTGTAAAATGTTCACATTCCTGTAAAATATGACACCGCCGACCCCTGCAGGGTACTGGTTTCGGCCGCAGGCCAGATCGCCCAAAGGGCGATCTCAGCGGGCTTCGCCCGCTGGCCCCGGCGCAGCCGGGGCGGCCTGCGGCCGTCTTGCGCCTACCCGCCCCCAGCAAAACTCCCCCAACCTTTCGGCCGGGGGAAGAGCTGTTTCTTTTTGCTTACACGGTGATGACCTTGCCCGCCTTGGTCATGGTCTCCACAATGTCATACATGTTGCCGATGGCGCCGCACTGCAGCTTGTCGGTCAGCCCGTAGAAATTCAGGCAGGTGCCGCACACAATCAGCTTGACGCCCTTTGCTTCCAGTACCTTCAGGTGCTCTATGGTCTGCTCGTTCTCAGTCACCAGCCGCACGCCGTTGTTCATAAAGCAGATGGCGGAAGGCAGGTCAGGCTTCTCGCTCAGGGTGTAGAAGAACATCTTGATGAGGGAATGGCCCAGCTCCGGGTCGCCCTCACCGATGACATCCCGCCCGGCAAATACCACATAGTCGCTCGCGGCGGGCACAGCGCAGTTCAGCAGCTCCTCAGGCATCTCCTGGGCCGGCGCGCCGGTGCGGTGCATGGTAATGGTATAGCAGCCGTTCTCCTCGGCGGTCTCGGCGGCAAAGCCCTGGCTCTCCGCCAGGCGGCTCAGATTCTGTACGGCTATGGCATTATCCACCGTGATGGAAAGCGCCTCGCAGCCGGTATCCATCTCTTTTTTGGCCATCATTACGGGCATGGGGCAGGCCTTGCCTTTTGCGTCAATATGATTCATCACAATACCTCCTGTAAATGTATTTTCAGAACGGTTATTCCGCCAATAGTATACCGCTATACCTCGTAAAATGCAAGCCCATGCCATCGTTTACGAAAATTTAACGGAAAAATACCTTGCAAATCAAAATCTTTTCGATAGAATAGATACTATACCTTAAGGAAATCTTAATCTTTCCTTTTTTATTCTTATCCATCATCCACCTGAAAGCGAGGGACTCCCTTGATCCTCACCATTCTCATCCTGCTGGGTATCGGCCTGGCCGTCTATACCTGCATCCTTCACAGCATCGGCCCCATCCTTGGCATCCTGCTGGCCGTGGGCTATACACTGGGCTGCATTATTGTTTTTTTGCTGCTGGTGGCGCTGTTGTCAGTATTCATCCGTATCGATCGCCCCGCCGACCGCAGGACCCGCTTCTACCACTGGCTCATGACCAACATCGTGCAGGTGGGTATGTTCTTGCTGCGGGTGCGGGTCAATGTCACCGGCCGGGAGAAGATCCCACACGATACCCGCTTTTTGCTGGTCAGCAACCACCGCACCATTTTTGATCCTGTCCTCACCATGGCGGAGCTTTCGGAATTTACCCTGGCATTCATCTCCAAAAAGGAGAATTTCAAGATCCCCATTGTCAATAAACTCATGCATATGTGCTTCTGCCTGCCGCTGGACCGCGAGGATAACCGCGCCGCCGTTAAGACCATCAATGAAGCGGTGGAGCTTTTGGATGAGAATGTCGTTTCCATGGGCATCTACCCGGAGGGACAGACCAACAAAACCGAGGAGCCGCTGCTGCCCTTCCGCAATGGCGCTTTCAAGATCGCCCAAAAGGCCAAAGTCCCCATCGTGGTCTGCGTCATCGAAAATACCGAAAAGATCCTCAAGAATTTCCCCTGGCAGCCCACCACCGTCAATCTTAAGGTACTGGAGGTGCTGCCCTACGATAGCGAGCACCGCGGCACCAGGGATGTCAGCGAGCATGTGTGGCCGCTGATGTATCACGCCCTGGTGGATTGCTACCCCGGCAGCGGCACTCCGCACCAGTACGCGGAACAGCCCGCCCCGGAGAAAACCGAATAAACAGAATAAAGAAAAACACCCCCCGGCCGCAGTGACCGGGGGTATTTTTATAAAGTTTTAGTCCTTGATCCCGTCGATCAGCTCCAGCAGCTCTGCCTTGGGCCGGAAGCCCACCGTGCGGCCGGTCAGCGCGCCGTTTTTGCTGAAGATCAGCGTCGGGATGCTGCTGACCCCAAACTGGGCCGCCAGCCCCGGCTCGTCATCCACATTCACCTTGCAGAACTTGATGGCCGGTTCCTCCGCCGCCAGCTCCTCGATGACCGGCGAAAGCATCCGGCAGGGACCGCACCATGGCGCCCAAAAGTCAATGCACACCGGCCGGTCGGCGTTTACTACTTCCTGTTCAAAATTTTCCGCGTGCAGTTCTGTTATATTCATTGCCATATCATTTTTCATCCTTTCTCACCGGGTGTTCCGGTTACTTATATTATACCACAGCAGTATAGTTATAGCAAGGCTTCCGTCAAAAAATCTCCATGTTGCAGGAATTTCAATGAGAAACTTTCATATTTCCAGCCTTTCTACCGTCTTTTTTATCAAAAAGCCAGCTAAGATGAATTTGTGATTTGGAAAAACTACAAAAAATGCGTTAAACCCGTTGACATTTCGGCTTTCATCCGCTACAATATGCAACATAATAAAAAGCAACGAAGGGAATTAGTAGTACAAGGATCCCCCAAAGAGAGCAGCCGGTTGGTGAGAGGCGCGGGTGTGGTTTTGTATGAAGCTCTCCCGGAGCCGCGCACCGAAAGGGAACCCCGGTAGGCTGCGCTGGGCGCCGCCCATTACAGCGGCAGGGTGTCCTTGGCACCCATAAGGCTGCCGCCTGCGAGGGCGGAGCGAAGTAAGGTGGTACCACGCAGGCGTTTTTCGCTTTCGTCCTTATGCCGAAGTGCAGGGGCGGGGGCGTTTTTTTATACCCTTTCCCGCACAAATCCCGTAAAAAATTGTGTAGAGAAAGGAAGTATCGTAAATGCTTGAAACCATCAGCAGTATCAATTCTACCGTCAATGGCATCGTGTGGGGTGTGCCCGCCATGGTGCTCATCTTCGGCGTGGGTCTGTACCTCAGTATCCGCACCGGTTTCCTCCAGTTCCGCAAGTTCGGCACCGTGTGGCAGAACACCATCGGTAAGCTGTTCCATCGCTCCACCGAGGCTGGTCGCGGCGCCGTCACCCCTTTTCAGGCGGTCTGCACCGCCTTGGCAGCTACCGTCGGCACCGGCAATATCGCCGGTGTGGCAGGCGCTATCGCCATCGGCGGCCCCGGCGCTGTTTTCTGGATGTGGATCTCCGCCCTGCTGGGTATGGTGACCAAGTACAGCGAGGTTACGCTGGCCGTCCACTACCGCCAGAAGAATAAACACGGCGACTGGGTCGGCGGCCCCATGTATTATATCCAGAACGGCCTGGGCAAGAAGTGGAAATGGCTGGGCGTTCTCTTCGCCATCTTCGGTGTCTTTGCTGTATTCGGCACCGGTAACGCCACACAGGTCAATACCATCGTCGCTTCCATCGATACCGCCCTCATCAGCTTTGGCGTAATGGAAGCCGGGAGCACTGCCACCCTCAATCTCATCCTCGGCATCGTCATCACCATCCTGGTCGGCCTCATTCTGCTGGGCGGCATCAAGCGCATCGGTCACGTGGCGGAGCGCTTGGTTCCCATTATGGCGCTTTTGTATGTGGTGCTGGGCCTTGGCGTCATCATTGTTCACATCGGGAATCTCCCTGCGGCGTTCTCCTCCATCATTAAGGGCGCCTTCAACCCCACCGCTGTGACCGGCGGCGTAGTAGGCGCCATGTTCACCGCCGTACAGAAGGGTGTTGCCCGCGGCATCTTCTCCAATGAAGCCGGTCTTGGTACTGCCTCTATTGCCCATGCAGGCGCCGAGGTCAATGATCCGGTGCAGCAGGGTCTGTTCGGTGTCTTTGAGGTATTTGTGGATACCATCATCATCTGCACCTTCACCGCGCTGGTCATCCTGTGCAGCGGCGTTCCCATCACCTTTGGCGCGGCGGCCGGCGCCGAGCTGACCATCAGCGGCTTTACCAGCACCTACGGCAACTGGATCACCATTTTCACCGCCGTGGCCATGTGCTGCTTCGCCTTCACCACCATCCTGGGCTGGGGCCTGTACGGTGCCCGCTGCAGCGAGTACCTCTTCGGTGAAAAGGTCATCAAGCCCTTCATGGTCATCTATTCCCTGGTTGCCATTATCGGTGCCACCGTCAAGCTCGATCTCCTCTGGAGCATCGCCGAAACCTTCAATGGTATGATGGCCATCCCCAACCTCATCGCAGTGGCACTGCTTTCCCCGGTCGTTCTCAAACTCACCAAGGAATACTTCACCCGGCCCAAGGAAAGCCCCCTCTGCAAGTAACAAAGCAATGATTTGATATCCCGGATTTTCTCCTGCAAAGGGCAGCGCTGCGGCGCTGCTCTTCTGTTTTGCATAAAAATTACACAAGAATTTGTGCACCTCCCCAAAATTTCTCATTTAGGTTGACATCCCCTGCCCAAAAGTGGTAGTCTTATCCTGTTCTTATATCCCCATGGGGATATTTTTGTGTTTGCTCCGCAAACACAACCCCACCTGCGGGAAAAATAAAAAGGAGAAAGAGGTATACAAAATGAAAAAGTTTTTAAGCATTTTGCTGGCTGTCCTTATGCTGGCCGTCATGCTGCCGGTCACTGCTATGGCGGCAGATGGCGATGGTTCCCAGTCCAACCCCTATACGCTGGCGCAGTTCAATGCATTGACCCGTCAGCAGTATATCGATGCCCAGAACCAGCTCGGCGGCACTATGTATGTCACCGTAGGTGATTACAGGTATGATACTGACGGTGTTCTCGGCAATGGCGTTCGCGATGACACCGTGGGCCAAACTCCTGACCACAGCAAAATGAACGCTTATGGCGAAAATGGCTATCTGGGCAATGGGAACGATGGTGCCAACGGCAAAACGGTCGTCTTTGTTGGTAGCTCCATAACCAGCAACACTACCGGCTATACAAGCATCGATAATATCGGCACAAAACTGCTCCTTGCCGTACCGGCTTATACCAATGTTGTATTTAGCGGCATTACTTTCAATGGCGTGATCAGCATTGACTATCAGCTTTACACCAGCCCTTGGAGCCAGCTTGGCAAGGTGGACTTTGAAAACTGTACTTTTAATGGCATTATTGTAGGCGCTATGGCAACACAAAGCCTAGTGTTCAATAGTTGCCGTTTCAATAATTACACCAATACGACTGATGCCAACAATTCCAACCCCACTTGGATCAGACCCGCCTACGGCAACTGGAGTCCCGATGATAACAAGGGACAGGGAAGCGACTTCCGCTCCCTCACCAGCATTACCTTCACCAACAACAAGGTTACCAGCACCCGTCCTGTTAAATTCGAGTATATTTCTCAGTGGGATATCAGATCTACCGTCACCGCCATCGGCAATTCCTTTGATATATCCGCACAGGATGGCGATACTAAAACAAAGAATGTTGGCCTGTACCTTGGCGCGCACACAAGTACAAACGCATTTGATCTCACCGTTGATAACAACACAAAGAGCGATAACACAGCGGCTCTTTATGCTTTCCCGGAAAGTCATAGCGAACTGCCTGCAGGCTCAACCATTAAGAATAGTGATGGTACTCCTGTGTATCTTACCGATGTAGTGAAGTGGAAAACCAGCGAAAAGCTGACCCTTAACTCGGAAGGTCAAGTAACAGAAGCCCCCCCCGTCCCCGGCACCATCACCATCATCGTCCCCTCTACCGAGGAGACCAAGCCCGCCGAGGATCAGAAAAACCCCACCACCGGCGCCAATGATGTGGTCGCCGCCGCGGTCGCTCTCATGGCTGTTTCCGCTCTTGGCATGGCCGTCCTCGCCCGCAAAAGTAATCCGTGATTCGCCCAAAAGCTCTCCCGCGCCGGGGGAGCTTTTGCTGTGCTGGCCGAGATGGCGGCGCTGCCTTCCGGCATTCCGCAGGGAATGGAAAGCAGAAATATTGTGGTGGGGCCGTTCCAGGCGCAAGCACAAAGCAAAAGCACCTTTTGTACGAGGCACTCGGAGTGTCAGAGAAGGTGTGGTAAAGAGATACCCCCTCCGTAACTGGAGGGGGTATTTTACTGTGCCATTACTGTGCCACATATACGCAAAAAGACCGCAAGAAACAGCAATATTTGCAAAGGCTAAAAATGCTGAAAACCCGCATGAACAAAGGAAAAACCCGCATTTCTGCGGGTTTTTCTTTGGCGGAGATGGAGGGATTTGAACCCTCGCGGCACTTTCGCACCCTACTCCCTTAGCAGGGGAGCCCCTTCACCACTTGGGTACATCTCCAAGGGCTACGAATTACTGTCGGAGGTGTTGGCGGAGAGGATGGGATTCGAACCCATGGCTCTGATGAGTCACCGGTTTTCAAGACCGGCTCCTTAAACCGCTCGGACACCTCTCCACGGCTTTATATCGTACTCCAGTATATTATCATATCGGGAGGGGGTTCGTCAAGCGGAAATTGGATTATTTTTGCGCGGCGGGGGTAAGGGCGGCGCCGGGGTAGTAGTGCAGCAGAATCTCCTGATAGTTTTTGCCGTGCTGCGCCATATACTGCGCCCCGGCCTGAGAGAGCCCCACCCCATGCCCATAGCCCAGTACATCAAAGGTGAACAGATCATTTTTGCATTCCACGGTAAAGGCCGCGCTGCGCAGCCCCAGCAGGGTGCGCAGCTGCTGGCCGGTCAGCACGCGGTCGCCGGCCTGCACCGCCGTGACATACCCGGCCTCGCTGCGGGTGAGGACCTTGAGCCATTCTTCCGGCTTTTGTCCGGTGAGGATGGACTGGGCGGTCAGCTTTTTGCGCAGTTCGGCGGCGGTGATGGTGACAGTGCTGCGGTACCCGGTGGCTTCTTTATCCCAGTGGCTATCGGCGGGGGTGAGGTAGGGAAGGGGACCCTCCCACACATTTCCGGCGTCTTCGGTGGTTTTTCCGGCGCTGATGGCAAAATACGCTGCCACGATGGGCTGGCCTTCGTAGGTGATGAGATACCGCATGGCTTTTTCGGCGGCCCGGGTGATTTTTTCACGGTAGGCTTTGTAGTGGTCGCCCCACATGGCTTTCATGGTGTCATCGGTGACATAGCCCAGCCGCTTGGCGGGATCGGCTGAAAAATCGGCGCCGTTCAGCTCCTCCGGGGGATCGGCCCGGCGGAGTGCCGCCAGGTAGTGGGCATTGGTGTAGGCGGCCATGCCCTGTGCGATGAGGGCATCTTCTTCGTAGGAGGCGGGCATTTCCGCCGCGATGGCCCCAGCTACATAGTCCGCTGCGGGGATTTCCGCCACCTGGCCGGTGGTTTCATCCAGGATGCGGAAGGAGGGGAGAACGGAGAAGGTATCGGCTGGTGGCTCTTCCGGTTCTTCACGGTCGGTGCCGGGGAGGATATTGCTTTGCTGCGGTGTTGGATCGGATGTGGTTCTGCCGGGCAGACCGGTGCCCAGCGGGGTGCCGCTCCAGGTCAGTACCAGCAGCGGCAGCGCCAGCATAGCGGCGGCAGCGCCGCCCAGCAGTCCCCAATCGGCTTTCATAGGCTTTTCCTCCATGGCTGGAATGTGCGGGGCAGAATCCCTGGCAGGCCGCGCCCCGCGAAGCGGTGCCCCCACAGGGGGCACCGCTTCCTCCGCCCCATAGGGGCGGGCCGCCCGTGCGGGGGCGCGGCGCCGGGATGCTGCACCGGCTGGGGGATGTTTGTCCCCACTACCGGCATGATATGCTGCGAGGGTGTAAAAAATGCAGCGGGGTGATCGCTCACTCCGCCGCGAGGGGAAATCCATTATTCGGTTTTCGCCGTAAACTCAATCTGCAAAATCGCCGAGAGCATCGCCGCCTCGTCCTCATTCAGCACCGTGGCGCATGCTCCGCTGTAATCCACCACCCGGCGCTCCTCCGGGAAGAAGCCGTACAGCGTCTTATCCAGCATAAAATAGTGGGCGCAGCTTGTGGGCAGTTCGCAGCCCTCCCAGCGCTCGCCGCTATCGTAAAACATGGCGATCGCCTGGTCATAGTCTCCCCCGAAAAGCTGCGAGGAAATGGCAGCCATTGCGTCATAATCCATCATATCCGGAATGGGCTGTTCTCCCACCGAGACGATCTTACTCTTGAACTCCTCGAACAGACCGCGATCCGAGTCAATCTCATCGGTGGCGTACTCCTTTTTCACGCTGCCGTCGCCGCCTGCCGTACTGGGGTTCGGCGGGGGAGCCATCATCAGTCCGCCGGGCGGCGGCCCGCCGGTCGCCGCGCCATTCCACTGGTCTTGGTTTTCCGCCTCATTCGGCGCCAATGCCGCGTCATAGCTCGACTCGTCCTGCGAGGCCTTGTTTTGCAAGGAGCTGTTCTGCAACAGGAATGCAGTACCTGCCGCCAGCACCAGCACAGCGGCAATGCTGCCCCAGCGCCGCCACTGCAGCCATATCACGCCCCCCTTTTTCTTTGGAGCGTCAGCCTGTTGATCTGCGGCGTCCATTCGCTCAAACAGCGCCGCAGCGGAAAGGGAAGCGGGCAGTGCCGGATCGCCCGCATTTTTCAGCTTTTCCCGAAGAAAGTCGCGGTCAGCTTCCGCCTCGTCGTTCCACTCGGTATTCCGTTCTGTTTTACGCTCGTCCTTCACCTTGCCGCCTCCTTTCCATCGGTATCCTGTAATTGCAGCCGCAGCTTTTTCAGCGAACGGGAGAGCTTGCTGCTCACCGTGCCCTGCGGCAGCCCCAGCATCCCGGCGATCTCCCGCATGGTGTAGCGCTCCAGTACCGAAAGCAGAACGATCTGCCGTTCCTCCGCCGCAAGGCTTGCCAGCGCCTCACGCAGCTCCGCCCGGCGGGTGGCAGTTTCCGGCATCGCTTCCTCGGCGGTTTCGTAGTAGCTGTCCAGGTCTATTTCCTTTTTGCGGGTCACGATTTGGGCGACCTGCCGTTTGCACCGGGCGGAAAGGATGCGGAACATCCAGCTGCGGAACGCCTCCGGCTCCCGCAGGTTTTTTATGCCCTTCCACGCTTCGGTAAAGGTATCCGCCACGGCGTCCTCGGCATCCTGTTGGCTGCCCAGGGTATACAGCGCCATGCGGTACAGGTCGCCGGCCAGGCTTTCGTACAGCTCACCAAAGGCAGCCCGACTGCCTGCCTGCGCCTGGGTCACCAGCTGGGTGATGGTCATAACGCACCTTCCTTTTGTGATGCCGCCCCAACCGGCTTTCACCATAATAGTGTCGCCCACGGCGGATTTTGTTGCATCACATGTTAAAATTTTGCAGGGCCCCGCTGCGCGCCCCGCGCGGCCGGCCCTAGGGGCCGGCCTGCCCGCCCCGTAGGGGCGGGTTCGTGCTGCCGGGGGCAGCACGGCGCGGGGCGCAGGAAGCCGGGATGCTGCAGCAAATACCTTCGCGGAAAAACATGGGCCTTGCGGGTGGAGAAAGGCGGGCGCTCCGCAGCGGGGAGGGTTGCCCGCAAGGGTCAGCACGACTAAAGCGGAGGGGCGCCCGATGTATGGCCGGTGTCCATGCCAAGCGAAGGCTCCTTCTGCTGCTATTTTAGCAAACCGGCGCCCAAATGAAAACCCCGCCCCGTGTAAGATAGTGCTTTCCTTTTGCGGGCGGGCGTGGTATAATGGAGCGTAAAGTGAGAAGCTATATCCATTTTTTCCGGCCGCACCCGCGGCGGGGCCGATCCAACGACCGAAACGGAGGGATCTTATGCAGGAACGATTGAACCAATATCGTCCTATTCTTGCGGTGCTGATAGTGGCCTGCGGCCTGATGGCCGCCGTCACCTCCCGCTACGATATGACCCTGTTCTATATCTGCCTGGGGGCGTGGGCATTGCTCTCCCTTGGGTGCATCATCTGGATGACCGTTATCACCCGGCAGAACCGCCGCCGCTTTGGAAGATTGAAGGATTCGCTGGAGCACATCATGAGCGACGCCGTGCTGTCCCTGCCCATGCCGTCCCTCATCGTGCGGGAAAGCGGTGAGGTGGTGTGGAGCAATCCCCCCGCCAAGCAGGGGGTGTTCCCCGGGCAGGAGCTGTTTGGGCATAATATAGCGGAGCTGGTGCCCGGACTGGATTGGCAGGCCGAAAGCAGCGCCGAAGGCCGGGATATCGTAATAGGGGAGCGGCACTACACCGTGTTCCTCATGCACTCCAGCTCCACCAAGGAGCCGCTGACCATCATCTGCCTGGTGGATGATAACGACCTGAAGCACTATACCCAGGAATACTTTGATTCCCGGCCCTATGTGCTTACCATGCTCATTGATAACTACTCCGAGCTGTTTACCGATGCCAAGGAAAACGAGCGCAGCCGCACCATGGGCCAGATCGAGCATATCATCGAGACCTTTGCCGAGGAAAACCACGGCCTGGTAAAAAAGCTGGACCGCGACCGCTTCCTTGCGGTGGTGGAGGAGCGCTATATGAAGCGGGTCATTGAGGACCGCTTCCCCATCCTAAATGCTATCCGGGCAGTGGATACCGGCGACCGCAACAACGCGACCATGTCCATCGGTGTTTCGCCCATGGCGGCCAGCCTGCATGAGAGCGAGACCATCTCCCGCCAGGCGCTGGATATGGCCCTGGGCCGCGGCGGCGACCAGGTGGCGCTGCGGCAGAAGAACGGCTATGAGTTTTTTGGCGGCACCGGCCGCGGGGTGGAAAAGCGCAATAAGGTGCGCGCCCGTATTATGGCCAACGCCATTACCGAAGTGGCCACCACCTGCGATAATATCCTCATCATGGGCCACCGCTTTGCCGACTTGGACTGCCTGGGCGCGGCCATTGGCATGTACGCTGGCCTTTCCACACTGGGCAAGCCCTGTTCCATTGTGCTGGATACCGAAAAGAGCTTGGCGCAGCCGCTGTACCGCCATATGCTGCAGCAGGATAAACGCTACGAGGACGCCTTTGTTTCTCCGGCGCAGGGGCTGGATATGGTGGGCCGCAATACCCTGTTGGTGGTAGTGGATACCCACATCCCCTCCATCCTGGAAAGTCGGGAGATCTACGAAGCCTGCCGCAATGTTATCGTCATTGACCACCACCGCAAGATGGTGGAGCACATTGATAACGCTATCATCTTTTTCCACGAGCCGTATGCCAGCTCCGCCAGCGAAATGGTGGCCGAACTGGTACAGTATTTCAAAGAAGGCAAGCTGCGCATCAGCGTGGCGGAGGCCGAGGCCCTGCTGGCCGGTATTATGCTGGATACCAAGAGCTTTATTCTGCGCACCGGCGTGCGGACCTTTGAGGCCGCCGCGTTCCTGCGCCGCATGGGCGCCGATACTGTGGCGGTTCGCAAGCTGTTTGCTTCCAGCATGGAAAGCTACCAGGAGCGCAGCCGCCTGGTGAGTGCCGCGGAGGTATACCGCGGCTGTGCCATCAGCTGCACCTCCGGCGCCAATGTGGAGGGCATCCGGGTAGTGGCGCCGCAGGCCGCCGATGACCTTTTGAGCATCAGCGGGGTGGATGCTTCCTTTGTGCTGTATGAGCAGGACGGCGCCGTGAATATTTCGGCCCGCAGTATGGGTGCCATCAATGTTCAGCTCATCCTGGAAGGGATGGGCGGCGGCGGCCACCAGACCATGGCGGGCGCGCAGATCAAAGATATTACACTGGAGGATTGCCGCCAGCAGCTGCTGGTCGCCATCGACCGGTATTATGAAGAAAACCCCAAGGGAGGAAAAGACACATGAAAGTAGTACTGAAACAGGATGTAAAAGGAACCGGTAAAAAGGGCGAGCTGGTGGAGGTAGCCGATGGCTACGCCCGCAATTTCCTGCTGAAGAGAGGCCTGGCCATCCCCGCCGATGCTGGCGCCATGAACGAGCTGAAAAACCGCGAGGCCGCCAAGGCCTACCGCCTGGCGGAGGAGCAGAAGGCCGCCGAGGAGCAGAAGGCCGCCATTGACGGCAAGACCGTGAAGTTGACCGCCAAGGCCGGCGCCAACGGCAAGCTGTTCGGCTCCGTCACCGCCAAGGAGATTGCTGAGGGCATAGAAAAGCAGCTGGGCGTCACTTTGGAAAAGCGCAAGGTTGTGCTGAAGGACGATATCAAGGCCTTTGGCTCCTACACCATCGAGGTCAAGATCTATAACGGCGTTTCCGCCAATGTATTTGTGGTAGTCGGGGAAGAATAATCCCGGTTGACTGCAGTATCCGGGAGCGGGGCGCAGCCCCTTTCGGCGGAGCCGAAAGCTGCGCGCAAAGCGCGCAGAGCCCGCCGTAGGCGGGCGGGCTGCGCCCCGGGCCAGCGGCTGGCAGAAACCTGCGGAAATGCGATATTGACACCCGGCCCAGGGGATCCTATTATAATAAGGTATACCAAGTGACGGGAGAGTGGAGATCCTATGTTATCCTCTGCGGCCGGGCTGCTGACCGATCAATCCTTTTTGAGCGTATTTTGCGCCGCCATGCTGACCATCGGGATCGGCTGGGGACTGCGGAAGAAAAATATCCTGAAGGCGGAAAGCCGTCCGGTACTGAATGCCCTGCTGCTGAAGCTGACGGTGCCGTGCCTGGCCTTTGATGCCTTTATGACCGATTTTGCCCGCGGGGAGCTGCGGCGCAATGTGCAGATCCTGCTAATCTCCTTTGCGCTGTATCTTTCGATGATCGCGCTGTCGCAGCTTATTTTTATTAAATACGGCCGGCGGAAGGCCAACCTATATGGCATCTGCTTTGCCATAGGGCAGCAGACACTATACGCCATGCCTATTCTACGGGCTATTTACCGGGAAAATCCGTCGGAATCGATGCTTTCCGCCAGCATGGTAGCTATCGCTTTCCGGGTGATGCTGTACCTCTACGCCTTTTATTCCATCAGCGGGGTGGCGGTGACCGGTGGCAGCCTGAAGCAAAACCTGAAAAAAGCGTTCCTGACGCCGGTGATGCTGGCTATGTTCGCGGGGTTCTTCATCTGGCTGACACAGGGACTGCTTCCCTGCCCCGGCGGTATACCGCTGCTGCGGCTGGACCTGCGATTCCCGGCACTGTACGCGGTGGTACCGCAGATGGCCACCCTGGTGAACCCCCTGGCGATGCTGCTGATCGGCTCGACACTGGGGGAATCCCAGCTAGGCGACGCGCTGCGGGACGGCAAGGCGTGGTTCATCGCCTTTCTGCGGATGTTTATCGCCCCGCTGTATACCCTGGCGGTGCTGTGCCTGCTCCAGCAGATCGGATGGACCCACTTTACCGAGGTGACGCTGATGACGGTGGTGATGTGCTTTGCTGCGCCGCTTTCTGCGGTGCTGTGCACCTTCTTCATCACCTACCAGGAGGAAGCGGATATGGCCGCACGGGTGTGTCTGCTTTCCACGCTGTTCTGTGTCCTATCCACGCCGCTCTTCTACTGCCTGGTGAAGGCCGCAGTAGCCAGCGGAGCGTTTCCTATATAATATAGGTAAGAAAACGCGCGAAAGCCCTCCAAACAGAGGGGGGCAACGGAAGGTTGCTAAAAATCCATGAGGGGTTGGTCGACAGCACCCCCATTCCATGATACTCTTGCGGTACAAAACATGAAAGGCGGATGCTGAAATGACACTGGGTGAACGGATCGCATATTACAGGGGGAAGCTGGGGCTTTCCCAGGGGGAGCTGGCGGAGCAGCTGGGCGTGAGCCGTCAAGCCGTAAGCAAATGGGAGACCGATGCCGGACTGCCGGATCTGGAGCGGCTGATCGCGCTTTCCCGGCTGTACCGTATCACACTGGATGAACTGGTAAAGGGAGAGTCCCCGGAGGAAACGGCCGAAGCCCCGGAGGAGATACCGGTGGATGCGGTCATTGCGAAGCCAGCAGCCCCCAGCGGGCAGAAAACCATTGGGTATATCCTGCTGGGGGTGGGACTGCTGTGTGCGGTGCTGGCGCTGTTTTTGAACTGGGCGCTGCTGATCCCGGCGGGCTACCTGCTGATTTGCGCGGCGCTGTGCCTGACGCTGCGGCGGTATGCCGGGCGGATCATTATAGGCGGGACGCTGCTGGCAATCCTGCTGCCCGCGCAGCGCTGGTTTGGCGGTGCAAGCCTGGGGAGCGTGATCAACCCGATCGCCTACCAGTCGGAGTATTTCGGAATTGGGCTATTGATCTCCTGGGCATTGTGGGCGGTTCTTATCTTGTATGTGGTGCTGGCCCTGCGGCACACCCGCTGGCAGAAATACACCCCGCTGGCACTGGGGTGGACAGTGGTATTGGGGCTGCATGGCTGGCTGGCCCCGCTGTGGCAGGTGCTGGGCGGTGCAGAAGCCGCCAGCTGGTACTATCCGGTGGTCTCCGGCCTTATCAATCTGCTGGCGGCGGCTGTGGTGCTGCTGACGGTCCGGGCCATTTACCGGGCCCGACGGGAGAAAAAGAGCGCATAAATACAAAAATTGAAAAGAGCCGTTCCCAAAAGGAGCGGCTCTTTGGCTTATTTTAGGGTGGAGCTGTTATTGAGGACGCCGGCACTATACAGGAACAGCACATCGCAGCCTGTAAAATCGACAAAGCCGCCCAGCCGGCTGGAGGCGAGATACCGGATATCCACCAGCGTAACGGAGGAATAGCCCTCCACCAGCAGCGGTGCGATGCTGCTGCCAAAGGAATCCCGGAAGATCACCAGCCGGCGGCCGGAGGTGTTCTGCGGATTTTCGATGCGCAGGAGCGACACGGAGCCGGAAAGGAACATCTCATACGGATCACGGCCCGCGGCCTTTTCCATATTATAAACAGTACCGGTGGCATCGGTTTCGTAATTATAGACCGAGGCGGTATCGATGGCGCCGCCGGAGAGATAGTTCATCTCCTCCGGGGCGATGGGCAGCGCGGCCTGGCCGTAGTAAACACCATAGAAAGGCTTTTCCAGCGTTTTTCTGGTGTAGCTGCCGGTAAGCTCCACGCCCATGCCACCCGCCAGCCGGGCAGCCACATCCAGGATCTTCTCCTGCCGCCAGTGAGCATCGGTGCGGTAATAGTCCTCCAGCTCCAGCAGATCGAAGATATCGATATACTGCATATAGCCGGTGCGGCTTTGCAGTTCCTCAGCAAACTGCTCGTAATCGATGGAGGGGTAACCGTTGGGGGCTGCCATAAAGTAATTTTTATCCGGAATGAGCGAAAGGTACACATGGCTGCCGGAATCCTTTAGATAGGTATCATACAGATACGCAAAGCGCTCGGCGGCATGGTCCAGAGAGTCAGTATTCATGGGGTATTCCAGCTTGGCCAGATGATCTCCCACCCGGTACAGGCCGTTATTATCCCGCTGACGCAGCAGCTCTGTGGCGGTAAGTGCTTTGAGCGTGCGGAATTCATCCCGCAGCGGGAACTGATCGGTGGCGTAGTCCTCAAAGTGATCGGCAAAGGTGCCGGAAAGCAGCGACTGGCCGGTGAGGGCAGGCAGCTGCGCCAGGGAGCGGCGCTCCGCATCGGAGGCGGCATCGGCGGGCTTAAAAACAGTCCAAAGGGTGAACGCCGCCAAAAATACCCCCAACACCGCAATGGTGAGAATGGTACGGGTCTTATTGTTTTCCACAGCGGCACCTCCTTAAAAGCGGAAATAGAGGAACGGATTGAATGAGCCATCCACCAGGTAGGCAGTGACGACCGCCAACAGGGCCATCAGGGCCACAGGGGCCGCGACCGCCAGCACCCGGCCGGTTTTGGGGCCTTCGGAAAGGCGGTTCATCCAGCGGGTGGGATAGGGCGTAGCGCCGATGACGGCGATGATGAAGGTGACGGCATAGCTGCCGAGGTAGTAAAGCGCTTCGCCGGTGGCAAGCGGCACCCCGCCCGCCCCAAACATGCGGCCCAAGTGGGCGGCGGCTTCCGAAAGGCCGGCGCTATCGAAGATGACAAAGCTGACCGCGACCAGCAGCAGGGTATAAAGATGGCTGAGGACGGGGAGCTTTTGCAGGGGCTTTAAGAGGAAACCTTTTTCCAGGATGAGGAACACAGCGAAGAACAGGCCCCACAGGACAAAGTTCCAATCGGCGCCATGCCAAAGACCGGTCAGCATCCATACCACGAGGATATTGAGGTAGCGGCGGGCCGGGGCCACCCGGTTGCCGCCCATGGGGATATAGACATAATCCCGGAACCAGGAGCCAAGGCTCATGTGCCAGCGCCGCCAAAATTCGGTGACGCTGCGGGAGATATAGGGATAATTGAAGTTTTCGGCAAAGGTGAAGCCGAAAATTTTCCCCAGGCCGATGGCCATATCGCTGTAACCGGAAAAATCGAAATAGATGTGCAGCATATAGGCCGCGGCGTACATCCAGCTGTACAGCACCGAGGGCTGGGTGGTAGCCTTATACACCGTGATAAGCTGATAAAGCACATTGGCGATGAGGACCTTTTTACCCAGGCCCAGCACAAAGCGCTGCGCGCCCGCGGCGACCATGGCCGGGGTGGAGCGGCGCTCCTTAAGCTGGGGCTCGATATCGGCATAGCGGACGATGGGCCCCGCGATGAGCTGCGGGAACATGGCGATATAGGTGCCGAGGTCGATGAGATTGCGCTGGGCGGCCACCGTGCCCCGGTGGACATCCACCACATAACTGAGGATCTGGAAGGTGTAGAAGCTGATGCCAATGGGCAGCGCCACCCGCAGAAGCGGCACCGAAAGGCCGGTCACGGCATTGAAGCTGCGGATGAAGAAATCGGCGTACTTGCAGTAGCCCAAAAGCAGCAGGCTGAAAAGGACCGAGGCGGTCAAAAAGAGCTTTGACCGCCGGGGATTGCTGACACGATATTTTTCTACCAGCCGCCCAAAGAAATAGCCCTGCAGAATGGATACGACCATGAATAGGACATATTTCGGCTCGCCCCACGCATAGAACACAAGGGAAAAGAGGAGCAGAACGGCATTTTTTGCCCGGCGCGGCGCCAAAAAATAGCACAGCAGCGTGAGCGGCAGAAAGTAGTAGAGAAACGGGATGCTTGAAAACAGCATAAGCTGATCCCCCCGAAACGATTACTGGATGGCTTCGTCAAAATCGATGACGGCGGCGGGATAGGAAGCGGTGAGGGTATCACGGAAGCTGTTGATAAGCTCCTCATCACCGTACATGGCAACAACCACCTCATTTATGGTGATGACAACCAGCTTATCGGGGAAGCCGCACATCCACTGGCGGGACTGGATGCTGTCACGCAGGGACTGGGCCAGCGTCTTGGCATCGGCGGCATTCTTGACATGGTAGGCGCCGCAGGTGAAGGTGTTCATGTTCATCATGTGGGAAATGGAGGCGGCGCTGTCGATGAGGGTGGTGCTATCGGCCGGGAAGGACAGCATATAGTCCAGGTTGTCGGCATCGGAGATATCAAACTTGCCGGGCTTATCCTCTACGGCGTTGTTGTTATCGCCGCCCGCTGCGGGGAATTTATAATCCTCGGGCAGAGCGCTCCAAACCTTATTAAGAACCTCCAGCGGGTCGGTGACGGCTGCGTCATTGCCGCCGTTATTGCCGGAATTGTTGCCGCAAGCGGCGAAGGCCAGCACCATTACGGCTGCCAGCAGAATGGAAATGATCTTTTTCATGCTACAATTTCTCCTTCTTTTATAAAGCTTTTTGTATCATCCAGACGCCCTGCTCATTTTGAGAAAGGGTCATTGTCTGCGCATTGAGGGTAAGGCGGTAGGCTTTCCCCGCCATGGGCTGCGGGATGGCCCAAAGAACGGTACAGGCCCCGCGGCCCTGTTGGGTGCCGCTCCAGGCGGAAACGGCATCTCCCTGGGTGATCCGCAATTCGCCATCGTCTGTAGAAAGCTGCCATTCCCCGCGGCCGGAAAGGGTCAGGGGGACTTCCAGGCTGCCAAGGGTATAGAGCGCGGGCTCCGCGGCGGTGCGTGGGACGGCTTCCGTTATGACCGGCACCGGCTGGCTGCCGATGATGGTCTCCCCCACCGAAAGGCGGAGCGTGCCGGACTGCTGCCACAGCACCGAGATGCCAAATACCAGCAGCAGGGCTGCCGCTATGGCGCCCCAGCGGCCAAAGGCCGGACGGCGAGGAACGGGCGGTACCGTTATAGCATCCTGCAGCAGGTCATCATCAATGCCGGTGACAGCGGATGCCAGTGCTTCATGCTTCATTTGGTCCATCCCTCGCTTTCAAGATATTTTGCCAGACGGGTGCGGGTACGCAGCAGCATGGATTTGACACGGCTTTCGGAAAATCCAAAGTGGTCGGCGACCTGCGCGACTGGGCAGCACATGAAATATCGCTGCAGGAACACCCGGCGGGCCTCCTCGCTTTCGGTGCGCAAAAATTCGCTGAGAAGGTGGGAAAACGCAGCGGCTTCGGCCTCATCCTGCGGCTCGCTGCCGGATGGCAGGCACTCCGCCAGTTCCTCCAGCGAAAGGGCCGCTTCTCCCCCGCCCCGTTTTTCGGCCGCGCGGGCTTTATAGCGGTTCAGGGCCAGGTTGCGGGCAATGCGCCCGAGAAACGCCGCGAAAAACTGCGGGCGCTGCGGCGGGATGGCATTCCAGGTACGCAGGTAGGTGTCATTGACATTTTCCTCGCTGTCTTCCCGGTTCATCAAAATATTCATGGAGAGCCGCATACAGTATGCCCCGTATTTACGGGAAGTTTCATCGATGGCCTGCGGGCTGCGCTGCCAGTAAAGCTCGATGATCTTTTCGTCCTCCATCGGGCACTCCTTTCCCGCTCCCGGATCGGTGCCCTCACCCATATAGACAACAAGTGAGAAGGTTTGGTTGCGCCGGAGAGCAAATTTTTTTGAAAAATCTGAAATTGATCTTTGGGCGAGAATACCCGCAGGAGTCATGGGGCTGCTGCGGGTTTCTTTATGGGGTATATTGTGCCCGGTTTTACGGGAGAAGTTCCAGGCTGCCGCCATCTTCTACGGTGTGGCCTTCCAGCAGCAGGAGCTTCTCCGCCAGCAGGCGGGAGAAACCACCAATGATCGCAGCCGTGGCGATGATGTCCTCCACCCGATCGGTATCCAGCATGGACGGCTCCTCGTCCTCATGCTTGAGAATGGTAGCGCAGGCGGCGCGCACCTCCCTGGTGAAATAAACGGCGGCCAGGCTGTGACGCCCGATGTACTCGGTGTAGATGGGACGCAGTTCCTCCTCGGTGAGCTCCGACGGGATGAGCCGCTGCACCAGTGAGATACCGAGGCCCTGCTTGAGGGTGCAAATCATAATGAGGTAGGCCAGGTGCAGTCGGTAATAGCGCTTTTTGACGGGGCCGGGCATGGCGCGCGTGCGCACATAGTTATTGATGGCAGCGGCAGTGACAGCCTCCTCCTCCTTGAGCTCAGGGGGAAGATAATCAAGATAGCCGCGCAGCAGGGTAACGACCTGCTCCATATACAGTCCGATATCCGGGATCTCCTCCCAAGCGGGAAGATGATAGCGGTTGAGGTAGCGGTCCCAGCGACGCAGCTTGCCCGCTACCAGATCTTTATCAAAGTTCACGGCAGCACACCTCTCTTTTGGCGATATTATACCACATAGGAAAGGTGCCCGCAAGAATTTGTGATGAATATTACAGCTTGACATGATTATAAAAATGTTGTAATCTAATGAAGCACATTAGATGAAAGAGGGTTTTACATCTTGTACGAAATCTTTACCGATACTGCCGCCAATTTAGATTGCTCCCTGCTGGAGGAACTGGGGGTGGAATTGATCCCCTTTTCCTTCTATTATAATGGGGAGGAGCACCGGGTGACCAGCCTGGAGCAATTTGATGGGCACGCCTACTATGATATGATTCGGGCTGGAACCGATGTGACCACCTCGCTGGTGGAGCCGCAGCGGTATATTGACGGTTTTACCCCACTGCTGCGGGAGGGACGGGATATCCTGTTTGTGGGGATGTCCAGCGGCATCAGCGGCAGCTATGCTTCCGCCGAGGTGGCCGCCGCCACACTGCGGGAGGAATTCCCGGAACGGAAAATACGGCTGGTGGATACGCTTTCGGCTTCGCTGGGAGAGGGCCTGCAAGTACTGAAAGCCGTGGAATACCGGGCCGAAGGGATAGATATTGATACCGCGGCCGACCGCCTGCTGGAAGGCCGCCATAATATGTGCCAGGTCTTTACCGTGGATAACCTGAAATACCTGAAAAAAGGCGGGCGCATCAGCAACCTGAAGGCTGCCGTTGGCACCGTTTTGCAGATAAAGCCGCTGCTGAAGGGGGACCCGGAAGGGAAAATTGTATGCTTTGCGCAGGTGCGGGGTCGGAAGAAATCCATTGAACTGATGGCGGAGCAATATGACCGCTATGTGGAACACGCCGAATGCGAAACCATCGGCATTGCACACGGCGACTGCCCCGAGGACGCGGAAGCGCTGATTGCACTGCTGAACCGCAACCACCCACCGAAGAACATCATTAATGCCTGCTACGAGCCGATGACCGGCGCCCATGTAGGGCCCGGCGCTTTGGCGCTGTTCTTCTACGGAAAAAAGGAATTCCGGCAGGCGACGAAATAAGATATTCGGAGGAAAAGTATATAATTCTGAATTACCGAATAATATTTCGCTAATGCCGAATAATAATCATTGCCCCCGCCACGCGCGGGGGCTATAATTATCAGTACCATTATTCTGTAATGAGATGATCGCATCTTATTAAATTATGAAATTATAATTTTTCATTGCAAAATTATTGCGGATATTTTATAGTTAGGATAAGAGATAGCCCGCAAGGAGAGCAACTATATGACCACCCCCGCCAAACAACTGAAAAAGGATCGTTCCACAGGCGGCGCTGCCCGGCTGTGGGCCTTGGCCGCCCTGCTGCTGGCGGTCTTTTGGGGGTCCTTCTTTTTGGGGCGGTATGGGGTATCCCTTACACTGGGGCAGTTCCTGGGACTGATGGCCGAGGGACTGCAGCGGGTGCTGACCGCTCTGGTAAACTGGGTAGGTAAGCCTTTTGGCTTTGCCACCGAGCGGCTGTTTGCCGTGCCTGTGACCTGGCCCTCCGTAATGGAGACCATCGTGCTGAATATCCGGATGCCCCGCATTATTATGGCCTGTCTGGTGGGCTGCTGCCTGGCTTCCGCCGGTGCATGCTACCAGGGCGTTTTCCAGAACCCGATGGCGGCCCCCGATCTGCTGGGTGCTTCCACCGGTGCCTGCTTTGGCGCGGCACTGGCCATTCTGCATGGGCGTTCCTCCGCTATGATCACCCTGTACGCTTTCTTTTTCAGCCTGCTTACGGTGCTGCTGGTCTTTGTGATCGGTCAGCGTGCCCCGGGGCAGAAAACTGTTAACTTGATTTTGGCCGGTATTATGGTCAGCTCGCTCTTTTCGGCAGGGACTTCCTACATCAAGCTGGTGGCGGACCCCGGCAGTAAGCTTCCGGAAATCACCTACTGGCTGATGGGCAGTCTTTCCGGTACCCGCGGGGTAGATATCCGTTTTGCTGTCTTTCCCATGGCACTGGGGCTTATCCCGCTGCTGCTGATCCGTTGGCGGCTGAACCTGCTGACCCTGGGCGAGGAAGAAGCCCGCGCGCTGGGGATCAATACCACCCTGCTGCGGCTGATTGTAGTGGTATGCGCCACGCTGGTCACCGCCGCTTCGGTTTCGGTCAGCGGTCTGATCGGCTGGGTAGGTCTAGTCATCCCCCACCTGTGCCGTCGGTATATCGGCAATGACTACCGCAAGCTGCTCCCGGCCTCGATGCTGTTTGGAGCCACCTTTCTGCTGCTGGTGGATAACATCAGCCGGAACCTGCTGGCGGTGGAAATCCCCATCGGCATTCTGACTGCCTTTATCGGTGCGCCGTTCTTTATTTACCTGATGCGCCAGAAGGGAGGCGGCGTATGAGCTACCCTGCCATAGAAGCCAAGAGTGTATGCTTCTCCTACGGAAAAAATGAAATTCTGCATGGGGTGGATTTTGCTGCCCAAAAAGGGCAGCTGATTGCGGTGCTGGGACCCAACGGCGCCGGAAAAAGTACGCTGTTCCGCTGCCTGTTGGGGCTGTACCACAGCTACCAGGGCAGCATCACCATAGAGGGCCGAGAGGTAAAAAACATGCAGCCGCGGGAGATCGCGGCCAAGGTGGCCTATATCCCGCAGACCCATACCCCTACCTTCCACTATACTGTGCTGGAGATGGTACTAATGGGCACCACACACCGGGTACGGGGCCTGCAAAGCCCCGGCGCCAAGGAAGTGGCCATAGCACGAGAAGCCCTGGCACAGGTTGGGATTGCGGACATGGAGAGCCGCAGCTACGGCAGACTTTCCGGCGGCGAGCAGCAACTGGTGCTGATTGCCCGGGCACTAGCCCAACAGACTGAGCTGCTCATCATGGATGAGCCGACCAGCAGCCTGGACTACGGCAACCAGCTGCGGGTGATGCAGCGGGTAAGGGCGTTGGCCCGGCAGGGGTATACCATCCTGCTTTCCAGCCACAATCCGCAGCAAGCACTGCTTTTTTCGGACCGCATCCTGGCGCTGCACGATGGCGTGATTTGCGCTGGCGGCGCTCCGGAGAAGGTGATAACCCCTGAACTGCTGGAGACGCTTTATAGCATCAAAACCCGCCTGGCGGAAGCGGAAGAAGGACGGTTGATCATTCCGCTGCTGAAGGAGGATGACTGATGTTTATTTGGAATGAAGATATGATCCGCTTTTTGCGGGATGCCAGCGAACACAGCGACTACCACCATTTGCTGGCGGAATGCCTTGCCAAGCGATTGCCCGAAAACGCCCATGTGTGTGATGCGGGCTGTGGGTTGGGGTACCTCAGCCTGCAGCTGGCCCCCTACTGCCGACAAGTAACGGCGGTAGATGTAAGCCCGGAGGCACTGGCGGTTCTGGCCGCAAATTGCGATAAAGAAAAAATCAAGAATGTAGATATCCGCTGCGGTGAGATAGCGGAACTGCCGCCCGATGAGCCCTATGATGCCATGGTATTCTGCTTCTTTGGCACTGGGAACGAAGCGCTGCGCATCGCTAAGGAGCAGTGCTGTGGACCCGTTATCATCATCAAAAAGGGCTGGAGCGAGCATCGCTTCTCGCTGGGCAAGCAGAAGATGGGCCACGAAAGCTACACCGACACCATGGCGCTTCTGGATGGATACGGCATCCCCCATACCGGCGAAACATTGACGCTGGAAATGGGACAGCCTTTCCGGAGTCTGGACGACGCCTGTCGTTTTTTTGAGATCTACGAGCGGAGCGGCGCTGCCGTAACCGAAGAAGCAGTATGCGCGCGGCTGACCGCCACCGGGGATACTGAATTCCCATGGTACCTGCCGCAGCCTAAGGTAATGGGCATTATCCGGTTGGACAGCAGGGATATCCCTGAGTTATAAAATCCTAAAAGAACAAACAGAAGGAGAAAAGATATGAAAAAAATGCTTAGCGTTCTGCTGGCAGCCATGATGACCGCCACCCTGGCGCTGACCGGCTGCGGACAGAACAATGATCCTACTCCGGATCCCGCGCCCGCCACCCGCACCTTTACTGATTCCCTGGGCCGCGAAGTGACCCTGCCCGCCAATCTTAGTAAGATCGCCATTTCCGGTCCTTTGGCCCAGATCGTGGTATTCGCTATCGCTCCCGATATGATGGTCGGTATCGCCAACGGCTGGGCGGATGAGGCCAAGGGGCTGATCCCCGATGAGTACTACAATCTGCCTCTGCTGGGCCAGCTGTACGGCGGCAAGGGAGAGCTGAACCTGGAAACCCTGCTGCAATCCGGTGCCGAGGTGGTTATTGATGTAGGCGAGCAGAAGGACGGCATGGCCGATGACCTGAACGCTCTGCAGGAGCAGACCGGGATTCCTTTCGTTCACATTGACTGCTACACCGGCAGCATGGGGGATACCTACCGCACCCTGGGCACCCTGCTGGGCAAGGAGACCGAGGGCAACACCCTGGGTGAGTACTGCGACAAGATTTATAACCGCACCAATGAGATCGCCGCGAGTGTAAAGAAGGTAAACCTGCTGTACTGCCTGGGCGATAAGGGCCAGAATGTCATCGCCAAGGGCAGCTACCATGCCGAGATCATTGACCTGCTTTCCAACAACCTAGCAGTTGTAGAATCCCCCTCCTCCAAGGGCACCGGCAACGAGGTTGATATTGAGCAGATCCTGAAGTGGAATCCTGATGTGATTCTATTTGCCCCCGGCAGCGTATACGCTACCGTTGGTGAGGATCCCGCCTGGCAGGGTGTTACAGCCATCAAGGAGGGCCGCTACTATGAGGTTCCCAACGGCCCCTACAACTGGATGGGCTTCCCCCCCAGCGTGCAGCGGATGCTGGGCATGATGTGGATGGCCAAGCTGCTGTACCCGGATGCTGCCGACTATGATCTGCAGGCCGAGGTGACCGAGTACTTCAAGCTGTTCTATCACACCGACCTGACCGATGAGGCCTATAACGCTCTGGTTGCCAACTCCATCGGCACCGTAGAAGTAAAGGCTGCCGCGTAAACAAAACTTTGATAGAAGCATCCGGCCATTTTACGATGGCCGGATGCTTTTATGCTTCGATGCTGCATTATCAAATATTTTTTGCCCATTTCCGTGCAAACCGACTTGTAACCTATGCGAAAAAGCAGTATAATATAAGCTAAGCATTATTCTCTTATAAGATAAACGGGAGGGCGAACACACACATGCTGGAAGCAGGCGGACGGGTACAATCAATTGAAAAAGCGGTCAGAATCCTGGAGATCCTGGCGGAGGCTGGCGCACCCATGCCGCTGCGGGAGATTGCGCGGCGCACGGAACTGCCCAAAAGCACCCTGCACGGCATTATCTCCACCCTGCGGGAAACCGGGTTGGTAGAACAATCCGCTGAGGATGGCTGCTACGGACTGGGGCTACACCTGTTTGAACTGGGGTGTGCGGCCAGCGGCAGCCGGAACATTACCGCCATCAGTCGGCCCTTCCTGCAAGGCCTGGCCAATCGGGCAGGCGAGACCGCATTCTTGGCGGCACTGGATGGCACCGATGCCCTGCTGCTGGAGGTCACCGAAGCCCCCAACCCGCTGCGTGTCGCATTAGCGCCCGGCACCCGTATGCCGCTGCATTGCACCGCCCAGGGCAAGGTGTTCCTGGCGTGGAATGAGAATGCTATGCGGCAGGTGTGCCGCGGCGAGCCGGTCGCCTACACCCCCCATACCCACACCACCCCGGAGCAAATCCAGGCTGATGTGGCTGCTACGCGGGAACGCGGTTATGCCATTGAAGATGGCGAGCACCGGATTGGCCTGCGCGCCATTGCAGCGCCTATAGCCGATGCCGAAGGGCGAGTACGGTATACCATTGGCGTGGTGGGCATGTTCCGCCGGGTCCATTCGGAGGAATTTTCAACTGCCGCACATCTGACGGTAGAAGCCGCCAGGGCCATTGCGGCATCGCTGCAAAGACAGCCTTAGCTGCATAAAAACAGAGCCGCCCCGACAGGGGCGGCTTTTTCATAGGGAAAGTTTGTGCGAAGGGCGGGGCCCGCAGAGCAAGCCGCCGCAGGCGGCTT